>JAHFES010000103.1:0-3413 GCA_023248355.1 Nitrospiraceae bacterium
GGCGATTGGTCTCCAGCACGGTCTCCAGCCGTTTCCTCAGCACGCCCAGGTCCTTCGATCGAAAGGCGTGCTTCGTTTTCTCCAGAACGGCGATCGTCTCGTTCAGAGCCTCTTCATACGCCGCGAGACGCGGGCAACGGAGCGACTCGCACAGGTCGATCGCCTGATCCGGACGCCCTCCATGCGCCAGATCCATGGCGGTCTTGAAGTTCAGGACCAGCTTGAGCAACTGGGTCGCCATCTGGCCCAGATACTGATCCATCGACCAGGCCGGCTTCGGCGCGACCGCGCCCGGCCCTGAGCTGCCCACGAGCGCCTGTTCGAAGCGCTCGATGGCGCCGGTCCACTCGGTCGCCTCCTGCCGAGCCCTGTGGAGCGAGCGCAAAAGGCGGCCCTTGGCGATGGCCAGGCTGATTCGGCTGAGGACGGAGGGAAAGTCCAGCGGCTTGATCAGATAATCGACCACCGACAGGCGCAGCGCTTCCACCGCAGTGGGAACGGTGGGATAGCCCGTGACGAGGATCACCGGGACGATGGTCTGCCTCCGCTGCATCCCATGCAGCAACTCCAGATTGGTGTTGCCCGGCATATTGATGTCGGTGATGAGCAGATCGTAGGGATGTTCCGAGAAGGCCGTCTCGGCTTCTTGTGCGCTCCGGACACAGTCGCAGCGATATCCAGCGCCGCGGAGGAAATCCGCCGTGGCCTCGCGAAAGGTCTCATCGTCATCCGCGATCAGGATGCGGGTCTGAGAGGAAAGGTCATTCGTCATTGGTCAATAGTCGCTCGTGAAGCGTCGTTCGTGACGCGTGACGCGTGACGCGTGACGAGTCAAGAGAGGCGCCGTCACACAAGTCGGTTTCTGTTTCCGATACCCATCACGCATCACCCGTCACGCGTCACGTGTTACTCCCCGTGGGGCGCGTCCAGCACGTCGCGGACTTTCCCGGCCAAGCCGTCCGCAGTAAAGGGCTTGTGAAGAAACGCGGTGCCTGGATCCAGGACTCCGTGGTGCACAATGGCGTTCTCGGCATAGCCTGACATGTACAACACCCTCAGTTCGGGCCGTTCGGACATCAGACGCTCCGCCAACCGGCGTCCGTTCATGCCCGTCAGCATCACATCGGTCAGCAGCAGATGGATCGTTCCTTCGTGCCGGGCGCTCATCTGCACCGCCTCCTCCCCGCTTGAGGCTTCCAGCAGGGTGTAGCCATGTTCGGCCAGAACCGTGCGCGCAAAGATCCTGACAGGTTCGTCGTCCTCCACCAGCAACAGGGTCTCCGTGCAGGGTCGCGATGCCGCTTCACGGACAGGCGGCGTGGGCAGCGGCAGATCCTCCTCGACCAGCGGCAGGTAGACTTTCACCGTCGTGCCGTGACCACGTTCACTGTACACCCCGACCGAGCCGCCGCTTTGCTTCGCGATGCCATACACGGTCGAGAGTCCTAGCCCCGTGCCTTTGCCCAACGGCTTGGTCGTAAAGAACGGCTCAAGGCAGCGCGCCAGGGTCGCGGTATCCATGCCGCTACCGGTATCGCTGACCGCCAGCATGACATACGGCCCGGGGCTAGCTTCCGGATGAGTCCGGCAATAGGTCTCCTCCAACTCGACGGTGGCCGTCTCAATGGTGAGCCGGCCACCGTGGGGCATGGCGTCACGAGCATTCAGCGCCAGATTCAGAATCGCTTGCTCAATTTGGCTCGGATCGACCCTGACCCGGCCGAGGGCGGGAGCGGGCGCGGTGAGCAGGTCGATGTATTCGCCGATGAGTCGGCGCAGCAGCCGCTCCATCCCCGTCACAACGATGTTCAGATCGAGCACCCGGGGGTCGAGCACCTGCTTGCGGCTGAACGCCAGGAGTTGGTGCGTCAACGAGGCAGCCCGCTCCCCGGCTTTCTTGATCTCGATGACTTCCCGCTGTCGGTCTGGATCGAGCTTCTTCAGAAGAAGGTTGCTGTACCCCAGAATGGCTGTGAGGAGGTTATTAAAATCGTGGGCGATCCCGCCCGCGAGACGCCCGATCGCCTCCATCTTCTGCGCTTGCCGCAGTTGCTCCTCCAGGTGCCGGCGTTCGGTCATGTCCGTGAAACTGACCACGGCGCCGATGACCGTGCCCGCCGCATCGTACAACGGCGTGGAGACACAGACGACCGGAAGGGAACTTCCGTCCTGACACCACAGCACCTCATGTTCCAACCGGATCGCCTGCGCCGTGCGGAACACCGCGTGGATGGGACACTCCTCTTCGAAACATGGCCGTCCGTCGGCCCGCCTATGATGAATCAGCGGATGCATGACCCGGCCGACCAGATCATCCGACCCATAGCCCAGCCGCGCGGCCCCGGCTCTATTGAGAAACAGGCACCGTCCTGACAGGTCGATGCCGTAGATTCCCTCCTCGACCGAGTCCAGGATGGCGCGATACCGAGCTTCGGCTGTCTTGGTCTGATGGAACAGGCCAGCGTTTTCAATCGCGGTCCCGGCCTGGTAGGCGAGCGCCGCGATCACCTGCTCGTCCAGCTCTGTGAATTCAGTCACGCCGGACTCCGGTTCTGCCTTATTTGTCAGATAGAGCCGGCCAAAGAGCTTGCCGTGCGCCCGGATGGACACCCCCATGAACGACGACATCGGCGGGTGGTGCGGAGGGAATCCACTGTAGGCCGGATGCTGCGCGAGGTCCTTCAGGCGCAGGACCCCCTCTTCCTTGGCCAGATAGCCCAGGAGCCCCAGACCGGTCGGGAGGATTCCGATCGCCTCTTTGGTGGCGTCATCCATTCCGGCCGTAATGAACTGGGCGAGGTGGTCGCCGGTTTCATCGAATACGCCCAAGGCGGCATAGCGGGCGCCGGTGAGCTCGCGGGCCGTGTACACGGTCCGCGTAAGAAGCGACGGGAGCGAGACCATCTCGCGTTGGAAGCTCTGCGCAATCGCATTCAGGGTGGTGAGCCGGGCGACTTGGCCCTGAACCTCCCGCGCCATCGCGCCGACCGTGCGCATCAGTTCTCCCAGTTCGTCCGCGCGAGCCAGAAGACCGGATGTCGCTTCGGAAGAAGGCGGTACGGCCGGAACAACCATGCGCTCAACCGGGACGGCTCTGGCCAGACGGGCCTGGTCCCTGGCCAGTTCCGTCAGGGTCAGCACGGGCCTGATCACACGGCGGTGGACGATCCATCCCAGACTGACGACGCCCCCGAGCACCAGAAGCCCGAGCCAGGCCGAAAGCCAGGCGAGCACTGTGGGCCAGTCCAGGGCGCCCGGTGGTTGATAGACTTCAAGCCGCCAGTGGAGTCCTGGCGAGCGTGAAAAACCGGTGGAGGTAGCTGTCGCGAGCAACGGCGTGGGCGACTCAGGGCGCACTCGATCATTTCGCTGAGCGTCCGGTTGCGGCCAAGGCCCGACCTGAAGGAGGACCG
>JAHFES010000103.1:3513-5407 GCA_023248355.1 Nitrospiraceae bacterium
ATCCTGGTGGGACGCGCGAAGGATCAGCGGATACGGGGACACCGGTGCGGCGATGCCGGAGAGCTTTGCCAGCACCTCCTCCAGCGAAGCGAGAGACAGTCTCGTGGACCAGACTCCCACCACTTGACCGGCACTGTTCCTGATCGGAGCAGAGAAGCTCATGACCGGACGCGGATCGTGATAGGCTGTCTCCATCAGCGGGTCAGGATGGAAGTCTTCAATCAGCACCGGTTCAGTCGCGGCCAGGGTTCGCGTGAACCAGGGTTGCTCTGCAACGGAACGCCCGATCAGTGACGCCGTCGGGATGAGATAGCCGGCCCCATCGACCCGGTTCACAGCCAGGATACGGCCTTCCCGGTCGACGACCAGAGCCATTCGGTAGTACGGCGCATAGGTGGTGACTAAGTGATCGGCGATGTCGGCAAGCTGGGCGCGGTCGAGGGCTCGCACCAAGGGAAGGCCGGAAAAGACCTGTGTGTCTCCGTACCGTTCGAACACCAGACGGTCCAGCGTATCCAAGGCTTGCCGCGCCACTGCCTCGGCGCCGAGCTGCCGGGTCACGATGAGTTCACGGTACACGACCGTGAACAGCCACCCTCCCAGGAGCAATGACGGAAGCGCGGTCACCAGCACCCAGAATTCAAGTTGGAACGTCAGGCGACGTGTCAATCGGCCGGCAAGCCGGTTCAAGATGGATGGAAGGCGGAGCAACGGACAGATTCCTCCCGCGCATCGAATCAAGAGTGGGGTATGCTATCCAATGGAGAAGTTGGAGATTGTGACGTACATCACGATCTTGGCTTAGAATTACTTGTATTTTTACAAGAGTTATGCGGAAGCAGTCATTGAGAAGAGAGCCCTCAAGGTTCTGAGTCATCGGACCGACAACGATTGGCGAGTTCACATCGGGTCGAGCAGGTGGCTCAACCCGCCTTGGCGGGCAGATGTTCAGATCTGTAAGCCGAAGGCGCAATCGGAGGGCTCCTTCTTGTTTGACGGGAGTCCTGGTTGCGCCTTTTTTGTGGGCTCAGTACACCGCGTCACGGTCCAGTTGCGGTCGAGGCTTGCGTGGGAAGTTCTGAGTTTTGAGTTGTACGGTGGCATTCAGCATTTAACACTTAAGAAGAACATCTCGTGAAAGTGAAAAACAGCGTGTCACAGCCTGGGAGTCAGGCTCGTTCGGCTTCCCTGTCGCTTCCCAATCTGTGTCCGCACTGCGTGAAGCGGCAGCACTGCGTCCTGGCGCAGCTCGATGGCCCCCCGGATGCCGGTTCCCCACTGAGCATCGAGATAAAAACGTACCGGGCTGGAAAATACGTGGTTCGGCAGGGCGAACCGCGGACCTCTCTCCCCATGGTCTGCCAGGGGCTGATCGTCGTCACCACGCTGACCGAAGCCGGCGACGAAGTGGCGATCCAAGGCTGTGGAGTCGGAGAATTCGTCGGCCTGACCGATTGGCTGCGGGGCCAGGAGACCTATTCCATCTCGGGACGAACATTGATCGAGACGACGGTGGCCTTTGTCAAACCGGAGGATCTGCTCCGCCGAGTGGAGATGGATCCTAGATTGTTGACCTCTTTGCTCAGGCAGATCGGCTTCCAACTGAACGCGCTCGAACACCGACTCGGCCGACAGACGGTGCTGGATGCCTCCGGCCGAGTCGTCCATTCCCTCCTTGACTTGGTCCGGCAACTGGGCATAACCGGTGAGAAAGACGTGGCATTGCCGATCAGGCTTTCCCGCACGGTCATCGCCGAATTTGCAGGACTCAGAAGGGAAACGGTCAGCCGTGTCCTGACCCACCTGCAGAAAAAGCGGCTGCTCGTGCAATCTAACCGCCACATCACGATTCCCTACCTCAGTCGATTACAAAAGGCCTTGCACCGCGCTGCTG
>JAHFES010000103.1:5507-7915 GCA_023248355.1 Nitrospiraceae bacterium
CAGGGAACCCATGCCAACGCCACGAGCTTCACGGCGATGTTCGCTTTGGTAGGTTTGATGGAAATCGTTTCGAGTTTTTCGTTCAACGGATCGGTTGCCGCAGCCAACGCATCACTTTCAGTCTTGAATTGCGCTTCGAGATCTGCGAGCTGCCGCTCCAGAGCCGCAACGTTCTCTTCCGCCTGGCCGACGTCCTGCGATTCTTTCATCACGCGCCCCGCACTTCTGATCGCCGTCGTCGCCCGGCCAATGTTCGTGGCGCTGATGGTTTTCCGGCCTAAAAACGCGCCCAGGATCGACGCGCCGACCGAAATGGCGGCCTGAATCTGACTGGAACGCGCCTCGACCTGCTGCTTCTCCTTCATCTGCTCTGCACGCCTGATACGATCTTGAAGCGTTGTAATCTTCGGCGCATATTTTTGGCGCAAGGCTTCCGCCGCCTTATCCCGCTCCTCACGGCCTGACTGCTGCAACCGGATACGAAAATCCCGCTCGGACTCCCCCGGCTTGGAAATTTCCTTGGTGCCGGGACTCTTGAGCACATCGACTTTCTGCGTTCTGAACAGCCATCCGGCGAAATCCTTATTCCAGTCCGCGTAACTCTTGGCCTTGCCAGCGCTCGCAGGCAGGGGGAGAAATTGGGCTTCACCGGCAGGCGCCTGCTCCAAGTCCGCGACGGCAATATCCGCAGCCACCGCATGGTCCCAATCAATGGCGAGGGCTCCATTGGTCATGGGCGCCAGCACCGTCACGTCCTGAGTGGTGTCGATGCCGCTTTTCGTATCGGCAAAGCGGACCTGAGAAGATCCCAACAGCATCGGAGCGTAGACCAACTCGCTTCCGTCCGGCTTGGAGCCACGAAGCGGAACAAAATGTTGAGGAACATCGGGAGGCAACATGGGGCGTGCTCCGCCAGGCAAGCGGCTAGAGGCACGAGGCAAGGAGTTCGGCGCTGTTGATCCGCCCCTTTGATTTCGGTCTTCCCCCCTTGCCCCTCGCCCCTCACCCCTCGCCTTATCCATCAGCGTCTTGATCTGCGCCCTCGTCAGCGGTCCGCGCAAATACGACAAGCACCAGCGGGTCTCGAACACGACCGGTTCGTCTTCATGCACGTTGTTCATCAAGAAGATGCGGTTGCCGAGACCGGCAAGCGTCTGCTCCATTCGCCCCTTATCGAATTTCTTTCCGGCACTGGACGAGGCTCCTTCCAATCCTTCAAGCACTCGCGCCTTGTCGCGCTCCGTCTGCAATCGTCCGATGAACCAGGTGCCGGTATTGGCCAACCCCTTATAGTCGAGATCGACGGGGTTCTGGGTGGCGAGGACGACGCCAAGTCCAAAGGCGCGTGCCTGTTTGAGCAGCGTCATCAGCGGCAGTTTGGACGGCGGATTGGCGACCGGGGGGAAATAGCCGAAGATCTCATCCATATAAAGGAGGGCTCGCAAGCTCGTCGTCCCTGACTGCGCTCTCATCCACCCGACCATCTGGCTGAGCAAGAGCGTCACGAAGAACATGCGTTCGGCATCGTTCAGATGCGCAATGGAGAAGATCGCCAGGCGCGGCTTCCCGGCCGACGTATAGAGCAGCGATTGAATGTCGAGGGCCTCGCCTTCCAGCCAGGCCTGAAAGCCGGGAGCGGCGAGGAGATTGTTCAGCTTCATCGCCAGGGCAAAACGATCCTTTGAAGGGAAGAAGGAATCGACGTCCATCACGCCGACTCTTAAAACCGGTGGCGACTGAATGGCATGGATCAGCGCGGCCAAATCGAGATCTTCCTCTTTCTTCCAGGTCTGATCGAGAATCGTCGACAATAAGATATGCTCGCGGCTTTGAATCGGATCTGCCTCGATGCCGAGTAGTCCAAGCAAGCTGGTCACCGTGGTGCTGATCCGCTCGCGCAGCAGCTCCGCATCCTCACGCACGTCGGCGGCAGGAGCAGCAAAGGACTTCAAGATCGACACGGGCAAGCCGGCATTGCTTCCCGGCGTATAGATGGCCACGTCTGCCGCATCACGGAGCCGCTGAATCCGTGCCCCATCCTGCTGCCACCCTGCCAACCCCTTCGTCCAGAGTTCGGCCTGCGCCTTGGCGTAATCTGCGGGAGATAGTCCCTTCTTCCTCGCGTCGTCCTCGTTGATCCAGGGCTGGAAGTCTTCACCCTTTAACCCGGGGAAGGTCAGCATCAAGTTTCCGAGATCACCTTTGGGATCGATGATGATGGCGGGGATATTGTCGATCGCCGCTTCTTCGAGGAGCGCAAGGCAGAGACCGGTCTTGCCGCTGCCGGTCATGCCGACGCAGACTGCATGAGTGACGAGATCTTTCGAGTCGTAGAGCAGCCAACCTGGTTTGGCCTGCTTGGCCGCCAGATCATAAGGACGACCGAGGTAGAACACGCCGAGTTTCTC
>JAHFES010000104.1 GCA_023248355.1 Nitrospiraceae bacterium
ACTAGATCACAGGCCGGCCGTTCAGAAGCGGAGAAAAGCTGGTGACCGAGATGAACTGAGCCAGCGGAGTAGGAGGCAGCTGAGAACTCGACTTCGCACTATGAATGAGATGGGCGACGCCAAATTGTTGAGCCGCACTCAGACACCCTTCATCATCGTCCATGTAGAGCGCGCGTGTCGGATCGAATCCCAGTAATCGCTGACAGCGAGACCAATACTCCGGTCGCATCTTGAGATAACCGACTTCAAACGCGTTCACGATTCTCTCCACATGCTGATCGAGTCCGGTCTTGGCGACTTTGATCGCCACGCCCGATTCATGTGCGTTTGTGACAATCGTCACGCGCTTGCCTAACTGCCGAAGATGGTGCAGAAATTCCTCCGCGCCGGCCAGGAAGCCGATCATGTAGTCCAACTCCTTGTGCATTGCCACGACGTCGATCCCCACTTGATCGGTCCAGTAGTGCAGATCGGTCCAGGCCAATTCGCCTTCGACTGAGCGGTACATCGCCATCAAGCGATCACGAGCTTCCGCAAACGGCAGACCGTGGAGTGCCGCGTACCGGCGCGGCAGTTCTGCTTCGAAAAAGAAGTTGTCGAAATGCCGGTCGAGCAAGGTGCCGTCCATGTCGAGCAGGACATCGTCGATGTCGTTCCAATTCACAGAAAGGGGCGTCATATCGATAGAGTGTACCTGACGCTGGTTGTGTTTGCCAAAATTCCTGTGATACGGTCCAACCGCACCTATGAAACACAAACATGATTCTGCGACAACCTCGAGCACGCTCCCCTTTATGTCTGACGCCTCGATGCCGCTCGTCGCGATCATCGGACGACCAAACGTGGGGAAGTCGACCTTGTTCAATAAAATCCTCGGCATGAAGACCGCCATCGTCGATGACGTCCCCGGCGTGACCCGCGATCGGAACTATGCGGACGCAACCTATCGGGAACGCAAGTTTCGGCTGGTCGATACCGGAGGACTCGATCTGTCCTCGTCGGACGGCATGCTGACGTTGATTCGCCGACAGTCAGAAATTGCCATCGCAGAAGCCGATATCCTCATATTCCTCCTGGATGGACGTGCAGGGTTGACGCCGCCGGACCACGAGGTGGTCCGTCTCCTGCGAGGCGTCACGAAGCCCGTGTTCTTTGCGATCAACAAGATTGATACGCCGAAAGCCGATCCCCTCGTCGCCGATTTTTATCAACTGGGGAAGGACGAGCTGTATCCCCTTTCTGCGGAACATGGCATCGGCGTGTCCGAGCTATTGGATGCGATCTACCCGCTGCTCCCAGCCGCAGATGGCACAGCCGAGCTGCTGCAGCTGCCTCGCATTGCCGTGGTGGGCCGCCCCAATGTCGGCAAATCCACGCTCGTGAACGCCGTGTTGGGCGAAGAGCGCGTGGTCGTGAGCGATATTGCGGGAACCACGCGCGATCCGATCGATTCCCTTGTCACGCACGAGGGGAAGCGCTACGTGTTTACCGACACCGCAGGCATCAGGCGGCGAGGGAAGATCGACCGCGGCATCGAAGGCTATAGCGTGCTGCGCGCGCTCCGCGCCATCGGCCGGTCTGACATGGCGGTTCTTTTACTGGACGGAGAGGAAGGTGTCACGGAACAGGACACGAAGATCGCCGGGGCTATTCTGAAACAGGGCCGCGCCTGCATCCTCCTGGTCAACAAGTGGGACCTGCGTGCCGACGACGTCGAGGCTCGAAAAGAATATGAGCTCGAACTGCACCGCCGTTTTCCTTTTTTGACCTGGGCCCCGGTGCTGTACGGCTCGGCGCTGACACCCGGCTCACTCCCTCAGTTGTTTCCCCAGATCGACGACGTGCACACGATGTTCACCAAGCGGATTCCCACTGGGACCTTGAATGTATGGCTGCAAGAAATCCTGGTCACGCATCCCCTGCCGGTCCGCAAAGGCAAGCCCGCGAAAGTGACGAAGTCCGCCTTTATCACGCAAGTCGCGACGAAGCCGCCCGTGTTCGCGTTGTTCGTCGGCCATCCAGAAAACCTCACCCCGTCGTACTTGCGATACCTTGAGAACCAGCTGAGGGAGTCGTATGGATTTGCCGGTACCCCCATTCGCCTGCTCGTGAGAAAAAAGTAATCGATCCCGCTCACGAGGCTTTGCTAGACAAACCTCCTCGTACACTCCCGAGGCAAACCCGCTTTCACGTTGACTCCGCTTCGGGCTCATGTTATTCGCATAACAACTGCCGTGTGGTATCGTAAAGACGCACGCTCGCCGCACGAGACACCAGACACCCAGAATACAAGACGACTCAAGACCCCAACGAGAACATCTCGATGCTGATGAATCGATTATCGATCAACCAACGGTGGTTTCAGGTTCTGGCTTTCATCGGAATGGTCGGTATCGTGGGCTCACCCACATTGAGCGTCGCGGACAACCAGCCTCCGGTTCCGGCTGACCAACCGACCGCTCAATCCGATACGAACGCCGGCGCCACCCTTGATGACGTGAACCCATCCGTCGTGCTCAAAGGATCGGTCTGGCGAACCAAACCCGGGATCGTATTCCTGAAAACCCCGATCGGGTTGCTGACGCTGAGTTCCAAGACCACGCTCAAAGATTTTCGCGCATCTCAAGAAGTCTCCTTCTGTATCCACGGGGCCCACCTGGCCGTGGATATCCGCAAACGGGCCGATGGCTCGCTCGTCCATCGCTATCTCAGCGGACCGTTCACGCAAAGCGACGGCGAGGCGACGAAACTGCTTCGATGGACGCCGGAAGGAGAAAAGTCGTTCCACTACGGCGCGCGCGCGCATTCGCTCACCTCCCTGCATGTCGGCGATCCGGTCACGGTGGAAGTCGACGACTCCGGCACAGTGATTGGAGTCCATGACTTACAGTTCGATCTCCAGGTCGGACAAGTGCCGGCCAGCGGGGCTGACGCGCATCTGTTGCTGACCGGCACCGTGGCCAAACTCAAATCAAACTTCATTTTTTTCAGGACCTCAATTGGCCTGGTCAACGTCAACGCCAAAATCGGCATTAAGAGCGCGAAGGTTGGACAGACGATGACCCTCCATATTCATCAGCACCATGTCGTCGCAGATCTGTCCGCACTCAGCGCAGCGGCTCCGGCACGCCGCTTTGTAACCGGTCCGCTGGAATTCGCCACGCCAGATCGCACGAGTGTGAGGCTCTGGACCCCTGAGGGGGAACAGACCTATCCCACAGATCGGGGAAAAGCCACGCTGGGCGGGATGAAGGAAGGCGGTCAGATCACGGTTGAGCTCAACGGGCAAGGCAACGTGGTCGCGTTTCACCATCCCAATTAGCGTTGCAGTTTCCGGCCGCCTTTCTTGACTCTCTTTTCCATCCCTTCGTAGACTGCCACAACCTATGCCCGCTGTATCTCCGCCACACAGTCCCAAGGACCGCTCATCCGCTCCTGCACGGACACAGAAAAATTTTGATAAGCTATACCGAGACCACGTGGATCTGATGTATCGCTTCGCGAATCGTCTCTGCGGCGAAACCGAGGCTGCAAAGGATCTGGTGCAGGAAACGTTTCTGAATGCCTATCGGGGATTCAAGAATTTTCGTGGCGACGCGCAGGTCTCGACATGGCTCTATGCGATTGCGGCGCGGGCCTGTCTGCGCATGCGCCGTAAACGGAAGGGCGAGCCGGAGCGCGAACTCTCGCTGGACGAGTTCATTCCCACGTCAGAGGGCGAGTTCCGATTGCAGATCCCGGTGGATGGACTCAGCCCGGAGGAGGCGCTGGAGAACAAGGAACTGCGGCAGGCGCTGGATGCCGCCATCGACAAGTTGCCCAAGAAGTACAAGATGGTGCTGGTCCTGCGCGACATGGAAGGGGTAAGTGCCAAAGAAGTCGGGACCATCATGGGCTTGAACGAACGCGCGGTGAAATCGCGGCTCCACCGGGCGCGCCTGTTTGTGCGACGGGAACTCAGCGCGCGCGGCGTCGATGGAACAACAACCACGCACGCCGAGACGTACAGGTAGCGGAAGGGAGAACAACCATGGCGAAGCGCGCAGCTCCACGAGGGGAAAAGCGTCCCGCAGCCAGGCCCCATCAACATGGGAAAGGGCGATGCCTCCATATTCTTCGCGCACTGTCGGCCTATATCGACGACGAGCTCTCGGGAACCATCTGCCAGGAGATTCGCCTGCATTTGGGCGCCTGCCCGAACTGCGAAGACTTCGTCGCCTCCCTGCGCCACACAGTGTCGCTCTGCCGCCATACATCGGCTCCTATCTTGGCGTCGGCTGACCGCGCCCGCATGCGCGAGAACATTCTCAAATCCGCCCGCACCCGGTGACCACTCGCGAATCATTTTTCTCTTCTGTGCCTCACATCGACCTAGGTGACCGGATGCCGGTTCGACTCAGAGTCAGCGTTCTATGCTCGCTCCTCTTCGCCGCGAGTGGACTGGCCACTTGCCTTGCGCTGGGGGCGGATGTACCCACTGAGGAGACGTCCGTCGTGGTGATTCAGGGACGGCAGTTCAAGCCCGAACGCACGGTCCTCCATCAAGGACACAAAACGAGGCTCGTGTTCAAAAACCACGATTCGGAAATCCATGCCGTCGTGCCGATCGGACTGTTCCCGGGAGAAAGTCTCACCGTGGCTGGTAACGGGGCTCCAGAATTTGGGCCGGAAGGATTGAAGCGGGTCCTCATCCCGGCCGATGGCGTCGCCGAGATTTACTTTACGCCGACCAAGTCCGGCGAGTATCGGTACCTCTGCGACATGCCCGGGCATGAAATGAACGCGGTGATCACGGTGGAGTGAGGATTCCATGCGCGCCATGCCTCGCGGTGCTGCGCTACATCCGCTCACTCGTCCAATTCCACCACCCGTTGACCCCTCCCCCTCCTAATCCATAGCATCCCCGAAATCCGCAGCCCTGGCCCCTTTCGGATTCTTCAAACCCCATGCTAGAGTACCTCTCTTTTCATCAGTGAGGCTTCTTACAGGGCAGGTAATCATGATGACTCGCGCCAGACTATTCACCAACCTAGTTGTGCTTGCGGGGACCGCCGCGATCTTCATCGTCGGGGTTACAATCACGGATCCCGCTTTCGCCGCGCCGCCCAAGAAATCAAAAGGCAGTACACCCGCCGTGGAGACCGCTCGCCGTTACGCCGAGGCGATTGCGAACGGCGACCATGTGACGTTCGGGCAACTCGATTTCGCCTGTCAGTACCGGCTCGTGGCAGCTACATCGGCAGGACTCAAAGGCTATCCGCCGGCAACGGATCCCTCCTACGACGCCTGTTGGCAAGAACTCACCGCCGTCCACGCCCCGGCCTTGAAGCGGACAGACATTGGCATGGATGTCCTCTGGCCCAGCGCAGGGCCATTGGTGTTCTATGGAGACGAGCTGGCTCGTACCCCAGCCTCCGCATTCGTCATGGAGGCCCTGGGGATTTCTCCCCCGGGTAGCGGTCTGCGCCTGACCGTCGCGAATAGCCGCACGATCCCTGGTGGATCGTTCCGGCTCAAGCCGAGCGGCAAGGTGATCGGCGTCCCAACGACGCTGGTCGAATTGACCGTGCAGTATCAAGATCCGCTGACCTCGCCGATCACCTATGCGCCAGGCACGGTGAAGTGGACCAATACGATCAAGCGCGCGCGGCGGGCGGTGAAATCTATCACCACACAATGGGTGGTCTTCACCGGACTCACAAAACACGGCTTCCCAGGCGATACGGCCGTCTTTCATCTCCCTGTGGCGACCACACCTGAAGCACCGGGTATGATCGCCGACAAGATTCCGTTCACGACGGAAACCAGCCGGGCTCTTCCTGACTCGTTGGTGTGGTGGGGACCGAATGATCAGCCCGGCACACTCACGGCCGCGGCAGCACGAGCCGCGACGTTTCCCGATCTGCGCGATCGCGTCGCCTTGCTCAACCGCGTGTTGATCATCGACCCGAGTCAAGTCGACGCCCTGATAGTACTGACCAGAAATCTCTATGCCGTGTTGCTCCGGGAAGCCGCCAACGAGCACAAGCTGATCGTGAAAGATCCGGCTCTCTCGCTTGTCGTCAACGAGTTTTATTGGAACATCTACGCGGGAGCAGCCCGTCTCGACCTCTCGAACGCCATGGAGATGGGTGGGCTTCTGCAACCCACGCCGGCGGATTTTCTGTACCGCCTGTTGCCGGCCTTGGAGACCCTCGCCAAGACCCATCCCGAACAACTGGACAGCCGCTTCCGCCTCGGGGTCGCCTACCGCTGGAACAACGACCAGCTGCCGATGATCGAAACGTTCGACGCGTTGGTGAAAGCCATCCCTGAAGGGCGGAAGACTCCGAAAGCCGAGGCACTGCTCCAACTGGCCTGGTCGCGCATCAACAAAGTCGCCTGGAATCGGATTCTGCACGACCCTGAAACCCTGCGGGCCTACGCCGACGCCGACGCCTCCTTGACCCTCGCCGAGCTGCCGCTCGACAAATTTCTCGCGGAATACACGATGGCCTACAGCATGATCTTCATGCCGAACTACGGAGATAAGGCGAAGATGCTGCAGCACCTGACAGAGGCGAAACGCTGGTTTGACGAAGTCCCAGGCAAGAACGACGAGGTCTGGCGGTACTTCCTCCACAGCGAGCTGCTCAAAGCCGTCCTCGACGCCGATCCAAGTTTCCAGCCGATCTTGGCTTCAGGCGAAGACAAGAAGGGATAGCGGCACCGTGTACTCTCGACCATAGCCTTTTTCTTCAGCTTCACGTACCTTGGTCCGGTATGGTTCACTTGAGTGCGAACGGGCAGGATCTGCGCTTTCCACCCGTTGAGCAGGCCTCGCCCGAGGGCTTGCTCGCCGTCGGTGGGGACTTGCGCCCAGAACGGCTGCTCGAAGCCTACCGTCACGGCATCTTTCCTTGGTACGACGACGATCAGCCCATCTTATGGTGGTCGCCCGATCCTCGCACCGTGCTCTTTCCCGATCGACTCCACGTGCCGCGCAGCTTGCTCAAGATACTTCGCCGAGAGCAATTCGTCGTGACCTTCGATGCCTGCTTTACAGACGTCATGGTTCACTGTGCAGGACCACGACCGCAATATCCTGAAGGCGGCACCTGGATCACGCCCGCCATGATTGAAGCCTACACAAGATTGCATGACCTGGGCTATGCCCATTCAGTTGAAACCTGGATCGATGACAAGCTGGTGGGTGGGGTCTACGGCGTGGCGCTTGGCGGGGCGTTCTTCGCCGAATCGATGTTCATGCGTGCCCCAGACGCCTCGAAAGTTGCGCTGGTCTCGCTCGTGCGTCAACTCCAGGCCTGGAGATTCCGCATCATGGATTGTCAGCAATCGTCGCCGCACGTGATGCATCTAGGAGCCGAGGAGATTCCACGGCGCGACTTCCTCACTCACCTTACGGCAGCACTCAGACTCCCCGACCGGCGGAGCCGGTGGCAATTTGACACCCGATAGTTATTACGAACATTCTTCGGCATGGAGTTTTTATGGATTCAGCCTATGTAACAACTAAAGGTCGGATTGTCATTCCAGCTCGGCTGCGCCGCAAACTCAGCATTAAGCCGGGTAGCAAAGTGTGTTTTATCGAGCAGGGGAATGAAATCCTCTTTCAACCGGTGACGAAGGATTACATCCGAAGCGTCTGCGGCATGTTGAAGAGCACGTCCTCAGCATCCAAGGAATTGCTGAAAGAACGAAGAAAAGACAAAGCACGAGAGAAGGTCAAACAAGAAAAGCTCGACACTCCACGATGCAAATCATAAATTCA
>JAHFES010000105.1 GCA_023248355.1 Nitrospiraceae bacterium
GTAGGTGGGCTCTTTCGGGTAGTGCGGGATGACGCTAGCGGTGGAGAAGGCCAACATGAAATCGCCGCTCCCGTGGCGCGCGGTAGAGCCTGTGCGGGCGAGTCCCAGGGCAGCCCGCTTAGCTAGTCGCGTGAGTTGCCGACTGTCGAGTGGCGCGTCGGTGGCGATGACCACGATGATCGAGCCTTCGCTGAGTCCTGGCTGGACCGCTTGGGCTAAGGGCTCGGCGGCCTCATACAGGCGCCCGACTGGAACGCCCCCGACCACGAGCTCGGGTCGCCGCCCATGATTGGCATTGACCAGGACGCCAACCGTGTAGCCTCCCTCTGTATCGGGCAATCGGCGCGAGGCGGTCCCGATCCCCCCTTTGAATCCGTACGAGACCATGCCGGTCCCTGCTCCAACGGTACCTTCCTTGACTGGGCCGCTGGTTGCGCTATCGAGCGCCTTTGCCACATCCGCTTCCGAGACATGTCGGCCTTGAATGTCGTTCAGGCGCCCATCGTCGCACTCCGCGACGACCGGGGTCAGCGTGTCGTCGGAGATCCCGATCTCCGGATATTGCTTGATCATCCAACTCATCACTCCATTGGCCACTCGCGGCACATTGAGCGTGTTCGTGAGGGCGATGGGATACTCCAGAAAGCCAGATTCGGCCACCCAGGCCAGGCCGGTCATCTCCCCTGTGCCGTTGAGGACAAACGAACCAGCTGGAACCTTTTTGTGCCACACATCCTCGCGAGGGATCACGACGGTGACACCGGTTCTCACGGGGCCTTCACCAGGTTTTAGTGGGCCCTCTCCTCGCATCAGCGTGGCGTGGCCAACTTTCACCCCCTCGACGTCGGTAATGGCGTTGAGCGGACCTGGCGCATACTGTCCGATCGTGATCCCCAGATCACGGACACGCTGGCGGGCCTCGTTGGGTTCTGCGGCTGTATGAGACAGGCCTCCGAGCAGCAGCGCTATGCAAGGCGTGAACACAAAGACCAGAGCAATGTTCCCCCCAGAGTGGCTTGATCCGTTTGTTCTATCAAATCTCATATGTACTGCCTCGATGGGGAATCTGAACATCGATTTGTGGATGTTCAGTGTGGATGGCGGCTCCGAGTGAGAGAGCCTGTTTTTCTTCGCCATGGACAATAAAAATTTTGCTGGGCGATGGCGTGATGGCGCGCACGTAGGCCAGCAGATCATTGCGGTCTGCATGCGCTGAGAGACCGTTGAACTTCACGATCTGCGCGCGTCGCGGCGTCGGCACACCGAAGATCGGCACGACATCCCAGCCCTCGACCAACTTGCGTCCAAGCGTATGCTCGGCTTGGAAGCCGACAAACACGATGATGTTGGCCTCATCCTGAATGGCGTGCTTGAGATGGTGAATAATGCGGCCTCCTTCGCACATGCCGGATGAGGAGATGATGACGCAAGGTCCCTTCATCGTATTAAGGCGTTTGCTGTCTTCCGGCGATGACACGAAGTGAATGAAGCGTGACGCGAACGGATCGCCGTCTGCCGAGAAGGTTTTGAAGGTCTCTTCATCGTAGCATTCCGGGTGGCGGCGAAATACCTCGGTGGCTTTGCCGGCCAGCGGTGAATCGATATAGATGGGAATGGGATCGACGCGGCCCTCACCCACGAGTTCCTTGATCCGCATGATCAGTTCCTGCGTACGACCGACGGCAAAGGCCGGGACGATGATCTTGCTCTTGTGGGTTCTCGCGTGGGCGATGAGGTCCTGCGCCTTTTTCTTCATTTCCTCACCCGCCCGTTCGTGTAGCCGGTCGCCGTAGGTGGATTCGAGGATCAGCACGTCGCAGGGAGCAGGCGGTTCAGGATCGCGCAGAATCGGCATGTTGGAACGGCCCAAGTCGCCGCTGAAGAGGACGGTCGTGGTATTGCCGCGCGCCGTGTACTTCACCCGGATCGCGGCCGAGCCCAGAATATGCCCGGCGTCGTGAAACGAGGCGGTCACCCGTGGCACGATCTTCAGTTGATCTCCATATCGCTCACCTTCAAAACGCCTAATAATCTTACGGACGTCATCGCTGTCGTAGAATGGACGGACACAGGTCTTTCCACGCCGTTGCTCTTTCTTATTGACGTAGCGGCAGTCGCTTTCCTGAACGCGAGCCGAATCTTCGAGCATGATCCCGGCCAAGTCGGCGGTCGCACGGGTGACGTACACCTTTCCGGAGAACCCGTGTCGAGGCAAGACCGGCAAGGCTCCGGAATGGTCGATATGCGCATGGGAGAGCAAGACAGCTCCCAGCGACTTCGGGTCGAAGCCTAAGTCGCGGTTTTGCAGAAGGGCTTCTTCTCGGCGTCCTTGAAACAGTCCGCAATCCAGCAAGAGCCGACAGCCTGGGACTTCAAGCAGGTGGCGGCTTCCCGTCACCGACCGCGCGGCGCCATGAAAGGAGAGTTTCATCATGAGGGCACTCCATTGTGGCGTCCGATCACATCCCAGGCTTCCTGGGCCGTCTCGGCATAGTGAAACAGTTGAATGTCTTTTTGTGAGATCAGCCCGTTTTCCACGAGGAACTGCCAGTTGATCAGGCGCTCCCAAAAGTCCCGTCCAACCAGCACGACAGCCACATTCTGAGTCTTGCCAGTTTGCAAGAGCGTCAGGGTTTCGAAGAGTTCATCAAGGGTGCCGAATCCGCCAGGGAAGGCCACAAGGGCTTTGGCCCGGATTAAAAAGTGCATCTTACGAATGGCAAAGTAGCGAAACTGAAAATTCAACTCCGGCGTGATGTAGGGGTTGGGGTGTTGTTCGTGCGGTAAGGTGATGTTCAGACCGATCGACTTGGCGTTCACGTCCGCCGCTCCTCGATTCGCGGCCTCCATAATGCCCGGCCCTCCACCGGTCACCACAACATAGTCGCAGCGTCCGTCGGCTTGGCAGGTGGAGGAGACGAGGCGGCTGAATTCGCGCGCGACCTCATAGTATTTCGAGAGGTTGAGCTGACGTTGAGCGATGGCCACCTTCTGCTGAAGGGCCTGATCGTTCGGGGCTCGAGCGGCTTCCTCTTCGGCGAGGCGGAGCGCGTTCTGTGCGCCGGCTGGTTCCTGGAGCCTCGCGCTGCCGAAGACGACAATGGTCGATTGAATGCCTTGCTCGCGCTGGATCAACTCAGGCTTCAGCAGCTCCAGCCCGATGCGGACGGAACGAAGCTCCTCACGCTGTAGAAATTCACTATCGCGGTCTGCGGGGATATAGGAAGAGGGCGTCGGAGGGGGGATACGAGGATCAGATGAAGGTGGAGTCATGGCGCGATTATAGCTGTCTCTCAGATGTCCGGCAATTCGCTAAATGGCTGTCTTAGAACGGCCAAAACCAGATGACAGGATGCTCCTTGGGCCATCGGGAGAATCCGTAGGCGCGGACAGTCCATTCCGGATCAAAGACGACAAGGAATTGTTCCGGTACGATCCCGGTCTTGTTCAGCGTCATCGACGGGGTATAGGGCAGAAACAGGCGGGGTAACGCGCCAAAATCCATGGCGGCCGATTTGGTATCGCTCCAATTATAGAGTGCTACCACTCCTGATTCTGACTCGGTCATTTCATCCGGTGCTCCCAGCTTCCCCACGACAGTGAGCATCGTCGTCTGGCCGGGATGAATAAAATGGACATCTTCTGTCGTGATGATCGTGTTGTATACGACTCGGCGGACACTACAGCCTGTGCAGAGAATGATCAGGCACACAGCTGTGATCGCCATCGTTACGGGTGAGGCGGGAGATGCCATGCTACTCTCCAAACGGCCAGAGTCGGAACTGCGTGCGATCGGTGCGTTTCCCATAGACCACTTCTTCTGCGATGCCGCTCTTATTGAAGAAGACGTAGAGATTGTCGCTTTTCACATCCATGTGAATGAGATTGATAAGGAGCAGGAAGAGTCCAGGTGATTTGGCGTCGTAGTAGTAGTAGTGGAAGATCTCTCGGTCATTGCCCCTGACGATGCGATCCGGAGCGCCGATTAATGAGACCACTTCCGCCATAGGTGTGACGCCCTTCTTGATGTGTGAGAGGGTCTCTTCCTGAATCGGCTCACCGACGTTCGCCCGGCTCACGACGCAGCCTTGTGTGAAGGCCAAGATCAGGGCTGCACCGGCTAGTGACTTCACGAATGACATGCATCCTCCTGCTCACGCTTCATCGGGACAATCCGTTAGAGGCATTTGATGGGCTAACAAAAAATCCTTCTCGTAGACCGCATAGGATGAGGGCGTCAGTCCCACCCGTCGATATGCGGCCTGTGCGATACGGTTGGTTTCCTCGACGTAGAGGCGGACACCGCACACGTCAGGACGACTCTTGGCTGAGGCCAACACGGTTTCATGCATGCGCCGAAAGACGCCTTGCCGCCGCCATGTGGGATCCACATACACGCTTTGGATCCACCAAAAGACGCCGTTCCGCCAGTCACTCCATTCATAGGTGATCATGAGCTGGGCGATGATTCGGCTGGATGTCCCATCGTGCAGCTCAGCCACCTGGAAATAGCCATAAGCGGGAGAACTCAGCAGTGACAAGGTTCCGCGACGAAGTCGCTCGATATCCAATCGGCGGCCTTCCGTTTCCAGCGCCATGGCGGCGCTAAACGAGGCAATCGTGTCCACGTCTTCCTGACGAGCATGCCGCACGAGGATATTGGGTGACGGTGCCATGGCGATGGTTATCCGCTTGGAGAATCCAACCAGCCCTGTTTCGGCTTAAAGAGTCCCGCGGAAAACTCCATCTTCATCGCGTCTTCCGGCAGCAGGTTGAGGGGATGGACCTGGTCCTCCGGCACGAACGCGAGATAGCCGGTGAAGGGATGAATGGCGGTTGGAACAAAGATCATGAGTAACCGATCGAGCGTTGCGACTTGGAGTACTGCGGGCGCAGTTCCCATGACGAACCCAAGTGCCCAGAGACCCTTTCTGGGAAAGGGGAAAGCGACGACGGTCGTACGGCCAAACCGGGACCGAAAATTCAGTACGTCGGTCATCCCCTTGAGTGTGAGATAAATGCTTTGCACGAGGGGAATCTGCTCTAAGCGATGCTCGAGTCGTGTGATCAGGTGTCGACCAATAACATGGGTTGCTACGACGCCGACGAGCATGACAAGGAGCACTAAGAGCAGCAGGCCTAGTCCGGGGATTGGATTTGGCATATGCTCGCCGACGAGGTTGTCTAATGTCCTGAAGAGGGTCGAGAGAATCAAAAATGTGGCCCACGCAGGGACCAGGACAAATAGTCCGGCAAGAAACAGTCTCCAGAATATCTTGCCCATTGGATCCAATCAATTAGGAATGGAAATGCGTGTTAGTGTAGCAGAACCACTGGGACGAATGGGAGGTGCCCCAAGCTCTCTTGCCTATCCATGGGTTCGTGCTCTATCCTAGAAGCCGTGAATGGTCTCAGGGTCCTGGGAATGGATCTAAAGCGAGGGAGGATACTGCGCGATGAGCATTGACAAAGATCTTCTTGCCATACTCTGTTGTCCGGAGACAAAGCAGTCGGTCAGCATGGCAGATTCAGCGCTGGTCAAGAAACTCAACGATGCTGTTGCACGTGGTGGACTGAAGAATAAAGGTAACAAGCCTGTGTCGGAGCAGCTTGATGGCGGCCTGATTCGGGCGGATCAGAAGATCCTCTACCCCATCCGTGAAAATATTCCGGTCATGCTTATCGAAGAGGGAATTCCTCTCCAACAGATAAGCTGAAGCGCTGTTCCCCTTTCGCTCGTCCGTTTGCGCTACCACATCTGGCTATTGTGAGTATCTGTGTTGAGCCTACTCGGCTGCTGGCTGCGTGTAGCCTTTGTACGACAAATGTAGCTATAGCGGGAAGGAGGCTATGGACCGAACGCCTGAATCTTTCCCTATGGGCTATCAGTCTTTGAGCCGGTCGAGGTGCCGCAATGCATGCACAAATATTCGTACAGATTCCCAGTTGGTAGCACGAGCAATAGGCGTTCTCTCGTAGGGGTGGCAACCCGACAGCGGGGACAATAGAGGAGTGAGGCATTGAGCGATTCGAATTGATCCTGTTGGTTTCTCGCTGTAGCCTGCGACCGGTTTCCAGGAGCGTTCCTGGCTCCAGGGGGCCAAGGGGATGGGGGTCTCCGAGGAGGCTGTGCCATGTCGTAATGTTATTAAGGACGATATCGGCCGGTCAACAGTTTCGTGAATGGGTAAGCAAGAGGTGAAGCCACTATAACTCAGGCCCAGCCTTAGACGTCGACGGACGACGATTCAGGCACCTGTCTTTTGCGTGCGGCTTTCCAGATCCAACGGCTCACTTGCACTATTGCATAGACTGCGAGTCCACTGAGTAAGCCGTAGAGCCCCGCTCGACTCCATGGCCAGAACTCTGGCGCATGAAGAACGAACCCCAAAGCGATGTGTCCACCTACCCCAAGGCAGAGGGCGAAAATAATCCATTCTCGGATCAACGCCATGGATAATACCCTGCGTGGTCGTCAAGGAGAAGCGCGTCTGGTCCTAAGAGCAGACGGAAGCTAGACGGCTGTCTTGGCGGATTCGATCTCTGTCGCCGTAATGAGACTGGAGAGATAATCTGCGACAAAATTCAACGCTTCTTCACGACCATCTGCTCGGCGCCCTTTTTCACGTCGTTGCACCGAAAGTTCATGTTCGAGGTCTGACTTGACCTCGCCCAAGGTTCGTTGCAGGGAGGATGGTGTGAGGTTGGCGTCCATATCTTCGAGTTCCTGGCATCGATCGAGGACCCAATTGAGCCCTTCGATACGCCCGGCGTAGTGCTCTTGCTCGGCTGTATCGATTCGTGCCATGGCAGTCGCAAAGGTTTGGGCTTCGTAGATCAAGTTGTAAAAGCTAGTGACGGCTCGTTGCAAGGATGGAATCATGATGCTCCTTATTTCATAAATGATCGCCGTAATTATACATGAGATTGCCGGGGCGACAAGGAATATTTTCTGGAGCTACGTGAAGAGCAGAGAATGAAACTCGTTCATGAAGCCGTAGTAGAGCGGGGCGAAGTCTTTGAGGCTCTCCGGGCTGGTTTCCTTGAGACGTTTGAAGAAAAAGACCTGGGCGCGTGAGTCAATCTGCTCCAGAAGATGGCTAAGCTGGGCCATCGTGTAGCTGCCTGCCGGGACGCTTAACACATAATGGACAAGACGCTCGACGAACTGTTGGGCTACATATTCGCTGATCAGGTACCCCTCGGGGAGTTTTCCTGAGGCTAAAAACTCGTCAAAGGGTATAGCTTGCGCGGCAAATGGAAGCGATTCCTGCTGGCGAGAAGTCACGCTGAGGGTACTCCCTGGGTCAAATTGAACACAAGACGTGTAACAACTCTACTGGACCCCCTATGGCCCGTCAAGTGTGCAGAAGGAGCAGCCAGGCCTGAGCCGAAAGACGGATAGAGGGGCAATTGGCAGGGCCGAACAGAGCCCGCTTGTTTTGCTCGCCGACTATTGAGGACCACAGCTTTCCATTGAGCGTAAGGGCTTTCATGGTTTCGACAACGGGGTAACAACCTGTCGCATCCCGTCCAGCCTCCCAAGTTAGAAAAACAGAAAGGGCAGAGTCCCTTTCGGAACTCTGCCCTTCCGTGAAGCGATGACCTAGCTTTGAATTACAGCCAGGTGACGCGCTCGGCCGGCCGAATGTAGATCGGCTCTTCGACCTGAATACGCGCCACTTCCTTGCCCGACTTGTTGAAGCCCAACACGGTATCGTTGTACATCTCGAACCGCTTCCCGTGGATTTGGGTTTCGAACACTTTCG
>JAHFES010000106.1 GCA_023248355.1 Nitrospiraceae bacterium
TTCCCGAATTGCACCAAGGGGTGATGGATAAGTTGTCGTGTGTCCGCGAGATGGCGGCACACCATGGGCTCACACTCAGCCAGGTTGCCTATATCGGGGACGATATCAACGATCTTGAGACGCTGAAGGCGGTGGGATTTTCTGCCACACCGGCCGATGGCATGCCCCAGGTCATGGCCGCGGTCGATTATGTCTGTTTGAAGAAGGGCGGGGAGGGGGCGGTTCGGGAAATCATTGAGATGATTCTGGAGGCGCAAGGTCGAAGTTCCACGTTCCAAGTTCCGGAAAACGCTCGTAGGTAGGAGACTCAGTGTATGGCTTCTCTCACACGACGAACCTCGAATCCCGAACTGCATAACCATCTGTATCCCGTAATCATGGCCGGTGGGAGTGGCACCAGGTTTTGGCCGCTCAGTCGACAGTTGTTTCCCAAACAGCTGTTACGGATTATGGGAGATGAAACGTTGATTCAGCAGTCCATGCGTCGGGTAGTCTGTGCGTCGGCGCCAAACCGGGTGATGATTTCTACGAATCCAGCCCAAGCAGAGTCCATTCGCGTCCAGTTGAGTGAATGGAAAGATGCACTTTCAGATAATTTCGTGCTGGAGCCGGAAGGGCGCAATACTGCGCCTGCGATTGCCTTGGTGGCATTGGAACTTGTCCGTCGGGATCCAAATGCCATCATGTTGGTCGTGCCTGCCGACCATATTGTGAAAGGTCAGCGCGACTTCGATGCGGCCGTGTCTCTTGCCTCGAACCTTGCGGCGCAAGGCCTGTTGGTCACCTTTGGCATTAAGCCGATTCGCCCTGAAACAGGATACGGCTACATCAAGCCGAATCGGAAGACCGTCCTCGCAAAGCAGGGCAAGCTCAAAGGGCATCCAGTGGCTCGTTTTATTGAGAAGCCGAATGCGACCAAGGCGGCGCAGTACCTCAAAGCGGGCGATTACTATTGGAACAGCGGGATGTTTGTGTGGCGTGCCGCCACGATTCTTGAAGAGATCTGCCGGCACCAATCGCCGCTCTATCGTGGGATTGAAAAGATCGGTCAGCTGATGCAGCAGAATGCGTCAAGATCCGTGATCGATGAGGCATATCGAACATTGCCGTCGGTATCGATCGATACAGGAGTAATGGAGAAGTCTACGAAGGCCGCAGTGGTGCCGGTCACCTTTCGATGGTCGGATGTGGGGAGTTGGGGCAGTTTGGATGAAGTGGCGACTAAAGATAAAGCCGGGAACGTCGTGGTCGGTCGCGTGGTCGATATCGACAGTCAGCGATCGATCATCTATGGAGATCAGCGAGTGGTGGCCACGATCGGTCTAACGGACATGGTGGTGGTGGATACGCCCGATGCTACGCTCGTCTGCCCCAAGTCGCGGGCCCAAGATGTGAAGAAAATGGTGGAGCTTCTCAAGCAACAAGGTGCACCGGAACATTTAGAGCATGTGACCGTCCATCGGCCGTGGGGCTCCTATACTGTCCTCGAAGAAGGCCCCGGTTACAAGGTGAAGCGTGTGACGGTGAATCCAGGGGGACGGTTGTCCTTGCAGATGCACCACAAGCGGAGCGAGCATTGGGTTGTGATTACTGGAACAGCCCGCGTGACGAGGGGGGATGAGGTGTTCGATCTTCAAGTGGGACACAGCACCGGCATTCCAGTGGAAACGCGCCATCGCTTAGAGAATCCAGGACACGAGACTCTCCATATCATCGAAGTTCAGAATGGACCCTATTTAGGCGAAGACGACATTGTGCGGTTTCAGGATGATTATGGACGGGGTGCGGAGGCACCGCGGAGTTTTAAAGTATGAAAGCTTCAAAGTTGAAAAGTTGGAATTCAGTCTCGTTGGATCTTCGATCAACTGTCACACTTTCTAACGTTCCAACTTTTTAACGAGGTAATTATGGGTTTATTTCGAGAGTACGACTTACGCGGCATTGTCGGGCAAGAACTGACCGAGTCGATTGCCGAACAAGTTGGTCGAGCCTATTGCACCTATGTAAAAGATTGTGGGGTCAAGACGGTCTCGGTCGGGCGAGACGGCCGACTCAGCTCTCCCATGCTTCATCAGGCATTGGTTCGAGGGTTGCTGGCTGGAGGGTTGAGTGTCATCGACATTGGCATTTGCCCTTCTCCGCTGGTGTATTTCTCTTTGTTCACTTTGCCCGTTGACGGCGGCATCATGATTACAGGAAGTCACAATGCGGCGGAGTATAACGGCTTCAAGATCTGCGTCGGACAGGAGGCAATCCACGGCGAGGCGATTCAAGAGTTGCGCCGCGTCATGGAGTCTGGCCGGTTTGTCTCGGGTACCGGAGAGTTGTCTGAACACCCGATTCTTCCCGACTATTTGGCCTACATCAAGAAAAGTTTTTCCGCGGTGCGGGCGGATCGTCTCCACGTGGTGATTGACTGTGGCAATGGCGTGGCTGCGCTCGTGGCCAAACAGGCCCTCGAGTTGATGGGGTGCAAAGTCACGGGGCTGTACTGTGACCTCGATGGACGGTTTCCCAACCATCATCCAGATCCGACGGTGCTTGATAATTTGTCTGATCTGATAAAGGCAGTGAAAGATCTCAAGGCCGACGTTGGGATTGGGTACGACGGTGATGCAGATCGAATTGGGACAGTCGATGAGCAGGGCGAGGTGTTATGGGGTGATCGGCTGATGGTCGTCTACTCGCGGGATGTGTTGGCCGCCTGCCCTGGGAGCACGATTATTTCAGAAGTGAAGGCGTCTCAGAGCCTCTACGATGATATCGCGAAGCGCGGCGGGCGTCCGATCATGTGGAAGACAGGTCATTCGCTCATCAAAGCGAAGATGAAGCAGGAGTCCGCCGTGCTTGCCGGAGAAATGTCCGGCCATATGTTCTTCGCCGATCGGTACTTCGGCTATGACGATGCGGTCTATGCATCCTGTCGGCTCATTGAAATCTTGGCAAAGGGAACTCAGCCGCTCTCGGCCTTGGTCTCCGATTTGCCGAAGACGGTGGTCACGCCTGAGATTCGCGTGGACATGCCCGATACTGTTAAATTTGACGTGGTCCAGCGGATTCAGGCCAGGTTCGAGGAATACTTTAAGTCGAAGCAGGGCCTCGGGCCGTCAAAGCTGGTGCTTCGGGATCTCGTGACGATCGACGGTGTACGTGCCGTCTTTGAGCATGGGTGGGGGTTGATTCGGGCGTCCAATACGCAGCCTGCATTGGTGTTGCGATTTGAAGCGACGTCGTCAGAACGAATGAACGTCATCCGCGGAATCATTGAGGGTGAATTGGCTGAAGCAAGACGAGCCCTTGGTTAGCGAACGTTGGCGGTACCATCCTTCTTTCCACCCTAGCTTTCTGGATGCCGTTCCGGTGCGGGCTTTTCTCACCATAGCGGTCGGTATTTTGTCGCTCAGCCTGTCCTCTCCTGCGAAGGCCGGCGATCCTACTGTGCTCGCGAGACAGCCCTTCCAGGTTGGAGAGCGGCTCACTTATGACATATCTTGGTTGAATATCACTGCGGGTACAGCCGTGATGGAAGTTGTTGGGATGGAAGGAGACAAGGACCAATCGCTTGCCAAGCTGGTCACCACCGCCCAGTCCAGACCAGCCATCACGAGATTCTTTCCTGTCGATAATCGCGTAGAGTCCGAACTGGATCTCGTCGCGCTCGTTCCAGAGCATATGACCTTCCGGCGACGGGAGGGGAAAAAGAAAGAAGACTGGGAATACGTGTTTCATCACAAGGAAGGGACGGTGACAGCAGTCAGAGGCGGGGCTTCGGAATCGTTGCCAATCCCATCCGGCACCCAAGATGTCATCTCCTGTCTCTACTACGTCCGCAGTGTGTTGCCCATGGCGCCCGGGGCGTCACTGACGATGAATGTGCATCACGATAAAAAGAATAGAAATGTGGAAGCGCGTGTTGAGGAAATTGAGACTCTGGAGGGGGCCTGGGGCAAGGTCGAGGCGGCAAGGGTTCTGGTGATCATGCCGTTTCAGGGACTCTTCCTCAATCAGGGCAATATCCGTGTCTGGTTCACTACGGATGAACGGCGAATTCCCGTTCGGATGAAGGCCAAGGTCATCATAGGGTCTATTGTGGCCGATCTGGTGGACGGCTTCCCCAGGAACGGCGCGGTTCAGTGAAAGTTCTGAGCTTTGATTGCTCACGCGTAGTAAACTCGGTATACTCGATTCCATCATGGGGCAAATTCACCTTACGTTAAGCCAGTTTATCAGTAAGAAGCAGACCTTCCCAACGGGAGAAGGGTGTGGGTTGTCTGAACTGCTTGGCGACGTTGGCCTTGTCGGGAAACTTATTGCCCAAGATCTCCGGCGTGCTGGGCTCATCAACATTCTGGGAACGACCGGAGAGACGAACGTCCAGGGGGAGACAGTCAAGAAGCTCGACGAGATTGCCAATGAAACGTTTCTGAGTGTGTTACGGCAGACCACGCAGGTCTGTGCGCTCGCGTCTGAAGAGATGGAAAAGCCGGCCTACTTCCAAGAGCGCGGACCGGAGTGCAAGTACATCGTGCTCGTCGATCCGCTTGACGGGTCTTCCAATACAGACTGCAACATGCCGCTCGGCGCGATTTTTTCCGTGCTGAAGCGCAGCCTTCCCGATCGGATGCCCAGTGACGAGGATTTGCTAAAGCGAGGAATCGAGCAGGTTGCGGCCGGATATCTGCTCTATGGCTCAAGCACAATGCTGGTGTACACGATCGGCCAGGGTGTTCATGGGTTCACCCTCGAACCGGGGATCGGTGAGTATCTCTTGTCGCACGAGAACATTCGGATTCCCGAGAAGGGGACGATCTACGCGGCCAACGAGGGGAACTATCAGAAGTGGACCGCGGGCACCAAGAAGTACTTCGACGACCTCAAAGTCCACGATAAGGCGACTGGACGGCCCTATAGCGGCCGATACTCTGGCTGCCTGGTGGCGGATCTCCATCGCATGCTTCTGGGAGGCGGAATTTATCTCTATCCGGGTGAAGTTGATAAACCGGAAGGGAAACTCCGGCTCCTCTATGAAGCGAATCCCCTGGCGTTCGTCGTTGAGCAAGCAGGAGGGAAGGCCAGTACAGGGATGTCCAGAATACTGGAAGTGGAACCAAAGAAGCTTCATCAGCGTGTTCCCTTGATTATTGGAAGTCGTCGTGACGTTGAGACGGCCGACGCGTTCATTCAGGGAAGAACGTAGGTGCACTCATCCACGTTATTTGTTCGGGGAGGGGACGTTATGGGAGACCGGGTTCAAGAAATTCTGAGCTGGTATGGAAGCGACAATGCAGGCACGAAGACCAATCTGGCCCGGATGCTGCGCTCCGGGAAATTGGCGGGGACCGGGAAGCTCGTCATTCTTCCTGTCGATCAGGGTTTTGAACACGGGCCTGCGAGAAGCTTCGCGCCCAACCCGGCGGGCTACAATCCGCACTATCACTTCCAGCTCGCGATCGACGCGGGATGCAATGCCTATGCTGCGCCCTTGGGGTTTCTTGAAGCCGGAGCGAGCCAGTTCGCCGGGCAGATTCCGCTGATTCTGAAATTGAACAATCACGATGTGCTGCATGATGAGAAAGATCCCTTGCCATCGGTGACGGGCAGCGTGAAGGATGCGCTTCGCCTGGGCTGTTCAGCCGTCGGGTTTACAATCTACCCGGGATCGGCCCATTGCAATACGATGTATGAACAACTGCGTGCCATCGGCGAAGAAGCCAAGGCGTCCGGTCTGGCGGTGGTGGTCTGGTCCTATCCTCGCGGCTCCTCGCTCAGCAAAGAGGGCGAAACGGCGATGGATGTAGGGGCTTATGCCGCACAGATCGCGGCTCAATTGGGGGCGCACATCATCAAGGTGAAGCTGCCGTCCGCGCACCTTGAGCAGGCGGCGGCCAAGAAAGTCTATGAAACCGAACAGATTCCGATGAAGACTCTGGCTGAGCGCGTGAAGCATGTCATCCAGAGTTCGTTTGATGGACGCCGTATTGTGATTTTCTCTGGAGGCGCGAAGAGTGAAGACGAGCACGTGTTTGAAGAAGCACGGGCCATTCGGGACGGCGGCGGGTTTGGCAGCATCATTGGACGGAATTCATTTCAGCGTCCCAAGGCAGAGGCGATCAAGTTCCTCCATACCATTATGGGCATCTATGCGGGCGAGATTCAGTAAACGCACGCTGTTGGCAGAGGAGTCGATACACACACCATGAATCCGTTTGACCGTAACAATCAGCCCGCTCGATCGAGTCGGAGTTGGATCGTGGCCGCGACGTTGTTGACGGCGGGCATGATCATTGGGTTTGTGGTCGCGTCTGATTTTGGTTGGTTGCCGAATGGCCACGCCGTGCCAGAGGCCCCTCCCGCATCGATGGCGAGACCGGTGGCCACGGCCCCACAGCCGGTGTTGAGCGGCGGAGGCGGACAGACGTTTGTCGAAATCGCCAAAGCGGTGAAGCCGGCGGTGGTGAATATCTATGCCACGAAGAGTGGACGAGCCGAAAGCTCGCATGCCACCCCGCTCGATGATCCCTTCTTTAGAAAGTTTTTTGGCGATGAGTTTTTCAAACGATTTGATCAGCAGCCGAAGGAACGGAAGGAACGGGGGTTGGGGTCAGGGGTGATTGTCGAGTCCAATGGGCTGATTATCACCAATAATCACGTGGTCGATAAGGCGGATGAAATTCGAGTGACGTTGTCGGATAAGCGGGAATTCAAAGCCAAGCTCATCGGGACGGATCCGAAAACGGATATTGCTGTGGTCCGCATCGAAGCGACCGGTCTTCCGACCGTCGCCTGGGCCGATTCAGACAAGTTGGAAGTGGGAGAGTTTGTCCTCGCCGTTGGGAATCCGTTTGGATTGACGCAGACCGTCACGCTGGGAATCGTCAGCGCGTTGGGGCGAGCAGCCGGTATCGCCGAGTACGAAGACTTCATCCAAACCGATGCGGCCATCAATCCTGGGAACTCCGGTGGCGCCTTGGTGAACGTGCGAGCTGAGCTGGTCGGGATCAACACGGCGATATTCAGTCAGAGCGGCGGCAACATGGGCATCGGCTTTGCCGTTCCGAGTAACATGGCGCAGTCGATCATGGGGCAGCTGGTGCAGGCAGGGAAGGTTGTCCGGGGCTGGCTTGGCGTGTCGATTCAAGATCTCACACCTGAACTCTCGTCCCAGTTTGGCATCGGCGACACGAAGGGCGTGTTGGTGAGTGATGTCATGGACGACAGCCCGGCGAAGAAAGCCGGATTCGAACGCGCGGATGTGATTGTTGAGTACGACGGTAAATCAATGGATTCGCCGACCCACCTCCGCAATGCGGTGGCGCAAACGCCGGTGGGGAAGAAAGTGGCGGTCAAGATCATTCGTGACAAGAAGCCGAAAACGATCGAGCTCACCATTGTCGAACAGCCGAAGTCCATGGGCCAATCGGGCGAAGAAGAAGCGGGTGAATCGGCCACGCCCACCGGGGTGCTGTCCGATCTTGAGGTGCGCGAGCTGAATGAGGAATTGGCGGGTCGCTATGGCCTCAAGCCAGGCGAGCGAGGCGTGGTGGTCGTCCGGGTCAAAGCCGGAAGCACGGCTGAGGAGCTGGGGGTTCGTGAAGGGGATGTCGTCGTGGAAGTGAACCGGCAGGGCGTGACGTCGGTTAAGGCGTATGAGCGCATTGCCGGGAAGTTGCCGAAGGATCAGGCCGTGTTGTTGTTGTTGAAGCGACAGGGGCGAACGATTTATCTCACGCTTCGCCCATAAAGGGGAGTAAATATCACAGCAGGA
>JAHFES010000030.1:0-12203 GCA_023248355.1 Nitrospiraceae bacterium
CGGGAGCCGTTTTCAGGAGTGCACCTCACTTTCCCGCTTGCTCTGATCTCCTGAGGGAACTTGGCTCTTCTCATGTGCTGCCTTCGCTTTTTGATTGGACTATACTGTCCCAATGGCACTCCGTTCCGACTCTTCATTCACCGACTCTCTCAAGAGTGACCAACGTCAAGAGTTCTACGAACGCCATCAGTCCATCGCGATGGTGCTGATCCTGATTGTGCTCCTGCTTCCCTTTGCTGGGCTTTATGTCACGGGTTTGTTCGGAGCGGTGCTGGGCGTGCTCATTTCAGTGGCGGGCTATTACCTGACGCCCTATGCCTGGCTCAAACTGTGTGCCTGAAGAAAGCGACATGAGGCTCAGGCCCCGCGTTGCATCAATCATGAAAGGGAGTCGCTGTGAAACAGGGTTATCGATTAGTAATTGTCGACAAAGCCGGTGCGCTGGTCTCTGAATTCCAGTTGACCGAAAACGCCCTGTCTCAGCCTGAGACGTTCGTCGCGGCGCTCAAGCAGTCGATCGAGGACGTCGAAGACGAAGAGCCTTGAGTCTGACTGTTGAAGTTGTACGCGGGTGGACTGTAAAACCTGCTCAGGAGTCTGCTATCGTTTCTTTGTCTATCCATCACTGAAAGGACCGCATCATGAAGAATGTTGAGATGACCGTGGAGGGCACGACGCTGACGATCAAGGTGGATCTCTCGAAGGAGTTTGGGCCATCAGCGTCGGGAAAGACCATCATCATCGCCTCGACGGAGGGCAATATGACGATCCCGAACCGCGACGAGAAAGTTGGGCTCAACGTGTACCGAAAAAAGTAGACTCCATTGGAGCCACAACCAGGGCCGTTTGTCGTACCCGTTCGAACAATCGTCACTGCTTTCGTCTGATCCTCACCGCTCGCAGCCGTTGGGCCTTCAGCCAGCCGTTTTCACAGGGTGAAAAACAGCGCGCTGGGCCTGTCGTTTGGGCTCTTATCCTCAGCAAACCCCTTGAGCTGTGGATATTCTAGTCGCCGCGTGATGCGCCAAGTGCGTCTGCGGTGATGATTCAATGATGTCAAGAGACTTTCACTGGGAATAGATGAAAATCTTGCGAATGCCCGTGAATACCACCATAGGTTGGGGCCTGTTCATGAAACTACCAATGCCTAAAAAATAGGCACTTTGATAGATGAGCCCCTCAATTCACGCTGCCCGGCACGTACGCACGAACTTGTTCACAGGATTATCCACAGAAGGTGGGGACTGATATTTTTCATGCCACGATCGCCCACAGTTGTTTCGCTCTCTTCACCGGAAACGGTGGGGATATTTTCATGTTCATCAGAATAATTCGTGGAATTTTTCAACGACTTCAACCCGACTACATCCTTCCATCTGTTCATCCATCATCCATCCCGCGAGGGTCGCCGGACATATTAGTTTTCTTGACTCACCGCACCCTCAGGCCTATCGTAACCTGGTGGGGGGAGTTAACGCCCCGGGGGAATATGGTTCATAAGGGGGTCGAGTGCGAGGACGGTGTGCAGGCCCAGCTTGTACTGGGAAGCCTAAAATCCTCCCAAGATCTCCGACGTATCTACTGACTCTCGGTAGGTGCGTGCTCCTCCCACCCTAATTGTTTCCTACCTGACGGTCCGTCATCCCACTCTTCAACGTCCTCTATCTTCGTCCTCACCCATCCATGCGCGTGACGTGTGGTCTGGCTGGGTCCTGTGCCACTTCTCCCTGCTTGACAGTTTCCCTCTGCGGAGCCTAGCCTGACAGGGTCTTCCAGCGATCGGTCAGCAGCAGGAAGCCCCCCCGATCCTAATCGCCGACCTCATCAGCGAGATGCAGGCACAGACGACCTGTCGATTCATCGTATCAACCGGCACAGGCCGGAGGAGCTGTACGTGAACACCAGCACGCAGTGTAATGTGATTCGCCAATATCTGCGAGAGCAGTTTCCCAAGCACTTCATCACCGACTTTCTTGAGGGCGCCCGCCGCGCCCAAGTCTTCCGTGTCGATGCGCCGAGCGGTCGGCCCTTGCATTACGCGGTGCTCAGCCTCGACTTCCTCCAGGCGCATACGGCCGATGGTTTGCAACAGGCGCTCGTCTCCTCGGCGTTGGGCGAGAAGCTGAAGGAAGCAGGCGCCGCTCCCGTGACCCTCTCAACGACCGGGTGCCGCACGGAAGGGGTCAGTCCGATTGTCTGATCGCTGCCGGCGTCGCCGTTCCCTGTGAGTTGACTCCACTGCGTTGCCTGCCGTCGTGATTTGTGGTACCAAGTGTCTCCCCCGAACAGGTTGAGAGGTTGAATGAGCAAGAAGAACGCGTCCACGCTCCCTGTGCCATCCGTATCTCCCAAGACCTCCGCTCCTGAACCAGCCGCTCCCAAGAAGGCCGCTGCGAAACCGGCGCAACTGGTTACGGCGGTGGAAATGGGCGCGCGTCAGCGGGAAATCTCCGTTTCCGAATTCTTCACGAAGAATCGGCATCTGCTCGGCTTCGACAATCCTCGCAAGGCGCTGTTGACCTGCGTCAAGGAAGCGGTCGATAACGCGCTGGATGCCAGCGAAGAAGCAGGGATTCTTCCGGATGTCATGGTCCAACTCGAAGTCGTCCCCACCGCAGGTCACGCACTACCGGCGAGTCAGGCGACGCGCTTCCGCATCACGGTGATGGACAACGGGCCGGGGATTGTCCGCCAACAGATTCCCCGGATTTTCGCGAAGCTGCTCTACGGGTCCAAGTTCCATCGCCTGCGCATGAGTCGGGGGCAGCAGGGCATCGGTATCTCCGCCGCGGGCATGTACGGGCAGCTCACGACCGGGAAGCCTGTGAAGATCATCTCCCGCACGGGTCCGAAGGCGCCAGCCCATTACTTTGAAGTGCAGATCGACACGAAAAAGAACGAGCCGCTCGTGCATGAGAACAAGCAGATCAAGTGGGAGCAGCCGCGCGGCACACAGGTTTCGATCGAGGTAGAAGGCCGCTATCAGAAGGGCCGCGCGTCGGTCGATGAGTATCTCGAACAGACGTCGATTGCTAATCCCCACGTGCGGCTCATCTATAAGACGCCGGACGGGGAGACGAAGGACTTTCCACGGACCTATCACGAACTGCCGCCGGCGCCGCGCGAGATCAAGCCGCATCCCTACGGCATCGAGTTCGGGATGCTGCTCAAGATGCTGCAGGATACGAAGAGCCCGTCGCTCTCCGGTGTGCTCTCCAGCGATTTCTGCCGCGTCTCGCCTCAACTCGCTGAAGATATCTGCAAGGCCGCGAAGGTCTCGCCCACTATGAAACCGCGCGATCTGAAGGGGCATGCAGCGGAGACGCTCTACCAGACTATTCAAGCCACGAAGATCATGGCGCCGCCGACGAATTGCATTTCTCCGATCGGCGAGAAGGCGATTCTCTCCGGCCTCTACAAGCAGATCAAAGGCGAGTTCTACACGGCGGTGAGCCGGCCACCGGCGGTCTATCGCGGGAATCCGTTCATCATTGAAGCCGGGTTGGCCTATGGACATCGACCGGACGATCAAGCCAAGCCCAAGCAGCCGGCGATGCCGAAGGCGGAAGGCGAGCATGAGGAAGACAACTCGGAACTGGCCCGCGTGATCCGCTACGCGAACCGGGTTCCCTTGCTCTATCAGCAGTCGGCTTGCGCGACCTTCAAAGCGGTGCTCAGCACGACCTGGAAAAATTACGGCGTGACGCAATCGCGCGGAGCCCTGCCGGGCGGGCCGATGGTGATCTTTGTCCACATGGCCTCCGTGTGGGTGCCGTTTACGAGCGAGTCCAAGGAAGCCATTGCCGACTACGATGAGATTCAGAAAGAAATCACCCTGGCGCTCCGCGAATGCGGCAGGCGGCTGGGGTTGTTCATACGGCGACGCGAGCGCGCGGCGGGCGAATATCGCCGGCGGAATATCTTCGAGCTCTACATTGAAGAAGTGGTGGAAGCCTGTAACCGTCTCAAGGGCGGGACGCTGCCGAAGGAAAAGCTGAAGGCACAGCTGCAGAAGATCGCCACGTCGCGCACCGGAGGCATGAAAACCGACGAGGCGTTGGGCAAGACGAGTGCGGGTCCTGAAGGCTTGCCCCATTCGATCATCGTCACCGCAGAGGGCATAGAAGGCGACGTTGAACTCGCGTCTCACATCGAGGCCGATGCGGCGACTGCGGCTTCAGCGGCTGACGCGGATCTGCTCGGCGCTACAGAGCCTAAAGCCAAGGCGACCAAGCGCACAACGAACAAGGCTAAGCCAGCAACGGGAAAAAGCACGCAGGCTCCGAAAGGCAAGGCGGCGCAGATGGCGCTCTTCGTAGAGAAGCCGGCAACTGGCAAGACATCTTCTGATAAAGCGAAACGGCCAGACAAACCAAACAAACGGAATACACCAGACACACGAACCAACGCCGTTGCTCCCCGAGAAAAGAAATAGGACGACGTATGACCACCAAGCAGAAAAAGACGACCGCGGTCGAAAAGAAACTGATCAGCCTGGCGGATATCGTCGTTACGGCGGCGGAGCGGTCGAAGGACCCGACGTTTGCGATCCCGATTCGCGCCCTTTCGAACGTGGCCTTCAACGAACGCAAGGGCCTGATCGAGATGGGAAGCAAGAAGCAGGCGCGGTCGTTCTTCAACGTCGGCATGGCGAAAAAATTTATGCAGACGGTGTTGGTGGCCGATGCGCTTTCCGAATTGCAGCGGGCGGATCTCACCACCTCCCTTCGAGAAATTTATTATCGCACGAAGCACACGATCAAAGATTCGCATGAGAACACGTTCGACACGCAGGACGAATCCGATCCGGTGATCGAAGACCTGGAAGTGTCGCTTGCGGCGTTGCGCGAAGAGTTGCATGTCCGTGCAGAAAACAGCGGGAGTATCGTCGGGCCGGTGGTCTTTGCCGATGACGGCGATCGGGTGGACTGCTCGAAGCTGGGCAAGGGCGGCTACTCGGTGCCGTCGATTGTCGAGCCGGAATATCTGGAGATTCGCCGCTGCACCGCCGACTTCCTTCTGCTCGTCGAAAAGGGCACCCAGTGGAACCGGTTGTCGGAAGATAAGTTCTGGCGGCGCTACAACTGTGTGCTGCTGACGGGGAACGGCCAGCCGCCACGGGGCGTGCGTCGCTTGGCGCGGCGACTCCATGAAGAATACAAACTGCCGGTGTATGTGCTGGTCGATAACGATCCTTGGGGGTACTACATCTACTCCGTCATTAAGCAAGGCTCGATCAATCTGGCCTTCGAGAGCAACCGCATGGCCATTCCCAAAGCCAAGTTCATAGGCTTGTCGAGCGCCGATCCTGAACGATATGAGTTGCCACGGAATGTCGGCATCAAGCTGAACGAGAAGGACATCGCGCGGGCGAAGGAGCTCCTGAACTATCAGTGGTTTCAGAAGCCGGCTTGGCAATCGGAGATCAAGCGCATGCTGACGAGCGGGCTGAAGTACGAACTCGACTCGCTGGCCAACAAGGACTTCCAATTCCTGACGAAGAAGTATCTGCCCAGGAAGCTCAAAGAGAAGGATTGGCTGGACTAAGCCAGCCCATCCTCCTGCATCATCCAATCAACGACACAGGCAGAAGGGGACGCCATTGAAGTTGGGCGACCACAGCGTATCACGCCAGGCGAGGCCGATTGAGCGACGCACGAAGGCGTTGCCCACCTGGACCGCGCCTCTCCGTGACTGGCAGAGCCGTGCACTGTCGGCTGTGCGGACTCATCAGACCGCGGACTTTCTCGCGATGGCCACGCCGGCTGCGGGGAAAACTCGCTTCGCCCTCCGTGTGGCGCATGAATTCATAACGTCAGGCGCGGCGACCCGCGTGCTGGTGGTCTGCCCGACGAATCACCTGCGCACACAATGGTCGGAGGCCGCCGGTAAGATCGGTCTCCACCTTGATCCAGCCTTGACCAACGAGCAGGCCTGCGAGGCCTCGGACTACCATGGCGCAGTGGTGACCTATCAGCAAGTCTGTCTCGCTCCGGCCATCTTTCAGCGCGCCTGCCGGAGCAAGAAGACACTGCTGATCTTGGACGAGTTGCACCATGCGGGCGACGGCAAGAATTGGGGTAAAGCGCTGCGGACGGCTTTTGAGCCGGCGGCGTTTCGATTGATTCTCTCCGGCACGCCCTTCCGTTCGGACAACAATCCGATTCCCTTCATTCGCTATGAGCAGGGGGAGAGCCAAGCGGATTTTGCCTATGGCTACACCGATGCGATCCGCGACAGTGTCTGTCGGCCGATCGTGTTTCCCAGTTACGAAGGCGAGTTGACCTGGTTGTCCGAGGGGCGTGAACATACGGCCACGTTTGAAGACGGATTGACGTTCGACCGCCAGCGAGAACGGCTGAAGACCGCGCTGCTACAAGAAAGCTGGCTGGGCCCGGTGATCACCGATGCCCACGCGCAACTCACGCGCCTTCGCAAGGAGGAGCAGCCGGATGCGGGCGGATTGATCGTCAGCATGGATCAAGACCATGCCCGCTGGGTGGCTGAGCTTGTCGGCAAGATCACGGGAACCAAGGCCCTGGTGGCGGTCTCAGACGACCCGGCGGCCTCGCGCACGATCGAAACATTTTCAGATCACAAGAAACAGCAATGGTTGGTGGCGGTGAACATGGTCAGCGAAGGCGTGGATATCCCGCGACTTCGTGTCGGGGTCTATGGGACGAACGTCCTGACGGAGATGTATTTCAGACAGGTGGTCGGACGATTCGTCCGCATGCAGGACGGCATGCCTAAGCCTCAACGAGCCTGGCTCTATCTGCCGAAAGATCCGATCCTGGCGCACTACGCCAGGCAGATCAAAGCGGAACGCGATCATGTGTTGGAAGACATCATGCCGGCGGGGCAACGAGACCTCTTCGGTCGAGTGACGGTCTCTACGAAGGAATACATGCCCCTGAATGCCGTGGCGAGGATCGATACCTTGATCGGCGAAGAGGATGCGATCGGGGAAGACGGGGTGGCGGCACCCACTGACTCAGTGATCTCACTCCATGAGCAGAAGCAAGATCTTCGCGACGTCCACCGTGTGCTGGTTAGTTCAGTTGCGAGGAAAAGCGGGATCGACCATCGACGGCTCAATGCGGAATTAATCGCTCGGACCGGAGGCCGGGTCGATCAGGCGACGGCAGAGCAACTCAAGAAGCGCATTCAACTCTTAGAACGATGGCAGGGGGGCGGCTATGATGGGAAACGATAAGCTCATGATCCGGTACTGCTGACTTCATCGGCACCTCAGCGTGCTTGATGAAGCCAGCTCCCATCGTCTTCGTCGTATCGTGCTGGTGTCGCCTTAGTTCTCGGGCAACATCATGTAGAGCCCGATCAGGATGATCGGCGCCATGATATACATCGCGGTCTTGCCGAATGCATCGTAGACTCCGTAAATCAACACCGCGGCCATGGCAGAAAAATACAGCTGCCCAATCCCACGATAACCCGCACTGTGTTCCGCCGCCATTGCGAGGGCAGGTGATCCGAGGATCAGTCCGGCCGAGAGCGTTGCCAGTCGTTTCATCGAGGTCTCCTTTCAGATGATGGTTAAGACACGACGCTTCTTGTCGAGATAGGCTTCCGCTGCAGACACAACAACGCCCTCGTGGCGAGGTACACCAGGAGGGCACGGCGCTGTTTGGAAACGGTGTCCTATGAGGTGATCGGTTGAGTCTAGCAAGAAGTCACAGAACACCTTTTTGTCTAAAGGGGTTGGCGTATGCTGCGCCTTCCGGTCCAGGAAGTCAAACCAACGGACCTCCTCTTCCCCCCCCCGTGTCTTCCCCCTGACTATCCACCCTGACCCGATATATTATTGAGAACCCCGATTCCGGGTCCTGGAAACCACCACTTCCTCGGCTTCAAATCAACATTGTGGTACGCTCATTAAGAGGAGAACACCCGCTGAGAGAATGAATTGATGGTTGATATCGGCCCCTATTCCAACTACCGCCTCACTGTCAGACTGGAGCTCGCCAACAAGCCCGGCATCTTTGCCCGCGTCGCGGCACTCTTGGCCGAGGAGCGAGCCAATCTTGGAGCTGTTGATATCGTCTCGGCGACAAAGACGCGCATGGTTCGGGACATTACTTTCGATGTCCAGAATGAGGAGCACGGCGAGAGAGTTCTGGACCGGCTCAGCTCACTTCCCGATGTGACTGTGCTCTCCGCCTCTGATCGCATTTTCCTCCTCCATCTGGGTGGAAAAATCCGCGTCGAAGGCAAGTTCCCAATCAGCACCAGAAATGTCCTGTCGATGGTCTATACCCCAGGTGTCGGTCGCGTGTCTCAGGCGATCGCCAAAGACAAATCCAAGGTCTATGCCTTTACGAGCAAGAGTAATAGCGTCGCGGTGGTGACGGATGGATCTGCTGTGTTGGGGCTGGGGAACCTCGGCCCGGAAGCGGCCCTTCCGGTCATGGAAGGCAAGGTCATGCTGTTCAAGGAACTGGCTGGGATCGACGCCTGGCCTCTGTGCCTGAGCACTCAAGATCCGGACGAGATTGTGCGGATCGTGCAGGGTATCGCACCGGGCTTCGGCGCCATCAATCTGGAAGACATCGGTGCGCCCCGTTGCTTTGAGATCGAACGGCGGTTGAAAGCATCGCTTGACATGCCGGTGATGCATGACGATCAGCATGGCACGGCTGTGGTCATACTGGCCGCGCTCACCAACGCGCTGACGGTCACGGGAAAACGGATGGAGGACATCCGCGTCGTGGTCAACGGACTTGGAGCAGCGGGCACGGCCTGCTGCCGGATGTTGCTGGCAGCCGGTGTCTCGCATCTCCTCGGTTGCGATAAGGAAGGCATTATCCTGTATGGAGAGGCCGAGCAACTCCGCGCCTGCCGGTCCGACCTCACCGCGTGCCTCACGCGCGACAAGCCCAAAGGCACCTTGCGCAACGCGCTGAAAGGCGCCGACGTGTTCATCGGTCTTTCCGTCGGCAATATCCTGGCAGCAGAAGACCTTGACCTCATGGCTCCAGATCGAATCGTGTTCGCGATGGCGAACCCGGACCCAGAAGTCTCGCCCGAACTCGCAGTCTCGCATTGCCGGATCTTTGCTACCGGCCGGTCGGACTATCCCAACCAAATCAACAACGCGCTCGCATTCCCCGGCATCTTCCGAGGCGCGCTGGATGTTCAGGCCTGCCAGATCAACGAAGCGATGAAACTCGCGGCGGCCAATGCTATCGCGCATACCATTCCTGCGGGCGCCCTGAGCGAAGACTACATTATTCCCAGTCTCTTCGATAAAGAAGTCGTCCCTCGCGTCGCCCGAGCCGTCGCCGCAGCCGCGCGCGACAGCGGTGTCGCACGAAGACGAACAAAAACAAACGACCAGCCCTTCCCAGAGTAATTTGCTCCACCTGAGGTGCTACCACCGGCCTCGATGCCACGCATTCAGAACCCTTCTGGCTGGGAATCTCTCTGTGCTACAATGCCCGCCGCCAGGAGTGTGCGCCACCCATGCCGTTTACAACGAGTAAATACTTGAAGTTCCGCAGCGGGATGCAGAAACGCATCGGCTCCCTGCGTGAAAAATCAGAAGAGAGCCTGAACTTGGCCGTCGATACCATGATGGAAGAGCGGGTGGATAGTTTCTTTCGGGTCGAACAGGGATTGGAGGAAATCATCCGATCTCTGATCGAGATCGAAGAGGAGCTCGGCGTCGTCCGGGATCTGTCTGGCGCGATGCGCCTCGAATCACGCCTGGAATTCGTCGAGGACCGATGGGACGAATTCGACAGTGAAGTCCGGGAACGGCCCAGACGGCGCCGCAAGAAAGTCAGCCTTGCGGACATGTTGAAAGCTGCCAGTGGGGGCGGGGGAGTGTTGTCGGACAACCCGAACGGCGTCAACAACGCCATGGACGCCTATGCCATCATGGGCGTAGAGTTCGGCAGCTCACTCGCCGATGTCACGATGGCGTTTCGACACAAAGCCAAGCAACTGCATCCCGACGCCAACAACGGTGATCGTGCTTCCGAACCGGAACTCCGCCGCATGCTGGAAGCCTATCAATTCCTCAAAGAATACCTGAGCCTCAGTAATACGGAACCGATGCGGCCTCCTGACCAACCCTACAGCCCAGCTGAATGAGCGTCTGATAACCATGCCTACACAGAACCAGTACATTACCAGCCCCAACGCGCTCGACGAATTCTGCGAACAGTTGCGGGACAGCCCACGGCTGGCGCTCGATACGGAATTTGTCGGCGAAGAGAGTTTTGTGCCCAAGCTCGAACTCATTCAGGTCGCAACGAACAACACAGCAGCGGTCATCGATTTCCCCGCAGTCCAATCTGGCGGTTCGCTGGATGCCTTCTGGGAAATTGTCTGCAATCCCGCGATTCAAAAAGTCGTGCATGCGGGGCGGCAGGACCTGGATCTCTTCGCGGTCCATGCCGGCCAAATTCCCAAACCATTCTTCGATACGCAGATTGCCGCCGCGATGGTGGGTTTTGGTCCGCAAGTCGCCTATGCCAATCTCGTCCAGCGAGTGCACGGCACGAAGCTGGACAAGGCCCACACGTTTACCAACTGGAGCGCACGCCCGCTGTCTCAGGATCAATTGGCCTACGCGCTTGAAGACGTGACATTCCTCCTGGCCATCCATGACCATCTCCACACGCGTCTGTCCAAGCTTGGCCGGCTCCATTGGGTCGACGAAGAATTTTCACGCTTGGAGGGAGCCGTGGGAGACACACGCCGGGAACCGCAAGAGCGGTATCAACGCGTGCGCGGCTGGGACACACTCAAGCCCAAATATGCCGCAGTCCTTCGTGAACTGGCGGCCTGGCGAGAGGGAGAAGCCAAACGTCGCAATGTACCCCGTGGCCGGGTTATGCGAGATGAAGTGCTCCTGCAACTCGCACGACATCCTCCACGGAACATTCAAGAGTTGCGTGCCGTCCGGGGGCTCCATGGATCAGAAGCAGACCGGAACGGCGAGACGATTCTTGCCACCATGCAAGCAGCGCTGGCGCTCCCGCCTTCGGCCTGGCCGGAGGTCCCGAAAGAACGGAAACCTGAACCGGAATCCGCCGGTCTTCTGGAGCTTCTTCAGGCGGTGATGAAAGCCCGTGCCACGGAGGAAGAGATCGCCCCCACGTTGCTGGCCACGACGGCAGACCTTCAGGCCCTCGTCGATGCGAAGACAAATCGAACTGCGCTGGATCTTCCGCTCCTCAAAGGCTGGCGCCGGGTATTGCTGGGGGATACGTTGCTTGATGTGCTCGACGGAAAACTTGTCATCACCATCAACCCAAAATCCGGGACGCTCACCTGGTCGCAACCTTCGACCTAGCTAAGGATGGTGATCATGACGACCGACCGTATTCTCATCGTCGACGACAACGAAGCCGTCCGTCAGAACGTTCGCCAGGTGCTGGAACGGGGAGGGTTTCAGGTCGTGTCCGCGGAGAGCGGGCTTGAAGCCATTGAGATCATGACTCAGGGTGACAATGCCGCGACAGTCAGTGCGTTGCTTTGTGACCTTGCGATGCCGAGCGGGTGCGGATCCGAGGTCATCATGCATTTTCATCACTGGTATCCCGCAATTCCCATCGTGGTGTTCAGCGGGGCCGACGCGCCGACGTATTTGGATGCTATCTCGAATCAGGCGGTCTCTGATTGGCTGCGGAAGCCGGCAACGCGCGATGCAATTCTCGACAAGATTCGGGGAGCCGTTCATCTGCATGCGTTGCGGACAAAAGAAATCCGCCCTTCCTAATCGCTGAGGGTAATGTGTTCGCGTTGACTCACTGCAACGATTGTCATGAGACGGCTCAGATGACGGCGCTCTTCGCTCGCGGCCTCACTATCCTCAAGCGGGTGACCGAACAGGCTGCTCCTCGATCGTAACAACCTCACACCGAAGCTCCTTGCGCCCTCTTTTCAGCGGGTGCTAAGATTTCATATCTTTTCTAGCTCTTGAGGGAATGACGCATGCCGAGTATTATTTTGTTGGTGTCGCCGAGTTGCGGAGCCTGCCCATCCGCGAAGAGTTTGTGGAAACAGTTGCGAGTGAAATACAGCTTTTCCTATCGCGAGGTCGATATCACGACGGAAGATGGACGAGCTCTCGCCGATCGCCATTCGGTTCGAGCGGTGCCGGCCACGATTATCGATGGACGGCTGACGTTCATCGGTGTCCCAGGCCGGGAAAGCGCTGAAAAGGCGTTGCT
>JAHFES010000030.1:12303-24281 GCA_023248355.1 Nitrospiraceae bacterium
CTGCCTATCTACGACAAGGGGCCTCCTCCGGATTGCCCCATCTGCGGCGATCCGATGAAATTTATCGACGGCGACTGGGCCTGCGTGGATTGCAATGGTGAACTGATGGGGCCGGAGACAGGCTAGCCGAAGTGAGTAGTGATGGGTGATGAGTGATGAGTTCTAGACACAAAGAGAGCATCATGGCTCTCCGTCAGATGGCTACCCCTCACACATCACCGATCACTCGTCACGCATTCTGATGCTCCGCGTCCTCACCGGTCGGTTTCATCCCCATCTTGAATCTGCGCTCGTTGATCACATTCAACGAGCGAAGGCAGCCGATCCTTTCGCATCGCTTGCCGTACTCGTTCCCTCGAAATCGTTGGTTGACCGAGTTCGGTGGCTTCTCGCCGTCGAGCATGGTCGTTCGCTGCTCAATGTCCACATCCTCACCTTTCATCAACTGGCGCTCCGCCTGTCGGCTGAGGTTCGAGAGCAGGCCGGACATGTCTCGTCGCTCCAGGTCGTCGATGGGCTGTTCTTTGAGCAGTTAGTCCGCCATATCGTGCGCAGCCGGCTCTCCAGCCTTGCGCCGCTTCAACACATCGGCCATTCCTCAGGCACCTGGGGAGCCTTGTGGTCGACGGTTCGAGACCTCAAAGATGCCGGGGTGAGTCCCGCCGAAGCGCTGCGCGGCCTTGGTGAAGAGTATTTCGGCCAGGAGGATGCGGTCTGGCTCCGCGCATTGTTTTCGCTGCACGCCGTCGTGAACGAAGCCGGGAAGACCTTGCAGGTCGGGACGCCGGATGATCTTGCCGAATCGCTGACGCCCTGTGTCGCCGCATCGCCGTTTCTCGCAACGCTGAGCCACGCCTTCTACTACGGGTTCTACGATCTGACACAGGTGCAATTGTCCTTCTTCGAAGCGGTGAGCAAAGCGGCGCCTACAACCCTTTTTTTCCCGTTGGATGATCAACCGTCCTTTCGGTTTGCACAGCGCTTCTTCGATCGTCATATCCAGCCGCTGGTCCCGGCGCCGGACGCCATCGTGCGTCTCACAGATACCCAGCTAAGCGGTCTCCCTACTGCCCACCATGCCCCCACGCTCACCGTCCGCAGCGCTATCGGGGTTGAAGAAGAGTTGGCCTCGACCGGCCGCCTCATCCTTGATCTGGTGGAAACGAATGGGTATCGATTCGAGGACATCGGCGTCGTCGCTCGTACTCTCGATCCCTATCGCGCGATGCTCCAATCTGTCTTTGACCGGCATCGTATTCCATTCACCTCGACCCTCGGGCGTCCACTGATCCACGAACCGCTGTGCAAGACCATTCTTCAACTCGCCTCGCTCCCATTGACCGACTACTACCGGACGGCGGTGCTGGACGTGGTGACGTCTCCGCTCTATTGGAGCGCGCTCTGTGAGGAAAATCAGAATGAGGTTCGGGCTGATCTCTGGAAACTTGTCGTGCCTGCGCTACACATCACTCGAGGAGCTGAGGAGTGGGCTCGATTGGACCGTGCCAGCCGTGCCGTCGTCGAGATCGATAGCGGGCAGGAGGACGGTGGGGCGGCAGGACCGCTGGGCGTACCGCCGCCAGTCGTGCGGTTGTTGTGGCACGTGGTGTCGCAGTTATTCACTGATTGCGCCGCGCTGCCCACGCGCGGGACGGTCGCCCAGCTGGTCGAGCCGTTCCGGCAGCTCATCGGTCAGCATCTGCGCCGCCCACCGGAGAGTGAGGAGAGGCCACATGACGCTCAGGAGTCTCACCTATCCATAGTCTGGGATACGGTAGATCGAGTCTTCAGCACCATCACGCAACTCGACGCGATTGGTGACGAGCTGACATGGGCGGAATTCGTCGAGCTGTTCATCCATGTGCTGGATCGGACGACGGTCCCCCTCATCCACACCGAGCACCAAGGGGTGGCGGTGCTCGATGTCATGGCCGCGCGGGGCGTGCCCTTCAAAGCTCTCATTGTGCTCGGACTGAACGACAAAGTATTCCCTCGGTACATTCGGGAGGATCCCTTTCTGCGAGATCGGCATCGACGTGTGCTTGCGGCCACGATGGGATTCAAGATCGACGAAAAGCTGGGTGGCTATGAGGAAGAAGCGGTCTTGTTTGCCTTGCTGCATCAATCCGCAGCTCAGCGACTGTACCTGTCGTTTCAACGGGCGGATGATCAGGGGCGCGTCCTGGCTCCCTCACCCTATCTTGCTGAGGCCAACCGGCTCTGTGGTTTTGAGGAGGTCCCGATTGAGGCCGTCCCTCGGCGATTGACGGATCGCGTGTTGCAACGGCCTGCGATCCGGACGTTCCTTCCCCCCGAAGATCTTGCCCTGTGGGTCGCCCTGAGCGGACAGGACGCCGCGCCGCTGTTGGAGGCCGTGGGCCGCGATGCCGAATCGTTTCGCCATGGAATGGCGGCATTGAGTCATCTTGAAGACGAGAACCCGGCGCTCACTCCGCATGATGGTTTGACGGGAACGCTGGCTCCTCACTGGTCGCGGGTGCTCACCAGGGGGCTGGCTCCCACGCCGCTTGAGCGGTATGCCCGTTGTCCCTTTCAATACTTTGCCGCCGACGTCCTTCGTATCGTGCCGATCCGTGTGCCGCTTGTACAGGAACTGGACGCCGCGCTCATCGGGACCGTCTGCCACGCAGCGTTGCGCCGTTGCTACGAACAGCTCATCCCGACGGGCTGGCCGGTCGACCCGGTAACCGACGATACTATTGCCTGGTGCATTCACTCAGCGGTCGAGCAAGCGGCCGCTGAGTATGAGGCTCGTGCTCGAACCGGTCACTATCTGCTCTGGGAACTAGCGAAAGACATGATCGTCGCGCTCGTCTCCTCAGCGGTCGATGCGGATCAAGCGGCTCAGGCGGAAGATCCGTTCATCCCGGTGGCGTTTGAAGTGGATGCGGAAGGCACGATCCCTGAGCTGATCGGAGAAGACGCGGGATCGCTGAAGATTCGCGGCCGGGTCGATCGGATCGACCGGCGTCCTGGTTCCGACGTCCTGCGCATCATCGACTACAAGTTCAAGATCGGCAACGCCATCAAGGCAGAAGATCGCAATCTTGCGCAATCTGCGTTGCGAGGATATCGGTTGCAGCCGCCGCTCTACGCCTGCCTGAACATTCCAGGCCAGCCAAAGCCCAGTCAGGTGCAGTTCTTTTTCCTCGCCCCCCACTGGTCGACGCCTATCGCGCGGTCGACGTTCGAGGCCGCAGTCTGGTCCTCGGAAGTCGGCACAAGACTTCACGCCACGCTGAATACCCTGGTGGGAGGGATCCAGTCCGGGCGCTTCTTCATTTTGCCGGACACCTATTGCGATACCTGTGAGTTTCGCGTGGCCTGCCGCCGGGAACATACGCCGACGTGGTGGCGCGCCTACCGTGCGCCTGAACCCAAAGTGCTCAGAGTGCTGCGCACCCAGAAAGTCAAAGATGCGTAACGACGATCAGATTCCAGATCGCTCGCAACGCGAGCTGGCTGAAACCACGTTTGATCGGAACGTCGTGGTCGTCGCCGGCGCCGGGACCGGAAAGACGACATTACTCGTCAATCGCTTAGTGCATCTCTTGATCAAGAATCCCAATCCCGTTCCGATCACGCAGATCGTGGCGTTGACCTTCACCAACAAAGCCGCGACGGAGATGCGAGTGCGGCTGCGCGAGCGCTTGGCGGCTGTGGTGCGGGCGGATACCGATGACGTGCGGCAGTCGGACGGAGGCGCCGTGTCGGTGAGTGAGCTGAGGGTCCGGTATGGGCTGACGTTGGACGAGGTGGTCGCTCGCGCGGGAGCGGCGCTCCATGATATCGAGAAGGCTCAGATCGGCACGTTGCACAGTTTTGCCGCGCATTTGTTGCGCCTGCACCCGTTGGAAAGCCTGGTAGACCCCGCGTTTCAGGAGGATGATGGATCTCGATTCGAGGAGCACTTCACCGCAGCGTGGGATGTCTGGATCGATCAGGAGCTGAGCCGCCGGGGGACACACCATCGGCTCTGGCGCGCACTCTTACGGACGATTACGGTGGATGATCTGCGAGCCTTCGCCCGGGCGTTGTGCAGCGAGCTGGTCGATGTGACCCGGCTTCGCGAGCAGCTCGATCACACAGAGTGGGATGCGATGACGGCAGGATGGCTGAGCGGGATGCGCGACCACGCGCAGACTCTGTTGGACGCGCATGATCGCCCGAAGCGACGGAAGGTCGAACAGATGCTCGCTGCCGCTATGACACTCTTAGGTCTTCTCACCGAGAAAGGCCCGGGGGGACAGTTGGAGATCCCGGTCTCTGACCGCGAACTATTGGCCAAAGATCTTGGCAATCCAGTGGCAGGATGGGAACCAGCTGACTTTATCGAGGCCTCACGCATCATTGAGATTGCACAGAAGTGTCTTGCAGTTGATCATCCATTCTTCAAGCATGCGTTGAATCTTGTGATCCCCTTTGTCTCAGACATTCGGACCTCATTCATCCAGAAAGGATGGTTGTCCTTCGATGGGCTTCTTGCGCGGGCACGGACGCTGCTTCTCGATCATCCGGCCGTGCGGGAACGGATCAAACAGGACTATCGCGCGGTCCTCGTCGACGAATTCCAAGACACCGATCCGGTTCAATACGAGATCATTTTGGCGGTCTCTGAGCGTCAAGGGCACCAGGCCACGAACTGGCAGGAGATGGCTCTCGAACCGGGCAAGCTCTTTATCGTGGGGGACCCCAAGCAATCGATCTACGCCTTCCGGCGAGCCGACATCGAAGCCTTCGATCGGGTTGTGCACAAGATCGAAGCCGATCGGGGGCTCGTTCAGACCTTGACGACGAACTTTCGCAGCGATGCCGCAGTCCTGGGTCCGGTGAACGACGTCTTCGATCGGTTGTTCCAGCATCGTCCGCATGTGCAGCCGGCCAATGTTCGCCTGGAGGTGCGTCCCAATCGACGACCCGCCGGCACTGACCCTGGCGTGCAACTGCATCTTGTAACGGCTCCGGATTCGGATGAGCCCTTGGATGCAGCCGGTGCGACCAGGGCCGAGGCCGAAGTCCTGGCTCGATGGCTGCACGATGACATTCTGAAGCGCCCGTCGCTCAAAGCAGGTCACGTGGCGCTCCTGTTTCGCAAGTTGACGCAGGCCGACACCTATCTCGATGCCTTGCGGCGGTACGGCATTCCTTACGTGATCGAGGGGGAGAAGCACTTCTATCGGCGGCAGGAGGTGATCGACCTCGTCAATGTGTTGCGGGTGCTCGACAATCCCCACGATGCAGTGGCCCTTGTCGGCGTCCTGCGCTCTCCGTTGGGTGGGCTGACGGATCGGGAGCTATACGAGTTGCATCAAGCGGGGTGGTTCGACTACCGGCAGCACGAGCAGCTCGCATCGTGGTCGCATCCCTGTTCAACCGCGGTCCGCCGACTCTATGGACAGCTCGCCCAACTTCATCACGAGGTCGTTGTCCTGCCGCTGGCTGATGCCATTCAACTGGTTTTCGACCGTCTGCCCATCCTGGAACTCGCCGCCGCGTCGCTCCATGCCGAGCAAGCCGTCGCGAATCTGATGAAAACCAAACAGACGGCGGCGGCCTTGTCCGATCGACCGCACCTCACGTTGAGCGGATTTGTGGAGCTGATGGTTGCGCGACTGGACGAACAGCCGGACGAAGCCGAGAGTCCCCTGGTGGAAGAATCCCTGGAAGCCATCCAAGTGCTGACGATTCACAAGGCAAAAGGGTTGGAGTTTCCCATCGTCGTCTTACCCGGCCTCCATCAAGGAACCGGGCGCGACCGATCGGTTCCGATGGTGTCCTATGATTGGTCGAGCGGACGCTATGGCCTGTCGCTGGGCGATCGCCACACGTTTGGCTCGGTGTTCATCCATGAGAAGCTGAAGATGCGGGAAGAAGCCGAGCGGCGGCGGGTGCTCTATGTGGGCATGACGCGCGCGAAGGAACTGCTCATCCTTTCAGGAGGCATCACGGCTCGCTCCAGCGGCGAAAACGTCTTGGACCTCTTCCAAGGTATCGGAGAAGGCGAGGTAGGGGCGGCGGCGACCACAGTCTTGACCATCGGCGCCAGTGCCATCCCGCATCTCGTCGTCGAAGCACCGGAGCGGAGACGGCCACGCCGTTCGACTGTAACCCTGTTTGCGAATGCCACGATCGATCTCGCTGCAGTCACCGAGCTCTGGGAAGCACGAAGCGTTGCCTGGATGCAGGCTCGTGCCACGCCGCGATGGCTGACGCCCACTGGTATGAACATGCCGGTCAAAGCAGTGCGACCTCGCGTGCCTCCCTCCGGGGGGGACCCCGAAGTCAGCCGTCTCGTCGGCGTGTTGGCCCATCGCATGCTGGAGCGCTGGGATTTTGCGAACGATCCTGCGCTCTTGCTTGATCACATCGGCACGGTGGTCCAGACCTCTCTCGTGGGAGACCAGCAAGACATGGCTTCTCCTGTGACTGAATCGCTGCGCGAGCTGTTTACCCTGTTCGGACCATCAGCAGCCTATGCCAGACTCCGGGCTGCCACGATCCTTGGCCGGGAGCTTCCGTTCGTCATGCCCTGGGGGAAGGGCCAGGTGATGGATGGGGTCATCGACGTCATGTACCGGCTTGACGAGACGATCTGGATTGTCGACTATAAGACGGATGTGGTGACGTTCGAGCAAGCGCCGGCTCAGGCGGAACGCTATCGGACGCAGAGCGAGGTCTATAAAACGGTCGCGAAACGGAGTCTGGGGATTGAAGGGATTCGTTTCCACTGTCTCTTTTTGCGATGTGCCACGGCGGTTGAGCTGTAAAGGAGGGAGCGATGAAGGCGAAGGGATGGCTGCGGTTATTGATGATTGCCGGGATGTTGTCTGGTTGCGCGAGTCCGAAAGCCCCTCCCACGACAGTCCTGGCAGCGCCGACCGACACATCAGCCAAAGCCTCGCCCTTTATGCGCGAAGGAGACCGGCTGTTTCAGGCGAAGGATTGGGCGGGCGCCAGTCAGGCCTATCAGTCCGCTGTCGGCGTGCAACCGGATCTCGCCGAGGCGCATTACAATTTGGCCGTTGTCCTCGACCGCATGGGCAACAAGAGCGAAGCAAAAAAGCACTATGTCACGGCAGCCAACCTGGCTCCTGGGAATAAGGTGATTTGGGACGCTCCTCCGCTTCGTGAGTCTAGTGGTGGGCTCGATCATAATATTCGCCAGAAGTCCTACTTGGACCCCTCACCGGGGACCCGATTCTGATCATGTCCGGGCGTCGCCGGCACGAGATCTCGCCTGACGCGTTTGCCAAGCTTGTGCAGCAAGCGATTGCGGACTTGCCTCCTGTCTATGCCAAGCTGATGGACACGATCGCCGTGGTGGTGGAAGAGGAGCCCTCCCGTCAGGTGCTGCGAGAACTGGAACTTGACAGCGAAGACGATCTCTTGGGTTTGTACCAGGGGGAATCACTGACAGACGACTCATTTTTCAAGGCGGGCGGGGCACAGCCTGCGCAGATCTCCATTTACCGCGGCCCGATTCTACGCCAGTGCGCAAGTCCGGAGGACGTGGTGCAAGAAGTCTACGACACCGTAGTCCATGAGTTAGGCCACCATGTCGGCCTGGACGATGACGAGATGCCCTATTAAAGCGAATGTTGAGTGTTGAATTATGAATGTTGAATGACTCCGAACAACTTAAAACTCAACACAGTATTGAGAACTGACCCCATCTTTTCCCTGCTTGTTCTCTCCTCGCAAGACCGTCTAGAATGCGCCACGCCTGAACTATGACTGCGCCAACACTTATCCTTCCAGAACGATCACACGCAATCGCGGCAGATCTCAGGGCCCAACTCGGTTCGGAGAAAGTCAAAGACGATTTTCCCACTCTGACGGCCTATGCGGTGGATGCCGGCATCTATCGCATGGCGCCCAAGGCGGTGGTGCTTGTGGAGTCCGAGGAGGACATCGCGGCCACGGTCCGCTATGCGGCGGCGCGCGGGATTCCGCTGACGCCACGAGCGGCCGGTACCAACCTCACGGGTTCCGCCATCGGGTCCGGCATCATTCTCGATGTTTCGCGCTTGAATCGGATTCTGGAAGTGAATCGTGAAGAACAATGGGCGCGGGCGCAGCCGGGAGTTGTGCTCGCTGAATTGAACAAGCAACTGGGCCGCCAAGGATTGTTGTTCGGGCCGGATCCCTCCAGCGGGGATATGTGCAAGCTCGGCGGCATGCTGGCGAACAATTCGTCCGGTCCTCACACGCTGCGATACGGGGCGGTGAAAGATAACGTCCGGCGCCTGCGGCTTTGTCTCGCCTCCGAGCGTTGGCTGGATGCACGATCCTATGGCTTGAACGAGCCAGGCTTGGAAGGATTGCTGACAACGGTTCCGGCGTTGCGCGAGATGTTTGTACTGATACAAACGCATGCGGATCTCATCGCGGCCAAGAAGCCGACCGTGAGCAAGAATAGTTGCGGCTACAACCTTTTTGGCCTGGCAGACGGTCTGGCTAACGGGATGTTTGATTTGCCTAAGCTGTTTGTCGGCAGCGAAGGGACCTTGGGCGTGGTGAGCGAGGCCACATTGAAGCTGGTCGAGAAGCCGAAGGCGACGCTCACGGCCCTGATCCATTTCCGACATCTGGAAGAAGTAGGCGATGCGGTGCCGCGCTTGCTGGCCTTGCATCCCAGCGCGCTGGAAGTGATGGATGGCAATACCCTGGATCTGATCGGACGGACCACGCACGGGATTCCAGCCGATGCGGCGGCCACGCTGCTGGTGGAACTGGATGCCGATTCGTTCGGCGTGGACCTGCATGAACGCGCCGAGGAAATGGCTGCAGCCTGTCGTTCCTATAAGCTTGCAGCCGAACTGACCCTCGCGTTCGATCAGGAGCGCCGAGAGCAACTCTGGAAAGCGCGGAAAGCGCTGTATCCCACACTCTATCGATTTGATCCGCAGAAGAAGCCGATTAACTTCGTGGACGATGTCGTCGTGCGAGCCGAACGGATCAGCGAGTTGATTCGCTATCTGGAAGAATTCTTCTCAGGGCAGCGGGTGCCTGTGGCCATCTTCGGTCACATCGGCAATGGAAACGCCCATATCGTGCCATTACTCAATGTGAACGATCGCCAAGACTTCGACAAGATGGTTCAAGCATATCATGAGATTCACTCGGTAGTGCTGTCGCGCTTTGGCGGATCTATCTGCGGAGAGCATGGCGACGGACGCGTGCGCGCTGAGTATGTCAGAAAAATGTTCGGAGAGGAGTTGTACGGGTTGTTCGTACAGGTGAAGCGGGCGTTCGATCCCGGCAATGTGCTCAACCCCGGCATCAAGATCAGCGACGTGCCATTCACCGAGCATATCGACTATACCCGGTTGTCCAAGTCCTGCGCGACCTGTGGCAAGTGCAATTCCGTCTGCCCGGTCTACGACGTCTTTCAATCCGAAGACATGAGCTCGCGCGGATGGTTCGAGATCGTCACGGCGAAGGACTACAGCTATCTCAATTCGAAACGGGTGGTTGAAGCCTGTTTGAATTGCAAATCCTGCCGGACGATCTGTCCGGCCGGGGTGGATGTCTCCGATCTGATCCTGAAAAAGCGGGCCGAGCATCCCAATCGACTGGCCGGCTGGATTTTTCGGCTCCAAGCGAAGGGGCGGGTCTTTGAGTCATTCCTGCGTGTCCTCGGAAAGACCCAGCGTCTGTGGGATCGTCCGGTTCCCAGGCGAGTCCTCGATTGGCTCACCAGGCCGGTGATGAAGGCTCTGGCAAAGACCGCACGATTGCCGCACGATCTCCTGCTGCCGAAGTTCGCCGTGAAACAACTCCGTGAACGGTATGCGGGATTAGTCCCGGGCGAAGCCGGTGCTGCCAAGTCTGGTGGTGTGGCCTACTTCCACGGCTGTGCGGCGAACTACTTCGATGATGGGGTGGGGGATGCCGTCATCGGGGTGTTGCGGAAGCATGGAGTCGAGCCGGCATTACCACCGCAGCGCTGCTCCGGCACCCCGATACAAACGTACGGGCATCAGGATCTGGTGCGCGATGGGGCTCGCTTCAACATACAATCGTTTGCGCCGTACGAAACGATCGTGACCGGCTGTGCCTCCTGTACGCTGATGCTGAAGGACTATCCCGCGCTGTTTCCCGACGGCGAGGAGCGGCGCCAAGCGGAGAGCCTTGCGAAAAAGGTTGTTCATATCACCGAATTCGTGGCGCGTTCGCCCCAGCACCCGCCGATGGCGCAAGCCGCGACTCGCACCAAGTGCGTCACGTACCATTCCTCCTGCCATCTGCGGGCCGCCGGGGTCACTAAAGAGCCGCGCACGATCCTGGCCTCGCTGCCCGGCGTCAACTTTGCCGAGATGCCCGATGCCGATCGCTGCGCCGGCGGAGCCGGGACGTTCATCGTAAAGGATTACGACACCTCGCAAAAAATCATGGAGCGAAAAACTCGGGCGGTCGAGCAAGTCGGGGCGGATGTCGTGGCGACCAGTTGCCCAGCCTGCATGATTCAGCTCAAGAATGGATTGCGAGAGCGGGCTGAAGTGAAACATGTGGCGCAGTTGCTGCACGAGGCGTATGAGGCAGCGGAGCAGAACAAAGGAACGTCCGTCCAATGAAGTTGAGGAAAGTCGACTGGCTCTTTGTGGCGTTTGCCCTGGCGGTCGTCATCGGCGTCTCGTTGTTGCCGACGCCGAAGGATCGCAACCCCATGATACCCGGGACTCCCATACATCGTGATGTTACCGTGGAGAAAGGCTGCATCCAGTGTCATCAGGCAGGCGGGGCGAAGCCTGTCCCGGACCGGCATCCCAAGCGGCAGGATTGTTTTCGCTGCCATGCGCGACAGGCATGAGAAGAGCATATGGCGTATAGCTTATGGCAGAAACCAAGAGCTGATGGCTGATAGCGTATTGCACGAACAAAGAGAAATCCGCGTGCTTGTGCTATACGCCATTCGCCATAAGCTCTGTTGAGCCAACGAAGAGGAACTAAATGGTTACAGTATTAGTGTTGGGCAAGACATTACGCGATGCGGTTGGAGAGAGTGAAATCGCAGTCGTGGTGGCTGAGCCCACGACGGTGAAGAAGCTTGTCGAAGCGAACCAAGAGGAGCTCGGCGGGTTGATCCGCTTCATCATGAGTCGTGAAGCGCTGATCACGGTGAATAAGAAAATCGGCAGCGACGATTCGCCGGTCAAAGACGGCGATGTGGTGAAGTTTTCATTCCAGACCCACACCTCCTACGACGGCACGCGCGATATTCCGACGTAGGAGGGGCAATCGAAGAGAGGCCCGCTGTTGTCTGCGGGTACTCACCCGCCAGTCAAGAACGTGAAGGGCAATCAGATCGACGCGGGGAAATAGAGATGCAGTCCTGGAATCTTCTTGAAGTGGGTATCCAGACTGTAGACGTGGCAGTCTCGTTCGATCGCCAAGGCGGCGATGATCAGATCTGACAGTGGCAAGGTCACGCCCCTGCGAAGCAAATTCGCCGAAAGGTCGCCGGTCTGCAACCAGGTGGATTGCGTGACTTCATAGTATGGCAGGGCCAGCAAGGCATCGGAAAGGGAATCCCGTTCGGACTGTGTTCTGCAGCCCTGGAGCAATTCGGTCAACACCACTCCGACAAGGGCAACCTCGTCGGTGTCAATGAGCAAGTCGAGGGCCGATTTTTCAGGGGAATCCGGGCGGTTAAAGAATGGAATCCAGACTGAGGTATCAGCGATGACCATGTCGGCGGCGTTTCAATGAGGCCTGATGGCGTATTTCGGCCTGTTCCAGCTTCTTCCAGTCCAGGTCGATGTGGATCTTGCCGCTTAAGGATTTGAGCCGATCCAGCTTCTTTCTCCGGATCAATTCTGCCACCGCCTGATGGATCGCATCGGTTTTAGTCTTGGCAGAAGTCACATCCATGAGTTGCTGGATGAGCTTGTCGTTGAGATCCAACGTTGTGCGCATACGCATTCCCCGTTTGATATGCCCGTATCGTATGCACG
>JAHFES010000107.1 GCA_023248355.1 Nitrospiraceae bacterium
TGGCGGTAGTCGTCTACGAAGCCTGGCGGCAACTCGAATTCAAAACGGGTGGGTAACGGAGCAAGAAGCTAAGAGCGTATGGCACAAGCAATCAGGACTCTTTGTGCTCGTGCTATTAGCGAACAGCTCCTGTTTCTGCCATCAGCCATAAGCTCTTCTCTTGGCGATCAGGCTCGTCGCTTAGACATCATTCTCGATGAGACAGCGCCCGAGACCCTGTTGCTCGGCGAAGTAATAGGCATAGTGCAGGGCCGCAAGATTCGCCACTCGTTCTTCCGCTTCTTCACGACTCTCGGTATAAATGATCTTGATCCCAAATCGCGCCGTGAGGGCGTCCAGGAAATCCATCATGCCATTTTTGTGATACTGGCCCAGCCGTCCTTCCCCTTTGCTGTATTGGATCGTCCCTTCGATCACCAGAAACCGATGTGGAAAGGCGAGGAGTGGTTGAAGTTCTCGCAGAAAGCGCGGGCGATTGTCCGAGGGATTCGAGAAGATCGTATTGAACTCTTCCACGCGTCTGCGCTCGACACGAAAGATATCCGGTGCTTCGGCAATGGCATAGTCGCCGGCCAGCAGTGTTTCTCGAGTCGTTCCGGCGATGCGCACGAGACGCTCGAAGGTGTAGGGGAGGTGCTCCTTGGTGTCGACGAGGATTTGTATGGCCGGCACCATAATTTTGGGGTGACCGAGCCGCGAGAGGGTCAGAACCGTTTGAGGACCGCGAACGTCGTGGCGGGATCGCGGGGCTGGTTGCGGGCGTGGTGGCGGTGAGGGGCGTGGAGGTGGCGTGGTGATGGGAGTGTTTTGTGTGATGGCATCGTAGCGTGAGCGTGTGTCGGGGTCGCTGAGGGTTTGGTAGGCTTGGTTGATCAGCTGTGTGCGGGCTTCGGCTTTCCGCTGCAGGGAGGGCGAGTGAGTAAAGCGATCGGGATGCCAGACCTGCATCTGTTCGTGCCAGGCTTTCTTGATCTCCACGTTTGTGGCGGTGGGTGCAAGTTCGAGCACCGCATAATAGTTCGTCGTCTTTTCTTCACGCATCGGCCTCTCCTATTCAAGGCCAAGGAGTGTAACGGAGTAGGAGGGAGAGATCTAGCAGGATGCGCGTGCAGTGCTCAGTCAGTTGCTGCGGGAGCATACTTCTGATAGATTCGCGCCGGTTGTGAAATGTTTGCGGTGAACGCGGGGACCAGCCCTCGTGACATCGAGACCAACAGCATCGTCATTAGTCCCAACACACAAGATCCTCCACGCACCATACATAGGAACGCGCGTCTGATTTGAGGGTGATGTCTCTCCACCAATAGGCCGCTTCCGGAAAGTTCCGTCGCACACCCATATGGCTTCTCCAAGCACTACGATTGTCTCAGATTCAGCTCAACGCAAGATCGTCCAACTGATTGCCAAGGAACTCAGCGTTAGTCCACACCAGATTGCGGCTGCGGTTGCGTTGCTCGACGAAGGAGCGACCGTGCCCTTCATCGCGCGCTATCGAAAAGAAGCCACGGACAATCTCGACGACACGCACCTGCGCACGCTGGAAGAACGTCTGCGGTATCTGCGTGAGATCGAGGAGCGGCGCGCGGCAATTCTGATGTCGATCGAGGAGCAGGGCAAGCTCACTGACGACCTGCGCGGCGCTATTGAGGCGGCCGCCACGAAGCAGACGCTTGAAGACATGTACCTGCCGTACAAACCCAAGCGTCGTACGCGTGCGCAGACGGCGCGCGAGGCCGGCTTGGAGCCGCTGGCTGATGCGCTCTTTGCCGATCCGATGCTGGAGCCTGAGCAGAAAGCGGCCAAGTATGTGCTTGTGAAACCAGCCAGTGACGGGGTCGAGGCGATCAACGTGCCCGATGCAAAAGCTGCGCTCGAAGGTGCCCGCGATATCCTGGTCGAGCGTTTCGCGGAGACTGCCGAATTGCTCGCCGCGCTCCGCGCCCGCCTCTGGGAACAGGGGTTTGTCACCTCGACGGTGGTGAAGGGGAAAGAGACGTCGGAGGAAGAAAAGTTCCGCGACTACTACGCCTATGCCGAGACCATCCGCACGATCCCCTCGCATCGCGCGCTTGCGCTGTTCCGCGGCTGGGGGCTGGGCATCTTGAAGATTGAACTGGGTCTGGGCGAGGCGCTTGAAGCTGTCGTGCCGCACCCCTGCGTCGCGATGATTGCGTCACATTTTGGCATCGAGGACCGTGGCCGTCCTGCCGACAAGTGGCTGGCCGACGTCTGCCGCTGGACCTGGCGCGTCAAAGCACATCTGCACCTCAGCAGCGAATTATTGTTACAGCTGCGCGAAGCGGCGGAAGCCGAAGCGATCAGAATCTTCGGTCGCAATTTGCACGAACTGCTCCTGGCAGCTCCCGCCGGTCCGAAGGCCGTGCTCGGCCTCGATCCCGGACTCCGCACCGGCTGCAAAGTGGCGGTCGTCGATGCCACCGGCAAACTCTTGGAGACCGCCACCATCTATCCACACCAGCCGCGTAATGACTGGCAGGGAGCGTTGGCGACGTTGTCTCACCTGGTCGTGCAGCATGGCGTTGAACTCATCTCGATCGGCAACGGCACCGCCAGCCGCGAGTCCGACAAGCTCGCTGCCGAGCTGGTCAAACTGGTTGCCACACAGAAGCCGGAACAGAAATTGGCCAAGATTGTGGTCAGTGAAGCCGGCGCCTCGGTCTATTCCGCGTCGGCCTTTGCCGCAGCTGAGTTTCCTGATCTGGATGTGAGTCTGCGTGGCGCTGTCTCCATCGCTCGGCGTCTGCAAGACCCGTTGGCTGAATTGGTGAAGATCGAGCCGAAGTCGATCGGCGTCGGCCAGTATCAGCACGATGTCAATCAGCACGCGCTGGCGCGCTCGCTCGATGCGACGGTGGAAGACTGCGTGAATGCGGTGGGTGTCGACCTCAATACGGCGTCTGTCCCGCTTCTTGCGCGGGTCTCGGGCCTGAGCCAACTGCTGGCTAAACACATCGTCGAGTACCGCGATGCCAACGGCCCGTTTCCGAATCGCGCCACCATGCGCAAGGTGCCGCGCCTGGGCGAGAAGACATTTGAGCAAGCCGCCGGCTTTCTGCGGATTAACGACGGCGATAATCTGTTGGATCGCTCGTCGGTCCACCCGGAGGCCTATCCGGTGGTCGCGCGCATTCTAGCGCGTGTCGGCAAAGGGATTGCTGACGTGATAGGGCAGCCGGCGTTGTTGAAGGGGTTGTCACCCGCCGAATTCACCGATGATAGATTCGGTGTGCCGACGGTGCGCGCTATCCTCACGGAGTTGGAAAAGCCCAGTCGCGATCCGCGCCCGGAATTCAAAACGGCCACCTTCCTGGACGGCATCGAGTCGCTGGCCGACCTGCAACCCGGCATGATCCTCGAAGGCGTGGTGACGAATGTCGCCGCCTTTGGCGCGTTCGTCGATATTGGTGTGCACCAGGACGGCCTCGTCCACGTGTCCGCGCTGGCGAATAAATTTGTCAATGATCCGCACGACGTCGTGAAGCCCGGCCAGATCGTCAAGGTCAAGGTGCTGGACGTCGATGTGAAGCGCCAGCGCATCTCTCTGACCATGCGTCTCGACGAGGCACCCGGCATCTCACCTCGTTCAGGTGGCCCGCCCCAAGATGCAGAGGCCGGCGCAGCGCGCGATCGGCGTCCGCTCGAACCCGCGCGTGCCCTGGTTCGCGAGCCACAGCCTATCGGCGTGATGGCCATGGCGCTGGCGCGTGCCAAGCTGAAGAAGTAACGAAGCAGCGAAATGGGATGGGAGTTTTGTCTGGAGGCCATCCGTGCGGCACACTTCATGGTGTGTCTGTCGCACGGATCGGCGGGCTTACTTCATTTTCTTGGGATCTTGATACACCATTAAATGGGCATAGGGGCTGGCCTCGAACATAATATAGACGCCTGATGGATTGGGGACTGTCGGCAGCTTGGTCGCTGCCGCGTCGAATGGCCACATGACCATCCAGTGCGGCGGCTCCTTCACGGTCTTCGCGCCGTCCCCCGACATCATCACTTTGCCGTCCTTTTCGTAGTGCGATCCCCCGCGAGCCATGTAGGCGATGCCGGGGACGGTGTTGGTTGGCTTCGGGGCGTTGTTCATGAGGTCGGTCATCCACTGATGGACGGCGGCGTCCATGCACATGGGGTCGGGATCCGGCAGATTCATCACGGTGGGGATGCACGTGAAGCCGTTCGCGCTTTTCCTGGTTTCCGTGAGCTTGCCGTCGGCTCCATAGATCATCACGCCGGCGTCTTTCGCGATGTGCGTTGGGGCTGCGCTCAAGGCGAGGGCCGTCTGGTCCTTCTCGGACATGGTTTTCACTTCTTTGACAGTCGCGCTCTTCTTGGCGGGTTTGTCACCGGCATAGGTAAGCGCCGGCAGACTGAACGAACATGCGATGAAAATGGTGAGCATGATGCGTTGGGTCATTGTGTTCTCCTCGGTGAAGGTGGATGGAATATGTTTGGGTGCTCTAGGCTAGCGTGAACGGGAGAGGAAATCTACAGGCTTCTAACCGATGCCGTACTTCTTGAGTTTGCTGAGGAGGGTTTTGTAGTCGATCCGGAGGATTTTCGCGGCCTGGGTTTTGTTGCCGCCGCTGGCGTCGAGAATGCGTTGGATGTGCAAGCGCTCGATCTCTTCCATGGAGAGATGCGAAAGATCCCCTGCCTGCAGCGCGTTCCTGGTTGTCGGCAATGCCTGCACGACTTCCTCGCTGGTAATGGGCCAGGCGTTTGGCCCCAGCAACACTATCCGCTCAATGACATTCCGTAATTCGCGCACGTTGCCGGGCCAGCTGTGCGACTGGATCAGGGCCATGGCTTCCGGCGAGAAGGAGTGGGGCGGTGTGCCCGGCGCCCGGACGGTCTGCGCGATGTGTTCGGCCAGGCGGGGAATGTCTTCTGTACGCTTTCTGAGCGGAGGAACACGTAGGGGGACGGTATTGATCCGATAGAAGAGATCCTCGCGAAAGCGGCCGGTTGATACTAACTGCTGAAGGTCCTGATTCGTCGCGCCGACGACGCGGATGTCCGCTTGCAACGTCCGGGTGCTGCCGACGGGACGATACTCGCCACGGTCAAGAAACCGCAACAGACTTACCTGCATCGGGCCCGGCATCTCGCCGAGTTCATCCAGAAAGAGTGTGCCGCTTTCCGCTGCCGCAATGAGTCCTGGTTTTGCTGCGACGGCGCCGGTGAAGGAACCTTTTTCATGGCCAAAGAGCTCGCTCTCCAGCAACTCGCGGCTGACGGCGCCGCAGTTGATGGCAATAAACGGTCCGGTGGCTCGTCGACTGAGGTCGTGCAGCAGGCGGGCGACGACTTCCTTGCCAGATCCGGTTTCCCCCTGGATGAGGACAGGAGCGTTTGACGGCGCGACCTGGGCGATCTGCGCTTTCAACGTGGTCCAGGCGGAACTGGTGCCTTCCACGATCACATCATGCTGATAACCGCCGTGGCGTGCGGCGAGATTTTCTCGCCGGAGGTTCCGCACGGTGCGCAGTTTCGCGAGGGCGGCTGTGACGGCCGCACCGTCAAAGGGTGTGTCTTTGATCAGAAAATCCCAGGCTCCGTGCTTGATCGCTTCGACCGCGTCTTTCACGTCTCCATGGCCTGTGAGCATGAGGACATCGACGTCGGGCTGATGATCCTTCACCCACTGGAGTACGCCACGACCACCAATCCCTGGCATGCGGAGATCGGTAATTACGCAGTCGAAGGTGGTGGCTTGCAGCGCATCAATTCCGGCCTGCCCGTTCTTCGCGGCCGTGACCTCACAGCCTTCGGCGCGGAGCGCCTGCTCCAGTATCAAGCGGACAAATTCTTCGTCGTCGATAATCAGTGTACGCATGGTTTTAGCTTTCAGCAGTCAGCTCTCAGCCCTCAGCTCGGAGTCTTAGCTGATTGCTGAAAGCTGATGGCTCCTTCGCTATTCGGAAACGCGAGATAAAACGTGCTGCCTTTGCCGGGGGTGGAGTCGGTCCACACGCGCCCTCCATGCTTCTCCATCACCATTTTCACGATGGCCAGACCCACCCCGGTGCCTTCGTACTCTTCTGGACTGTGCAGTCGCTCGAAAAGACCAAAGATCTTCTCTTGCTGGCCGGCGTCGAATCCAATGCCGTTGTCTTGGACCCAGAGAATGCGTTCGGTCGGGGTCTGCTTTCCGCCGATCCGAATATCCGGGGCGGTCTGGTGTTGTGAAAATTTGGCGGCATTGTCGAGCAGATTGGCGATGGCCTGGCGGATGCTGATGGGTTCGCCGTACAGATCGGCAAAGGACAGATCGACGTGAATCTTCGGTTTGGGTCCAGACACGTGGGCAAAGCGATCCAGGACAAGGTTGCTGATCATTTCAAGAATATTGAACCGCTGCTTTGGTAGATCTTGTTGTTCGAGTCGCGAGTACTTGAGCAACGCATCGATCATGTGCGTCAGGCGCAGGGCGGAGCGCCGAATGACGTCGATGTGGTGCTTGACCTGGGGGTCATCCGTTTCTTCGAATCGCTTTTCTAGAAGCGACGAAAAGCCTTCGATTTCGCGGAGAGGTCCTTTCAGATCGTGCGCGACAGAGTAGGTGAAGGCTTCCAGCTCCTTCGTTTTGCGTATGAGGGCCGTGCCCCGCTCGCGAAGATTCACCAGCATCGTTGCGAGTGAATGCGTCAGGATGCCGACCTCGTCATGTGTGGGCCAGGGTTCAAATTGAGCGGTGAGATCGTGGTGGGCCACGCGATCCGCCGTGGCTGCGAGTCGCTTGAGCGGGCCGGCGACGAGCCGTTTCATCATGAGATAGAGCGACACAATCAGGAGTCCGAGCAGGCCGATGACGCCGATGACGATCGTCCGTGCTTCATCGACGAGGCGGTCCCCTTCGATCTTCATCTCCACATCGATCTTGCGGTGCAGCTCGATTAGCGAGGCGAGGGCATCCTCGGTTTTGGCCGTGGTTTGTTCGTACAGGGGTTCCGCACGTGTCCGGTTCTTATCGTTGCGATGAAGGGCGGATTCGATATCTTCCCGCTGGGCACGCAATGCGATCAAGCCGTCGGCGATGGCGACGATCGTCTGGCTTTCCTGGTCGGCCAAATCGCCCCGTCCGTGTTGTTGCAACATGCCATACAACACGGGATGCGTGCGGACGGCATGGGTGGCTTGATAGGTGTCCAGTGCCGTGAGTGTGCGGCGCTCGATGTCGGCGATCGTCTTGAAGCCGGATGCTTGCTCCTCGCCCTTTTGATGTTCGAGCAGGTGATGCATGTGCGTCTGCATGTCGGAGAGGTTGCGCAGCATTTCCGATGCGGTGACGACGCCAGGAATGGTAATGCGCTGGTGCCGATCGACGTAACTATTCACGCGGGAGAGATAAAACAACGAGGCACTCAGACTGCCGACGAGCAGGATGAGGATGACGCTGAACGACAGCGCAAGTTTCTTTCCGATGGAGAGACGACTGAGCCAACCGCCAGGCATGGCGTAGCCTAGCACAGGGTCTAGGAACACTCCAGCGTTGGATTGTGCTGCTTTATCGCATAATCACTTTGCCGCTCTGGTTCCAATACCAGTAGAGCGAGATGTTGGGGTAGATCGCGTCGATGGCGTTCTGGCCGGCGACAGTGAACAACACGCCGGCGGCTGCGACCCAGGCGTCGCCGA
>JAHFES010000031.1 GCA_023248355.1 Nitrospiraceae bacterium
TGGCCACGAACGATAAGCAGGTTATTTTTTCACTGGTGAACGTCGGGAAAGTCTACCCGCCGAAGCGGCAGGTGCTGCGAGAGATCTATCTCGGTTTCTACTATGGGGCCAAGATCGGTGTGCTGGGCTTGAACGGTTCTGGTAAGAGCTCGCTGCTCAAGATCATTGCGGGAGTGGATCAGAACTACACCGGCGAGATCACCAGGTCGAAAGGGTACAGCGTCGGCCTGCTCGAACAGGAGCCGCAGCTCGATCCGAATAAGACGGTCAAGGAAGTCGTCGAAGAGGGGAAAGCCGAACTCGTGGCGCTGTTGCACGAGTACGAGGCGGTGAGCAACAAGTTCGGTGACGCGTCTCCGGATGAGATGGAAAAGCTCATCGACAAGCAGGCGCAACTGCAGGAAAAGATCGAAGCCGCCAACGGATGGGAACTGGAGCACGTACTCGAGCACGCGATGGACGCGCTCCGCTGTCCGCCCGCAGACCAGAAGATCAGCGTCCTTTCGGGTGGCGAAAAGCGGCGCGTGGCGCTCTGCCGGCTCATGATCCAGGAACCGGATATTCTTCTGCTCGATGAGCCGACGAACCATCTCGATGCCGAATCGGTGCAATGGCTGGAGCAACATCTTCAGCAGTACAAAGGCACGGTCATTGCCGTTACGCACGACCGCTACTTCCTCGACAACGTGGCCGGGTGGATTTTGGAGTTGGATCGGGGCCACGGCATTCCCTTCCAGGGGAACTACACCTCCTGGCTTGAGCAGAAGCAGGAGCGATTGGAGAAAGAGGAAAAGACCGAGTCGAAGCGGAAGAAAGCCTTGGAGCACGAGTTGGAATGGATCAGGATGTCGCCCAAAGCCCGCCAGTCCAAAGGCAAGGCGCGTCTGAACCGCTACGAAGAGCTCGTGAATCAGAAGCAGGATGCCCGGGCCGAGGAACTTGAAATCTACATTCCGCCCGGTCCGCGCCTTGGCGACGTGGTGGTCGATGCCAAGGACATTAGCAAAGCGTTCGGCGACAACGTGCTCTACGAAAATGTGAATTTCAATCTCCCCAAAGGCGGCATCGTCGGCGTGATCGGTCCGAACGGCGCCGGCAAAACGACACTGTTCAAGATGATCGTTGGCAAAGAGAAGCCGGATGCCGGGACGATCAAGGTCGGCGAGACGGTCAAGATTGGCTATGTCGATCAGGATCGTAGTCTGGATGGCAATAAAACCGTGTACGAGATCATTTCCGAGGGACAGGAGACGATTAAGCTGGGCAAGGCCGAGGTGAATGCGCGTGGGTACTGCGCGCGATTCAATTTCGCCGGCACGGATCAACAGAAGAAGGTAAAGGAGCTCTCGGGCGGCGAGCGCAATCGCGTGCACCTCGCACGTATGCTGAAAGAAGGTGCGAATGTCATCATTCTTGACGAGCCGACCAACGACTTGGACTTGAACACCTTGCGCGCGCTGGAAGAGGGGCTCGAAAATTTCGCCGGCTGTGCCGTCATCAGCAGCCACGACCGCTGGTTTCTCGACCGCATTGCCACCCATATTCTGGCGTTCGAAGGCGACAGCAACGTCGTCTGGTTTGAAGGCAACTACAGCGAATACGAAGCGGATCGGAAGAGGCGGCTCGGGAAAGAGGCTGACCAGCCGCATCGCATTCGCTACAGAAAACTCACCCGAAACTAAGGGACCCCCGTGCGCGGTGACCCGTCTCCACGGCGTGTCTTTCTTACCGGCGGCACCGGCTACATCGGGAGCCGTCTGATTCCCTTGCTCCTCCAGCGGGGCCACGCGGCGCGTGCACTCACGCGCGAGTCCTCACGTGACAAACTTCCTGCGGGCTGTGACCCGGTCATCGGTGATCCGCTGGACCGTGCGACATTCACACACGAGATGCGGGGCTGTGACACCGTGGTGCAGCTGGTGGGCGTTCCCAAGCCTGCGCCGTGGAAGGGGGCGCAGTTTAGAGCCGTTGATCGCGTGTCTGGATTGGCGTCAATCCAAGCGGCGACACAAGCCGGCGTCGCGCATTTTATCTACGTCAGTGTGGCCCATCCCGCCCCCGTCATGAAGGACTACATCGCGGTGCGGACTGAATGTGAAACGACCTTGCGCGGCAGTGGACTGCGCGCCACGATCCTGCGACCCTGGTATATCATTGGGCCAGGCCATTGGTGGCCGCTCCTTCTGAAGCCAGGCTATTGGCTCTATGAACAGATTCCTTCCACCCGCGAATCGGCCCACCGTCTCGGTCTTGTGACGCTGCGACAAATGCTGGCCAGCTTAGTCTGGGCCGTAGAGCATCCGCCGGAGTCTGTGAGAGTGATCGAGGTGCTGGAGATCAGAGCCATCGGAAGCAGAAAGCGATGAAGCCGGTTGTGCTCATCACCGGATCTGCCGGATTAATCGGCCGGTATCTCGTGAGGACGGCGTCTCGATGGGCGCCGGACTGGGCGGTACGGGGACTCACCCGTGCCGACGTCGATCTGACCGATCTTGCGAGCGTCGACAACGCCTGGCGTTCAATCCAGCCCGCTGCCGTCATCCATTGTGCCGCGATCAGCCGGACGAAAGATTGCGAGCAGAATCCTGAACTGGCTCGTAGCATCAACGTGGATGCCTCGGTTCACCTGGCGAGACTGTCGGAGCATATTCCGTTCATCTTTCTCTCAAGCGGGGAAGTCTTCGACGGAAAGACAGGATGGTACAGCGAGGCGGACGTGCCGAGCCCAATCAATGTCTACGGCAAGACGAAGCTCGAAGCGGAGCAGGTTGTTCTGAAGAACCCTCGCCACACCGTTCTTCGCATCGTGCTGACCGCCGGGAGTTCTGAGAACGGCGATCGCAGTTTCGTCGAAGACATGTGCCGCGTGGCCAAAGCCGGCAAGGACGTGACGCTCTATGCCGACGAGTTCCGCTGTCCGCTTCCAGCCGGTGCGATTGTCCGAGTGGTCTGGGAACTCTTTGGTCACGAACAGCCAGGGCTGTACCATCTCGGTGGTCAAGACCGGCTTTCACGCTGGGAGATCGGACAGGCGCTGCTACCGTGGTATCCGGAGTTAATGGGTCGGTTGGTGGAAGGCTCCGCCCGGACCCACGTCGGCGGTTCGCGGCCAGCCGACCTCTCGCTCCGTTGTGACAAGATCCAGAAGCTTTTGTCCTTTCCTCTTCCAGGATTTCGTAGTTGGCTCTTTGCACGTGCTCATCGGGGAGCCGACCTGTGGGACTACCAAGCGCCTCATTCGTGAAGCGCAAGCAGATCATACGATGTCATGGTGATAGCCGATCCTTTGGCGCTCGTTGTCACTGCCTATCTCGTCATGGCTGTGGTCATGGCGGGGCTCTGGGCTCTGCATCTGCGCGTGCGTAATGCCTCGATCGCGGATGTCGGTTGGTGTGCCGGTCTTATAGCCGTCGCGTTGTGGTATTGCGCGCAAGCCACCGGCGAGGTTGAGCGGAAGATTCTTGTGGCCGTCTTGGTCGTGCTCTATGCGGGACGCCTTGGGATCTATATCCTTCTCAATCGTGTGCTTGGTAAGACCGAGGATGCCCGCTATCGCCGCTTGCGCGAGCAGTGGGGTGGGTCTGAGCGGCTCAAGATGTTCGGATACTTTCAGCTGCAGGCGGTAGCCGTGGCGGCCTTCTCGTTGCCGTTTTTGGTCGTCATCCAGAATCCACGCCCGCCGTTCGCGCTGATTGAACTTGTGGGTCTCATCGTCTGGACCGTGGCGGTCTCCGGTGAAGCGCTGGCGGATTGGCAACTCGCGCGCTTCCGCGCCAAGCCGTGGAACCACGATCGTGTGTGTCGAGACGGCTGGTGGGGCTATTCGCGGCATCCCAACTACTTTTTCGAGTGGCTCCACTGGTGGGCCTACGCCGTGATGGCGATCGGTGCGCCCGGTTGGCCGCTCACCTGGATCGGGCCGATCGTCATGGGATGGGCGTTGCTGAAGTTGACAGGAATTCCGTTAGCCGAAGCGCAGGCCCTGACGAGTCGGGGTGCGGAGTATCGAATGTATCAACAAACAACGAACGCATTTATTCCCTGGTGGCCGAACCGACGACCTACTGACCGTGGCTAAGCGCTGCAAGCCGAGCTCTGGCGGTCTCGGCTTCCTTGCTGGTCGGATAGAGGCGGATGACATCCTCGTAGAGCTGCTTCGCATGAGGCAGGTTCATCTGCCGCTCTTCGAACTCGGCCGTTTCCAACAGTTCCTTGGCCTTGTCGCCGGTGCAGCCGAGGCTAAAGACTATTGCCAATGACACGATCAATCCACTCACAGTCCGAAGCCACATAGAAGATCCCTCCAGTCAGCTCATCCTAGCGGGGAGCAGGAACCCTGTCCAGGGCACTTTATCAATTCTGATCCTTCCGCACCGCCTCAATGCCATACCGCGGCGCAGTGATCCCTTCACTCCGGCACTTGGGGCAACGGCTTGGCCTGGTGAGTCGTGACCGATCGCGAAACACAAACCCGCAATCTGGACAGGTGGACGGTTCAAGGATGAATCGGCGGGAGTGATCGTGCCCGATGGATTTCACCACATGAGCCAAATGATCTTCGACCTGGCGTTCTGGAATTCCCAGCATCTGGGCTAGCTGGTGGGACGACAACCTGGCGCCGATCAGCAGATCCATCATGCGTTGGCGGGGCGTCCGTTCGGGCGGCAGCATGGGGACATGGTAGGCGACTGCTGCGAGAAAACCAAGCTGGAACAGGCCAAACAGGTCGCCTTGCGTCCTCGCCGAGAGTTTGACAGGATAACGGTATGCCGCATCCAGCTTGGGATGAATTTGCCGAACTCGTGTTGAAGCGCGTCACTGCGTCTGGCGCCGAGTACGGCGACATTCGCATTCAACAGGCCACCAGCCAGACCATCAGCGGTGAAGATCGCCGCATTGCATCCATATGCGATGTCGAGGATACCGGGTTCGGTGTGCGGGTTCTCTATCACGGAGCCTGGGGATTCGCGGCTAGTTCTATTCTCTCGCTGGAAGAAGTGCCGCGCGTGGCCGATCTTGCCATCGAGATTGCGAAGGGCTCGGCCTCGCTCGCGATCAAGAAAGTCCGGTTGGCCGAGGAACCGGTCTATCGCGACCGGATCGTGACGCCTTGTCGTGTCGATCCCTTCGCGGTGCCGCTCGAAAAGAAAACGGATCTGTTGCTCCGGACTATGGAGGTACTGCATCGGCAGCAGGGGATCGTGCGGAGCAGCGCCAGTCTCTGGGCCAGACGCGACCGCAAACTCTTCGTCTCGACGGAGGGCACGCATCTCGAATTCGACCTTCTCGCCGGCCAAGGAGACTGTACGGCGACGGCGCTCCAGGACGGCCGGTTCGCATCGCGGAGTTTCAATACACCGCACCTGCGTGTGGGGTACGAGTTGATCGAGGAGGCCGACTTTCTCCGGAAAGCTCCGCGCGTCGCGGCGCAAGCGGTCGAGAAGGTGACGGCTCCGGCGGTGGATGCCGGCAGCTTCGATCTTGTTCTCGATCCCGAGCACTTATCCCTCACGATACATGAGTCGTGCGGCCATCCCAGCGAGCTTGACCGGGCCCTTGGCTACGAGGCCAATTACGCCGGCACCAGTTTTCTCACGCCCGAGAAACGGGGGACGTTCCGCTATGGTTCGCCGCAGGTCAACCTCGTGGCCGATAACAGGGAACCCGAAACCCTCGCGGCGACAGGCTATGACGACGATGGGGTGGCCTGCCAAACGTGGGACATTGTCCGCGAGGGCATCTTTGTCGGCTACTGCACGAACCGGGAAGTCGCACAAACAATCGGTGAAACGCGCTCGCGCGGTTCCAACCGGGCTGACGGTTGGGGGAGCGTCCCGATCGTGCGCATCGCCAATATTGGGCTGGAGCCAGGTTCGGCGACGGTCGATCAACTCATTGCCGATGTGAAGCGTGGCATCTATATCGAAGGTCACGGCTCCTATAGCATCGATCAGCGACGCTACAACTTTCAGTTTGGCGGCGATGCCTTCTGGTTGATCGAGAACGGCAAGCGCGCCCATATGCTCCGCGACGTGATTTATCAGGGAATCACGCCCGAGTTCTGGAATAGTTGTGACGGCGTGGCTGACCGGACGTCTCGCCGACGCTATGGATTCATCACGTGTGGCAAGGGGCAACCGGGTCAATCGGGCTGGATGACCCATGCGGCATCGCCCGCACGGTTTCGGAACATCCAGGTCATCAGGGGGGAAGGCCGATCATGAGCGTCTCGCCCGCAAAGTCCTGGCCTAAGATGACTAGCCGGGAAGAGTTTCGCTTCCTCGCCGATCTGGTCCTGACCCGCTCGTCCGGCGATGACACGATCGTGACCCTGCACGATCACCATACGGGGACCACCAGGTTTGCCAACAATCAGGTCATCCAAAATGTCGATACGAGGCGAGGCACGTTGTCGGTCACGGTTGCGTACGCCGGACGGCGGGGTACGGCCAGCACGACGGACTTCACGGCCGGGTCGATTCAGGCCACGCTCGAGCGAGCCGAGCGTATTGCCCGCGTCTCGCCGGAAGATCCTGAATATCTTCCGCCCCCGGAACCGCGGGTCTTTGCCGTGCGTCCGACCGCTCGACCCGAAACCGTGGTCGCCGGACCTGCGCGACGGCTCGAATATGCCAACGAGGCGATCGGGCAATGCCGCATGGAAAATCTCATGGCCGCAGGGATCGTGTCGTCGTCGGTCTCGTCGGTGGGGATCGCAGCCGGCAACGGACTGTTCGGCTACGAGTCCCGCGCGGACGCCCGGTTCAGTCTCACGGTCCAAGCGGGCGACGCCACTGGATGGAGCGCCGCAGCCCATCGATCGATCGATCATTTGAAGATTCAAGAGCGGACGCTGGCGGCCATCAACAAGGCGAAGCGCGGCCGAGAGATCAGCGAACTCCCGCCTGGACGGTATCCAGTCATTCTGGAGCCGGCTGCCGTCGCGGGGCTCTGGTCGGGGTTGCTCTGGGCACTCGACGCGAAGTCCTACGAGAAGGGCACCAGCCCGTTTGCCAACAAACTGGGGCAGCGCATCGTGGATGAACGGCTGACGTTGCAGAATGTGCCTGGTCATGCTGATCTGCTGGGGGTCGGATTTACCCACGAAGGATTGCCGAGCGAGTCGTCGGTCTGGTTCGACCATGGAGTCTTGAAGCAACTGTCGTACGATCGATTCACGGCGAACGCTCACGGTGTGCAGGCGATTCCGACGTTGGAGGCTCCCGCCTTGTCTGCCGACGGGGCGGCCTGTGGCAGCGTTCAGGATCTGGTCAAGCGCACCGATCATGCCATCCTGGTCACAAACTTCTGGTATATCCGCTCGGTGAATGCGAGCGATCTCACCCTGACCGGCATGACCCGCGACGGGACGTTTCTCGTCGAGAAGGGAGAGATCGTGTCCGCGGTCAAGAATTTCCGATTCCATGACAGTCCGCTTCGGGCGTTTCGGCAGATCGACGCCTGGACGTCTCCGATGGAAGCCATGACGTCAGAGACCGGCAAGATGTTGGCGCCGGCGATGGTCTTGCCCGAGTTCAATTTTTCGAGCGTGACCCGATTCTAGGAATCCGATGGGCTACGTCGAATCTGTTACCTCCCTGATTCCCTATTCAGATGAAAAACGTTGACTCTTCCCTCGGTCAGGAGTAGACAACAATGTGTTCAGAAGAGCGTTCTGGATCCGAGCGCAACGCGCGCGCGTCGATCTCACCAATACGGATCGTTGGCACTGCACCACATGTGTTCGGGCCATGTTGGTTGGCGTGCCATCCTGTCTTAGGAGATGTGCTATGTCCCGTCGGTTTAGCGATGAGCCGATCAATCTGATCCATCGCATTCCCACGCCGGAACAACTGTCCGCGGCTCGACGACCATCGAATCGGTCGTTCGGTCAGGCTCTGATGGAATCAGGGGTGGTCTGCGTGCGAGGGATTGTGGAGGTCTTTGCGCAGGTCGGACGTGTGGCGCAGGCGATGATCGGCGTGAAAACCGCTTCACCAGGTCGTCTGGACGAGCACAGGATCGGGCCAATTGCCGATCCCGGCGAGCGCTTCGATGAGGGAGTGGAACAATCGGAGATGGTTCGAGAATGGCCCAAGGCTGTTGCCGCTTCGGATAGCGAGCGAGACGTAAATCCGCTGCAGTTAGTCGCACGGTCGGTTGCAGTTCAACCAGAGGAAGTGGCTGAACTCAGAGCCTACCTCCTCAGCCAGCAGCAAGACATTGCCCGTCTTTCGGCACAAATTCAGGAGCTGAAATCCTTGGTTGTCTCTCAGCAGCAAGTGCTCGTCTACCTCGGCAAGGAATTGGAAGTAAGCTCTTTGTCTCCCGTGACGGCGGGAGTCGCCTCAGCCCCCGCAAAGCGGAATAGACCCGTCCGTCAGAGTTCGGGCATGAAAGACAAGACGGTTGCGCAGAAAGACGCTCCAAAATCGTCTTCACTCAGTTTTTAGGTTCGACCGGCGAGCCGACCGGATTTGTGATTACCCCATCTTGCCCCGCCGTATCAACGAGTCGCCGTTTTTCAGGACACATCGCTCTATGCTGACAAGCCGGATTCTCGGCGGATTCTTGTTGTGCGGAGTCGCTTGGTTCATCGGATTGTATCCGAATCAGGTCCGTGCGGCGCCTCCCTCCGAGGCGCGCCAGTCTGTTCAATTGTTCGACAATCTCGGTGCCGCGCTGTTGATAGCGGGACAGCCGGGCGAAGCAGAAGCTGTGTACCGGCCTGATCTTGCCAAGAATCCCTCGAACGGCTGGACGTTATTCGGATTGACGCAGAGCCTCCGTGCCCAGCAGAAAAACAGCGAGGCGGAGACCGTGGAGCAGCAATTCAAGGCAGCCTGGACCTATGCGGATGTGACCTTAGCCGCGTCACGGTTCTGACCAGAATTTCCTGTTGGAGGGACGATGCGATTTGTGGTGGGCGTGATGGGGCCGGCCAAGGCCAAGAAGAAGGATTTGGACAACGCGCGATTGTTGGGAGAATTCATCGCCCGGCGCGGATGGGTCGTGCTCACCGGCGGCCGCGATGTCGGCGTGATGGATGCGGCGTGCGAAGGCGCCAAGCGGGTTGGGGGGAGTTTGACGATCGGCGTTTTGCCCACCGCGAAGGACAAGGTGTCGCGCCACGTCGATGTGTCGATCATTACGGAAATGGGCAGTGGCCGCAACAACATCAATGTGCTGACCAGTCACGTGGTCGTGGCCTGCGGGTTGAGCGGGTCGGGCACGGTGTCCGAAGTGGCGCTGGCCGTGAAGGCGGGGAAGCCGGTCATCCTCGTGGAGGCGTCCCCTGCGGACGTCGCGTTTTTTCGAAAGCTCGGGAAGCGACTGGTTTCCGCCGCGTCCTCACCGGAAGAGGCGATTGCGCTCATTATGAAACAGATGGAAGGGCGCCACCGCCATGCGAGAGCGGTGGAACGCAGCGAGTATGATGAGCTGTCGGTGTAAGGCGAGATTAGGGATTCAGAATGCCGGAGAGTTCGCCCTTCTCGACGAGGACGCCGGTATGCTCAAACGGAAGTCGCCCATCCTATAGATGCAGCACGGGTGTCTCGCTCGAACGACGTCGCAAAGGGAGGATACCGCCATGATTTCATCTCGATGTCTCGTTGGCCTCACGGTCAGTCTCTTGATGCTTGGAGGAATCGCAGCCTGGTTCCCTAGCGTGGCAGTTGAGGCGGCGGCCCCAGCGAAGGCCTATTTTGCGGGAGGCTGCTTCTGGTGCATGGAAGAGGCGTTCGAGAAAGTGGAGGGCGTGACGGCGGTGGTCTCGGGCTACATGGGCGGGACGGTGGCCAATCCGACCTACGAGCACGTGTCTGCTGGTCAAACCGGTCACGCTGAGGCCGTCGAGGTCAGTTACGATCCGGCGAAGGTCAGCTACCCGCAACTGCTCGAAGCCTTCTGGCACAACGTCGATCCCGTGACGTCAAATGCTCAGTTCTGCGATCATGGCAATCAATACCGGTCCGCGGTGTTCTATGGGACTGATGAGGAAAAGCGGCTGACGGAAGAATCCAAGAGCGCGATTGAGCAGTCCAAACGGTTTTCCGAGCCGATTGTGACTCAGATTGTGAAGGCATCGACATTTTATCCAGCCGAAGAGTACCACCAGGATTTCTACAAGAAGAACCCGATCCGGTATAAGTACTACAAATTCAGCTGCGGTCGCGCACAGCGCCTGGAGGCGTTATGGGGAAAGCCGTAATCCACTCGCGACGCGTCTGATACGTGTGTTGCTCAGGGTCTTCATCCGTGCTATCGCGGTCCTCGTAGTCTAGATCCCCTCGATCACTCCACAAACCACCACCTAATCTGCTCTGGCAAAAAATGGTCAGAATGTCCGTTGGGGGCACCACCGAGAATATAACTGTCTCTCTTTGCTCGGTTCTTCATGGGGTTATGACTCCCTGGGGGCGGCACGGCTCTTGAGGTAAGAGAACAGTGACCCGGGTCCTTCCATGAGCAATGGAACGATCAGGTCGCCACATGGCTCTTACAACACCGACATGGCTCTGCTGTTCCGTCTCTTCGCTCGTGCGCGGCGTCTGCACCGTGCTGATCGCAGGGGCGATGGTCCTCACGACTGCGCTTCCCACGAAATCCGATTACGACGGGCGTCCGCGTTACAGCAAGCAGGAACTGAAGCGAGCGGTCACCTTCTATGCGATGCGATATCGGCTGGATCCGGCCCTCTTGCTGGCCGTGATCAAAGTCGAGTCGGATTTCCGTCCCGACGTTATTTCTCGCAAGGGTGCTGTGGGGCTGATGCAATTGACGCCGGATACGGCTGCGACATTGCGAGTCGCAGACATCCACGATCCCATCCAAAATGTTCGCGGGGGCGCAAAACAGCTCCGGCATCTGCTCACACTCTACGACGGCGACCTGCCGTTGGCCCTCGCGGCGTACAATGCCGGCGTTCATCGCGTGAAAGGAGGGAAGATTCCACGGATTCGCGAAACCCGATCCTATGTCCGGAAAGTGTTGCGGTACTACGCGAGATATCGCATGCCGCCACACGGTGAAACACCCACAGCTCTGACGCCCTCGCGCTCTGAATCCTCCGTCGCTGGGAGGACATGATAGCGGGAATGCGCCGAGCCGCTGGCTGCGCCCTCCGGAGATCTAGCCCTCATGATCAAGGTCCGAAGGCGCCCTCGCTGGCCGAGGCGAATGCTGGTGGATTCCAGACCGAATTCCTGGCCCTCGATCCAATGCACGATCACCTGATCAGGCTGCTGTTCTCCTGTGTTGTAGTCTCCGTCCCGATGCCATCTTGACGCCTGCCCTTCCGTTTGCGACAAAGGAGCCTGGTAATCAGAGGGGGGAGATCAGACGATGGCAAGAACGGTCAGTCGGCGGATGGCAGATTTGGCTCAGTCGGAAATCCGGGCGATGACGCAGGCCTGCGTGAGCATGAAAGGGCTCAACATGGCGCAGGGGGTCTGCGATACGCCAGTCCCGCCCGTGGTCCTCCAAGGCGCTGAACGGGCCATGGAACAAGGCTACAATGTCTACACGAGGTATGACGGGCTCCAGGAATTGCGGCAGGCTATCGCCAAGAAACTGGGGCACTACAATGGCATTCAGGCCAATCCCGAGACCGAGATTACGGTCAGCGCGGGAGCGACAGGGGCCTTTCACTGTGCCTGTGCGGCGCTCCTGAATCCCGGCGACGAAGTCGTTCTCTTCGAGCCCTACTATCAGTACCACATCAGCGCTCTGCTGGCCGTCGAGGCTGTGCCAGTGATTGTGAAGATGCAGGCGCCGCAGTGGACTTATTCGCTCAGCCAACTGCGGCAAGCCATCACGGTGAAGACCAAAGCGATCATCGTCAATTCGCCGGGCAACCCCTCCGGAAAAGTGTTCACGAGAGAGGAGTTGGAAGGGGTCGCGGGATTGGTGCGCCAGCACGATCTGTTTGTATTCACGGACGAGATCTACGAGTATTTTCTCTACGACGGACGAAGCCATCTCAGTATTGCGACGTTGCCTGGCATGGCCGATCGGGCGATTACCATTGGCGGGTACTCTAAGACCTTCAGCGTGACCGGCTGGCGGATCGGCTACAGCGTGGCGGCAGAGCCATGGGCCCAGGCCATTGGCGCGATGAACGATTTGCTCTATGTGTGTGCGCCGGCCCCGCTTCAGATGGGCGTAGCCAGGGGCATTCATGAACTTTCCGATGGGTTCTATCAGGACCTTGCCCGCGCGTATCAGCGGAAGCGAGATCGATTCTGCAGCGCGTTGTCCAAGGCCGGGCTGACGCCGTCGATTCCATATGGGGCGTACTATGTGCTGGCGGATGTGTCACAGCTTCCGGGTACGGCAGGGAAGGCCCGTGCGATGTATCTCTTGGAGAAAACCGGAGTGGCGGGTGTGCCGGGAGAAGCGTTCTTCTCAGGTCCGGAAGGGGCCAACTTCATTCGTTTCAGCTACGCCAAGACCGACGCTGATCTCGACGAGGCGTGCCGGCGGCTGACGCAAGCGAAGTTATAACACCATCCATCTGAGCAAGAAGACATCCCTCACGAACCTCAGCGACCAGCCGCCTGCACCCTGATCCCCCCTAGCGCTGAGGGTTGATCTCTTCGCACACCGCTGAGTAATCCACTGCGCCGTAGCCTCTCGCGATCGTGCCTTCAAGGAGGTCACGAATTCCGTCCAGCCCGTTCGGCGACGGCCCGGCCGAGCAAACCAATACCTAACACAGCGACATGCATGACCAGCCTCCTACGTTACGTCGACATGCGGGAAAGGGACCGGAGTTGTTGGGCCACGGGGTCGGGACAGTGCCGGCTCGTGGCGATGATTCCCCGATAGCGAGGTTCAGGTCGGTTGAATCCGAGGACCTTTCCAGACCCGTCATGCATGGTCCCCCCTGCTTCTTCAATCAGCAGCGTCCCTGCTGCCACGTCCCATTCATTCTCAGATTCAAACGTGGCAACCGCATGAATCCGTCCACTCGCGGCAAGGGCGAGAGCCCACGCAATGGAACGCATGGGGCGGCTGGTGGCGTACGCTTCGACTGTCTTGAAGCGGCCGCTCTGCTGCTCCCCTAAGCTGAGTGCGATCACTGGTTGTTGATCGGCCCGGTGTTCATGTGGGGAGACCGGCGTGTGATTGAGATGGAGGCCACCTCCACGAGTGGCCGAAAAGAGCTCGTTCGTCGAGGGATTGAAGATGGCTGCCACTACCGGACGGCCTGCTTCAACGAGGGCCACAGAAATGCAAAATTCTGGTTCGCGCCTGATAAATGCTTTGGTGCCGTCGATCGGGTCGATGACCCAGACGCGCGCCTTGTGAAGCCGGGCGGGACTGTCGGGCGACTCCTCCGATAACCATCCATCATGGGGAAACATGTTGAGCAAGTGGGTCTGAAGAATCTGGTTGACGGCCAAGTCTGCGGACGTCACCGGGGACTGATCCGCCTTGGTGTAGGTCTCAAATCCGTCCGACGCGAGCCGCAAGGCTTCTGCGCCGGCGATCCGGATCGCGTCGCTCAGAGTACGGAGTTCGTGGTCCCACATCATACCGGCAGAGTAACAAGGCGAGAGGCAGAAGGAAAGGAGGGTGCGACACTGCGTGCTTGACCTCGTACCAGAATCTGCGTACAAGCAGGTTACTGTGAAGCTTGTCCAGAAACGATCGAGGAAAACGGGATTGCCGCCCGGCACGCTGATCCACATCGGTGAGCACAAGGCTGAGGCCGTCAAGATCGCCCTGTTCAACTACGCGGGTGCACGGTGCGAGGAGCGCGTGGTCACGAATCTGGACGAACTTCAGCCACCTGCCGACGAGACCGTGGCGTGGGTCAATGTCGGCGGCGTCCACAACGTCGACGTTCTCGAAACCATCGGGAAACAGTTCGCGCTCCATCCGCTTCTCTTAGAGGACATTGCCAATACCGATCAACGGCCCAAGCTCGACGACTACGACACCTATTTCTTCCTGGTCATGAAGATGCTGTCGTTGACGGATCGAGGAGAGATTCTCGTCGAGCAGGTAAGCTTTGTGCTCGGACGCAACTTCGTGCTGTCGTTCCAGGAAAATGGGACCGATGCCTTTCGATCTGTGCGAGAACGGCTGCGGGGAGGCAAAGGCCGGCTTCGTCAGAACGGGTCCGATTATCTTCTCTATGCCCTTGTCGACGCCATCGTCGATCAATACTTTGCCATCTTAGAAGCGCTGGGAGAAAGAATCGAGACGCTCCAGGAAAAGGTCATGGCCGATCCCAAGCGGGATACCCTCAAGGACATTCATACGCTCAAGCGGCAACTGTTGTTCGTGCGCCGGGCCGTGTGGCCGCTGCGGGAAGCGACGAACAGTTTCTCTCGTACTGAGTGTCCTTTCCTCCATGAATCGACGAAGGTCTTCTTTCGCGATGTGTACGATCACGTCGTGCAGATTGTGGACACGATTGAGACGCTGCGCGAAATGGTCTCGTCGAGTTTGGACATCTATCTGTCCAGCGTCAGCTATCGGCTCAATGCCGTCATGCGCGTCCTGACCGTCATCACAACGATTTTCATGCCGCTCAGTTTCATCGCCAGCATTTACGGGATGAACTTTGAGCACATGCCGGAACTGAAATGGGAATGGGGCTATCCCCTGGTGCTCGGGCTGATGGGGGTGGTCGCCGCCGCGATGCTGATCGGCTTCCAGCGGCGAAAGTGGCTGTAGGGGACACGAGCGGAATCTATTCTTGGACTTCTACGCGATCAACGAAGTAGTCCGTTTCACCAAAACAGGTGGTCGGCAGGTAGCGGTACTCTTTGTAGTGCAGAATAATGCGTTTGCCCATCACGCGCGCGAGGTCCTCGGCGACGCGTTCGTCCCACACGCTGAAGCCCCAGAGGATCGGCGCCACACCCGGGACGGTGGTCATCGCCAGCTCGCCTTCATAGGTCTTACAGATCCAGCCCTTCTTGGAAAACTTCTGCATGTAGCCGGCACGATTGCCGTCGGAGTAGCTGTAGTTGAACGCAACGAGCAGATAAGCCGCGCCGATGAAGAACACGAGCGTCAGAAAGAGTTTCGGGCGCCAGAGCCACATGACGGGGAACAGGACGGCCGACCAGTTCATCACGCTCTTCTCATGTTATGGACGGAGATCGGCGAACAACCAGGGCGCTTCGGTCTTCCGTCTGGTTTCGTAGGCCGTAATCGCCGGTTCGTGTTGCAAGGTCAATCCGATCGAATCCAGTCCGCGATAGAGGCAATCCTTCCGGAAGGGATCGATATCGAATCGATAGGTCGTTCCACCCGGTGTCGTCACGGTTTGGTTGCCGAGATCCACGGTGAGCTGGTAGCCTTCTTTGCCGAGCACCTCTTTCATGACAGACAGCACCTCGTCCGACTTCAGAACGACCGGTAAGATCCCGTTCTGGAAACAGTTGTTATAGAAAATATCGGCGAAGCTCGGCGCAATCACGCACCGGAAGCCTTGATCGAGCAAGGCCCAGGGGGCGTGTTCACGGGACGACCCGCAACCGAAATTGTCGCGGGTCAGCAAGATCGTCGCGGATTGATAGCGGGGTTGATTCAGGAAGAATTCTTGGTCGGGCGACCCGTCTTTCTTTTTCTTCCAATCAAAGAACAGGCCTTCGCGGAGGCCTGTGCGCTTGATCGTCTTCAGAAACTGTTTGGGGATGATCTGGTCCGTGTCCACGTTGACACGATCCAGAGGAGCAACCAGTCCAGTCAGCGTCGTAAATGCTTGCATGGGTCCTCTATTAGTTCCAATTGCGAATATCGACGAAATGTCCTTCAACGGCTGCGGCGACCGCCATCGCGGGTGACACAAGATGTGTCCGGCCTCCAGCTCCCTGGCGTCCCTCAAAATTCCTGTTGCTGGTGGAGGCACAACGCTCGCCAGGCTGCAAGACATCCGCATTCATCGCCAGGCACATGCTGCAGCCGGCCTCCCGCCACTCGAATCCGGCCTCGCGGAACACGCGGTCGAGCCCTTCCGCCTCAGCCTGCTGTTTGACCAGTCCTGATCCTGGGACCACCATGGCGTGCACCGTCTTCGCCACCTTCTTGCCCTTCGCGAAGCTGGCCGCCAGGCGCAGGTCTTCGATGCGGGCATTCGTGCAGGAACCAATAAAGACCTTGTCGATCTGAATGTCGGTGATGGGCATATTCGGGGAGAGTCCCATGTATTCCAACGCCCGCTCTGTGGCGTGCTTCGTCTTTTCATCCGACATCGTGCGTGGATCGGGGACGTTCTGGTCCACGCCGGTGACCATGCCGGGGCTTGTGCCCCAACTCACTTGAGGCGCAATGTCTTCGGCCCGTAAGGTCACGGTCGCATCGTATCTGGCGTTTGAATCAGTCTTGAGCTGTTGCCAGGCGCGAACCGCATCTTCGAAGAGGTCTCCCTTCGGAGCGAGTGGCCGTCCCTGGATGTAGGCGATCGTTTTGTCATCGGGCGCTACCATGCCCGCGCGGGCCCCGCCCTCGATCGACATATTACAGAGGGTCATGCGGCCTTCCATGCTGAGCGCGCGAATAGCCGAGCCCGTGAATTCGATCACGTAACCGGTTCCTCCGGCAGTACCGATCTTTCCAATGATCGCCAGAATGATGTCTTTGGCCGAGCAGCGATCCGGGAGGGTCCCGTCGACACGAATCTCCATGGTCTTGGGCCGATTCTGAACCAAGCATTGGGTGACCAACACATGTTCCACTTCGCTGGTGCCGATGCCGAACGCCAGTGCACCGAACGCCCCGTGTGTCGACGTGTGTGAGTCTCCGCAGACGATCGTCGTGCCCGGGAGGGTGAAGCCCTGCTCGGGGCCAATGACGTGCACGACCCCTTGCCTGATATCGTTCATGCTGAACAGGGTGATCCCGAAGTCCCGACAGTTTTCTTCAAGCGTCTGGATCTGTTTGGCGCTAATCGGATCGGCGATGGCCAGTGTCCGGTCGGTCGTGGGGACGTTGTGATCGGGGACCGCCAGTGTTGCGGCTGGTCGTCGGGGCCGGCGCCCGGCGATTTTCAATCCTTCAAATGCCTGAGGTGATGTGACTTCGTGGACGAGCTGCCGATCGATGTACAGCAGCGTCGTCCCGTCCGGTTCTGCGCGGACGACATGGGACTCCCAAATTTTGTCGAATAACGTTGTACCTGCCATCACATACTCCTCGTCGTGCTGCCTTCACTAAAGTTCAGAAAGAAGCCCATTATACATAGGCGTTTGGTCGCATACCAGGGACAGGGTTGTCAGCCGAGCATGGGCTTTAGGTTTCCGATCGTTCCGCCGATAGGAAAGGTGATGGATGAACCGACGCTCAACCCCGAATCCCTTTCCATCCCCCGCTGGACAATCAAGCGAGACATGCGGTCTCTCGACTGCGCGTTTTGCCACTCCATCATCGTCTGCGTGACGACCGAGACCCGTCAGATGGCCTTCTGCAGTTGCCGCCTCGTTGAATATCGTCTTCTGCCTCGACCTATCGTCCGTAAAGCCAACTCTAGCCAACGGTAACCCTCAGCCTTGCAACCACCTCGGGGAGGTGGTATCTGGACGGCGGTGAGGCGGCAGGCTCCGCTTGTTCGGTGGTGGGAGTAGGAAACGTCGTGGTTGATCCAATCTGGGCGCGCGCCTCGATCATCACGTGGTCGCAACGGCTGCTCGACAGTTTCCACCATTGGACCGGTCAGGAACTGCTCGCTCGCGAGGGGACCGTTTCAGAACAGGCTCGGCTCTTATTCTCTGCGCCCTTTGTGGTGGTCTCACACGGGATGGAAACGGACCCGATCTTGAACTATGGCAACCGGGTCGCACTGGATTTGTGGGAGATGACGTGGGAGCAGCTGACCCGCACCCCGTCGCGTCAGACGGCTGAGCCGGTGAATCAAGAGGAGCGGGCCGGCATGTTGCAACTTGTGGAGGAGCAGGGGCATTTCGATCGGTACCGGGGCGTCAGAATTTCAGCGACGGGCCAACGGTTCCTCGTCGAAGCGGCCATCGTGTGGAATGTCATGGATGAGCAAGGGAAGCGAGTCGGGCAGGCCGCGACGTTTTCACGCTGGACTCGGTTGCCCTGAAACGCTGCGAGAATGCAAAGGACACTTGAACTCCTCCAAGCGGGGGCCGGCCCTTCGAGGAGAAGGCGAACGAACCTGTTGATGGAGTTGACCATTTGTTTTGGCGTGCAGAACAGAACATGCCGTCAAAAGGAGGGGCTAGGTCCAGAGCTCGATGGGGCTGTGGTTCGCAATACCGTGAAGCAGATCGTGTCCGGAAACAATACCGATTGGACGGCGGCTTCCGTCCAGGATCGGGACCGCATGGATCCGCTCATCCAGCATGACCCGCGCAATATCCCGAATGTCCGTTGTGGGTGTGGCTGAGATAACTCGAGAGGTCATGATCTCCGCCAATCTGCGCTGGGCTGCCTGGCTGGCATTCGCCATAGTGATCAGCTCAGGCACATGATGGAGCAGATCGCGATCAGACACCATGCCGACGAGTGTGCCATGCATGGAGGTGATGGGGATGTGGCGGAATCCCCTCCGTCTCATCACCGCCCAGGCTTCAGCGAGCGTACTGTCCGAAGGAAGAGTCTGAACAGGCGAGGTCATCAGATCACGGGCCAGCACCACCGGCTTGGGCTGCTGTTCCTGGCGGGTCTGCTGCTGGTAGGCGGTCTGTGCCGCTAAGACCGACCGATCTGACGAAGACGGCCGTTGGCTGTTCTCTCCCTGGGCCTCAATGGATTCGACATGGTACGGTCGAGGGGCAACGGGTTTGACAGGGTAGGTTTCCACAATGCCGTTGACCGCCAGGATGATGGGCATGCTGCGACTCCTTAACGGCTGTATCGGAAAGCTGGGGAAATACTTAAGCTGGGATCGGATGGAATTCGTCGTGGCTCATGATGCCAAGGTGAAGATATCAGTCGAGAGGAGGGGCGAGGTCATCCGTAACCAACTGAAATCGTGGACAAGGGCGGCCTGCCACCATGACGGTTTCGACAAACATCGCAGCGGGCCTGATCCAAAGTCCCCGTTCGCCGTACCGTGCACGATACACCACAAACTCCTCTTCGGTCTCAGAATGCCGGGCCACGCCAAGGACCTCATACTCCTGACCCTTGTAATGGCGGTAGCGTCCTGGGGGAATGGTCATTGCGCACCTCCTCTTTCACGGCATGCTAGCGCCTGTCCCACCTGGTTGGCTAGTCCTGTCTTGAAGGTATCGAGAGGTGATGGAATGAATAATAACTCGACGCCTGTCCCACCTGGTTGACTAGCCCTGTCTTGAAGGGGCGGGCGTGGCATGCCATGATCCGCGTCCATGAAGACCGATTCGATCCAGCATGATGCCATCGCCATCGGGGGAGGGTCCGCCGACGAGTTGATCCATGAACTGATCGCCGTCATGTATTACCATGGGAAAGTACAAGATTTGGTCCGCACGCCGCACTACCGTCCCACGCTGGCCGAGATCGTGACCTATCCGGCTGAATCCCTGGTTGAACAGTTGAGGTCGTCATGAGAACAGGTCGTCTCGCGATGTCCACGGTCAGCTTGTTGCTACTGCTCATCGCGTGCGAACAACAGTCGTGGGAATCTGCGATGGCCGCGGGTCAGCAGGCGATGCAGCGAGGTCAGTATGCGGAGGCCGAACGGATCTTCTCCATTGCGGTCAGGAAGGCCGAGGAACAATTCGGTCTTCACCATCGGCACATGGGAGTGGCCTTGTCAAACGAGGCGCAGGCCCTCGCGGCACAGGGTCAGTATGTCGAAGCCGAACCGTTATACACGCAGGCGCTGAAGATCTATCAAGATGCCCACGGCGAAATCCACGCCGACGTGGCGGCCACGCTGAACAATCTGGGGGTCCTGCATCGGATGCATGGGCAATTTTCCCAAGCGGAGCCATTGCTGAATCGGGCCCTCGCCATCAAGGAACGATTGCACGGCCCGGATCATCCGGATGTCGCGCTGACGATCCATAACCTGGGTTTACTCTTTGTCTCGCAAGGTCAGCCGGAGAAAGCCGAGCCGCTCTATCGTCGGGCTCTCGCGATTCGGGAGAAGACCCTCTCGCCGGCTCATCCGGATGTCGTGAAGAGCCTTGAAGAGCTGGCCGGGGTGTTACGGAAACTCCACCGTGAGGGGGAAGCGGCAGCTCTCGACGCACGGGCGTATGAGCTTCGCAGCAAGCGGAGTTGAACTCTCTGTCGAGTCCGGTGTAGCGTAGTCGCATGATGCCTACCAAGGATCCTTCCGCAGTCAATTGGCGCACGAACGCCGTCATCGCGCGCGCGGTCGGGATTGTCGCCATTGCCCTCGGGTTCATTTTCGGGATGTATGGACTCGATTATCCCGCGTCGCATTGGCTCCAGACAGCGCTCGGGTTGCTGGTGACCGGGATGCTGGCACAGGGCTATGCCCTCTACTGCTCGATCAAGCGGATGCAGCAGTTGAACTCAGGATCATGATGCATTCGAGGCGCGCAGTTCGATTCATGGCGCTCAGTCTTGCGATAGCCGTTGCCGGTTTTCTAGCGGCCTGTGGGGGGCCCTGGCGGGATGCCTACTTCAAGAAGGGGACAGATCGGCTGACGCAGGAGGAGATCCGCGAGAAACTGGGACCGCCCCACACAATGAAAACGCCGGCCCTTGGTGGTGACAGCCTCTGGACCTACCGGTTCCCCATGAGCGAAAGAGAACTTGATCCCTGGAATCCGACCTTCATCAAAGATGCGTCACAATCGGTTGGTGCCATTATGGGCAAGGCTGGCGAAGGACCCAAACCCACACTGTATTGCTATCGGTACACCCTGACCTTCAACGAGGAAAAAGTCCTGAAAAGCTGGAAGAGGGAAGAGTGCGTTCCTGGGACTCGCGAGACCCTGACCGCGAAGTAACGTATAGTTCCTGCTCGACTTACAAGACGCCTGCCAACCGGTTCATACTCAGCGTGGTTTGGTTGAAGAACAGTTGAAAGGCCTGGTAGTCCTCCGGCCGGATCTGATTCGGAAGTGGACCCGCATCACAGTAAATCATACCGATCGGCCTCGTGCCGATCCGTAGCGGTGCAATGATGGCCGATCCGGGGTTCCATAGGCGGAGAAAGGTCGGATGAGGGGGTTCACTCATTGCCGCCGAAAAATCTTTGACCCACTGGGGATCTGATCGTTTCAGTAAGTGCAACCAAAGGGGATGGTCTTTGCTCAACGATCCTGACAGACAAGCCAGATAAGCATCCGGCGGGTCTACGCCAAGCGAGAGCCGTCCGATTAACTGATCACTGTCGTTCGGATTCAGCAACGACAGGGCAACTCGTGTGAATCCCGCGTCGCGATGCAGGGCCTGTACGCAGGTTCCGAGGAGCGAGTTAAGATCCTTGGTTTCCTGCAAGGCAGTCTGGAGGGCCTGGAGCGTCTCCAGTGGTTTGGTCTTCATAACGGATTGTTCGCGCGCTGAGGTTGGGGCTGTGGGAGCTGCTGGTTCCTGGGTCGGTACCGATGGAATCTGACGCTCAGCCTTCTTCTCGGACAGGTCCTTTAAGAAGTCTGACGACAAACCTGCGCTGCGAACAAGCTGCTTCCCACGATCCAGCGCGCGCGCCATAGTATCGCCGAACAAATGAGACGGCAGGGCGGTGCCGGTCAATAATAGGTGTTTCGCCGCTTCCACCGCCGTGTGTGAGGACGGGCTGGCCATTGCGGCAACCAACGCGGTCGACCCTATGGCCAGTCCATTGAAAGCTTGCCGGTGGCTTTCCCAGCGTCCGTTTAGGTCATCCACCTTGACGGAGAACAGTTCCACCAGATGCGGGGGAAGCATCCACATTTGGGCGAGGGCCTGGGCCAAGCGGAACGTTGGCACCCCAAGGAGTTCGGTTTCCTCGATGACTTGGGCCGCCGGTGTTTTTGCGGTCAGTCGAAGACTGCGGAGCGAGTGATACAACTCGGGTGCGTGGTTGGCTATAGCGAGGTCGCCGAGTGAGTAGAGCAACGTGGAACTGAAGAGGTGGCTCAGAGAGGAATGTTCCATCGCCAGCCCTAGCTCATTGGCGTGGACAGCGGCGACGAGGGCGTGCTCGATGATGCCGCTGACGACTCGTTGCTGATCCGGCCACTCGTGCAATTGTTCCACCAACTGCGCGGCGGTGACGATCGAGCGGACGACATCGAGTCCCAACCAGGAGACCGCGTGCGGCACCGACGTAATGACTTGCTGCGGACTATAGGCGATGCTGTTCGCGACCTGAAGCACTTTGCACGTGAGTCCAGGATCCCGGCTCACAAGTTGTGCGAGCTGATCGGCCCCGGTCATTCCTCCTGCTAGACTGAGAATTTTCTGGCAGGTTTTCTCCAGGGCTGGTAAGCATGGGTTTGACTGATTAAAGAGGGACTGAAGCGTGCCATGCAGACGGGGACGAATCGAGGCGGCGAGCGCCGACTCGGACGCAAGAGGCGATGTAGACATGCTGGTTCCTTTATCCTACTCGCGAGCTGTATCGGATGATGAACGATGAATCTTGACCGTGTGAGATCGACGACAAGGGGACGCCTGTGACCCAAATAGGGTGGATCCAGATTGATAGTCTTTTTGTCCTGGATGGACTGAAGTCCCTGATTCTGTTGGTGTCTCTGGTGATTACCAGAACACTAGTCGTCCGATGGATCTCCAGAAATCCTACCCTCTCGATGGAATCCAAGCGGCGATGGGTGGTCACGACCAGAAACTCAATTGTGTTCGTGTTCCTCATCGGGCTCGTGGTCATCTGGGCGCACGAACTCCAAGCCTTTGCCGTCTCGATCGTCGCGCTGGCTGCGGCTCTCGTGTTGGCGACGAAAGAGCTCATCTTGTGCTGGAGTGGCGCGGCTCTACGGGTTGGGGGGAAAGTGTATGCCGTCGGCGATCGGATTCAAATCGCCGGACATCGGGGGGTCGTGCTGGACCACGATATCTTTGCCACAAAGCTGCTGGAGATCGGTCCTGGACAATCGGCCCACTTGTATACCGGTCGCGTGACCGTCTTCCCGAACAGCTTGCTGTTTACGAATCCACTGATCAAAGAGAATCCGGAACAAGAGTACGGCTTGTACACGCTGGTGATTCCGATCAAGACCGACGAGGGGTGGCAGCGAGCTGAACGGACGCTGTTAGAGGTGGCCAAGGCCGAATGCGCCCCATTTATGGAGGAGGCGGCGCGGCAGATGAAATTGTTGGAGCAAGCGAACCTGCTCGAAGCGCCCTCGCCGGAACCACGCATCACGATTCAGTTGCCGGAAGCGGGGAACATGCACCTGGTGCTCCGGTTTCCTGCACCGGATCGCGGGCGCTCTCGCGTCGAGCAATCGATCCTCCGCCGTTATCTCATCGAGATGACGAAAGCGTAGAGCATATTCTTGCCTCCTCATCGGCTTGTGGATCATGGCTTGTTCCCGCTCGTGTCATCTGCTAGCATCCCCGCCGGTTCCTCAGGACCACCACCATGAAAATCGCGACCTTCAACGTCAATTCCCTGCGCAAGCGCCTGCCCATCGTGCTGGAGTGGCTCGATCGTCAGAAGCCTGATGTCCTCTGCCTGCAAGAAACCAAGGTGCAGGATAGCGAATTTCCCCTGCTGGCCCTGGCGGCGTCCGGGTACGAGGTTACGTTTCGGGGGATGAAGTCCTACAACGGGGTGGCGGTGCTCAGCCGGAAGAAACCCGAAGCGGTGTTCTATGGATTTGACGACGGCGGGGATCCGGAAGATGCGCGCCTGCTCAGAGTGGTTATCGACGGGATACCCATCGTGAATACCTATGTGCCGCAGGGCTATGAAATCGATTCACCGAAGTATGCGTACAAATTGGGCTGGTACGAACGGCTGCGGAAGTACTTCGAGAAACATCTGTCGCCGGCCGCGCCGGCCGTCTGGTGTGGCGATATGAATGTCGCCCCGCGACCGATGGACGTGCATAGCCCGGAGAAACATCTCACCCACGTCTGCTATCACGAGGATGCCCGCAAAGCGTACGAGAAAACGGTGG
>JAHFES010000032.1 GCA_023248355.1 Nitrospiraceae bacterium
ATTCCGCATCCCCCCCTTTTTTTGTGTCCACCTCGCGCGATCATTGCAACGGCCCCGCCCGCCAATGCTGAGCATGGATTGGTCAATACTCACCCAACCCGCTCTCTTGGCCTTCGTTGGGGCCCTCACGCTCATTGAGCTAGGATCGAAATAGTGGACGCCTTCAACCTGCTACAGTCGAGGTCTGGAGGGGAAGGATGGAAACGTTACCACGGCAGAAGTGCACAAAAGAATTTCGTGAACAGGCGGTCCGATTAGTGATCGAACAGGCGTGCACGATCCCGGAGGCGGCGAGACGACTCGCCATGAGGCGATCCGAAAAGCGGTGGCTCAAGCCACGCTCTACTTACAGGGGCAAGACCGAGTGTGGGAAGAAACACGCTCATCACGCACACGATCTGGCGATGACAAACTCATCCTCACCGCCAGTATCGGCCTTGTAGAGGCAGGGGATTCTCTTTCGACACTCGGCCTTGCGACCAAGGCCGCCTAGGGGAGGGGGCAATCTCGTGAAGCGAGGAACGGTGATGCCCGACGGTCCGAAACCAGCCCATGCCGAAACGGGACGTATCGTCGCCTACAGCGAATTCGAGAACTAATGGAGACCTTACAACAGTGTCTTCACCGACTCCGCTGGCCTTGCCAAAATCGCGTGGTCGCCCTTCACCACGATTGGCCGCTGAATCAGATCCGGGTGCGTCACCATCAGTTCAAGCAGCGCATCCTCTGAAAGATCCTTCTTGGCTAACCCAAGCTCTTTATAGATGTCTTCTTTGGTCCTGAGCACATCCTTGGGCGAGAGGCCTGCCTTCTTCAAGAGACTCTTCAGCTGCCCTTTTGTGAAACTCTGTTCATAATAGTTGATCGCAGTGAACGGCTTGCCGCTGTCTTTCAATATCTGCACGGCCTGACGGCAGGTGGTGCAGGTCGGCTTTTGATAGATCGTAATGTCGGCCATACAGACTCCCTGGGTGAATGAACCCGCCTTGACGGAATTTTTCATGCTATGTTAGACCCTAGCTCGATTCAACTTCTGGAACAGGGTGTGTCCCATGCCGTTGGTAGGAACCAGCTCCTCCGGTCAGTTCTCCTGCGCGACTGAATCGCAGCATACGCTGAAAGACCTCCGAACGAAACGAAAAGGCCAGCCGGTGTTCGTCCTCGGCCATTTGCTCAATCGAAAAGGGCAGGAAGCCACATTCGAAGTCTTCAACGACCGGATTGCCCTGGTCAAGTTTAGCGACGGTGGGATCGTCGGCTATGATCCGCTTGAGCTCCTGCTTCCCACCGACATTGATGATAAAGGAATCGCCTACTTTGAGATCCGCCCCTGCCAGGCCTGTGAGATACTCTTTTCTCTGACTCGTGAAGAGAGCCAGATGGACCAAGAACCGACTCAGTGCCCTGATTGTCGAACCTAGTCGACGAGCGGGGCCACTTCTAAGGCTTTCTTCAGTAAGCAATCCCCGGCAAATCCCTGCAGCACCATCGGCAACATCGCCCCATCAATCATCCGCACCGAAGATACACGAAACCCCTCGTGCACTTTCTGGCCTTCCAACTTCATCGCATGGCAAATCTCAATCTTTTTCCAAATGAGATTCGAAAGAATTGTCTCGGACGCCAGCAACTTCAGGTCCGTCACTGTTCCCTCAATCGCCACCTTCGCTGACACGCGAGTCTTATCTTTAGGCGACTCACTCACCACGGCGAAGGCCACAATCTCCTCCTCTGCCATGGCAGGATCGAGAGCGAAGACTCCGATCCCCAACACCACGACACACCCAATAACTGCAGCTCTTTTCATCACTCACCTCTTGGGGTCGAGATTATCCGCCGGAGCAGTTATCTCACGACTCGGTACGCTAGGTCGGCCAGCGAGCGGGGGCCTCCACTCACAAACCGAGCCCCAACATGACGCGCAGCATCACAGACTTCTCCGGCACCTCACTCTCTCAACAGCAGTATGCCAAGCACAATTTTCCATTTCAAGGACACAGCGCAGCCATTTTGTTCTGTTCATGTTAGGCTAGAGGCAGATTGTACGCGCAGAGTGGACAGTTAACGAGGTCACATCATGCCGCATGACTTCATGCCCGGACTCGCAGGCGTTCCAGCCGCCACCTCTTCAATCAGCGATGTCGATGGACAACGCGGCATACTTGAATACCGTGGCATCCGAATCGAGGAGCTCTGCACCCATTCGTCGTACCTCGAAACAGCTTACCTGCTTCTCTTCGGCCATCTTCCCGCGCAGGCAGAGTTCCAACAATGGACGAGCGATGTCACCCGCCACCGCCGGATCAAATTCCGCATTATCGACTTGCTGAAATGTCTGCCTGAGCAGGGCCATCCCATGGATGCCTTGCAAGCGGCCGTCGCGGCACTCGGCATGTTCTATCCAGGCCGCAACGTCAAAGACATCGAGAATAACTATTGGTCCGCGGTTCGCCTCGTGGCCAAGTTGCCGACAATCGTAGCCGCGTGGGCACGGCTCCGTCACGGCGATGCCCCGATCCCGCCACGCGATGAGTTGGGGTTCAGCGAGAACTTTTTCTATATGCTCACCGAATCAGTGTCGCACCCCTTGTGGGCCGACATCTTCGATGACTGCCTCATTCTTCATGCGGAACACACGATGAACGCATCAACCTTTACGGGGCTCGTGACTGCGTCAACCTTGGCCGATCCCTATACCGTCGTGGCTTCGTCAATCGGCGCGTTGAAAGGTCCCCTGCATGGAGGCGCAAACGAAGAAGTCGTGGTGATGCTCAAAGACATCAGAACACCAGACCATGCGCAGTCCTTTGTCGAGGATGCCCTCAACAATAAGAAGAAGTTGATGGGCTTTGGCCACCGCGTGTACAAAGTGAAAGACCCACGAGCGACTGTTCTCCAGGGCCTTTGCCAGCGCCTCTTCAAAGAATGCGGAAGTTCCCCGCTCTACCAGGTCGCACTCGAGGTTGAACGGGCAGCCGGAACTCTGCTCAATGGAAAGGGGATCTATCCCAACGTCGATTTCTACTCCGGCATCATCTACGACAAGATGGGCATCGACCGGGACCTGTTCACGCCGCTCTTCGCAATGGCACGCGTTTCGGGGTGGCTGGCCCACTGGCTGGAACAGTTACGGGAGAACAAATTATTCCGCCCGGATCAGATCTACTCAGGGGAACACAATCGCCCCTATCTGCCACTGGAACAACGCTAGGCTCCAAAGTTCGATCCTTCCCCCTTGACTCTCCGCGCAGCGCAATTATCTCTTGTCTAGTTAGAATGACAGGCGCGGCGCCGGTGTCCAACACTACGAACGAACTGAACGATTCTCAAGGAGGTAGGCCATGACGTCTCTGATGCGCTGGGATCCATTGTGTGAACTGGAAGATATGTCAGATCGACTGAACCGTATGTTTGCCCGTCCCGTGACTAGGACAAACGGCAAAGAAACGCTGAGGGTGGCTGACTGGATGCCGACCGTCGATATCAGTGAGACCGAGGGCGAATACGTCATCAAGGCGGAATTGCCGGAGGTCAAGAAGGATGATGTGAAAGTGACGCTGGAAGAGGGCGTGCTGACTATCCAAGGACTACGCCGTCAGGAGAAGGAAGAGAAGACGACGAAGTACCACCGAATCGAACGGTCGTACGGGACGTTTGTCCGAAGCTTCTCCTTGCCGGACCAGGTGAATGAAAGCGGCGTGAAGGCCGAATTCAAAGACGGGATGCTGAATCTTCATATTCCCAAGTCAGAGAAAGCGAAGCCGCGCGCTATCGAAGTACAAGTCGCCTAAGACGGCGCTCACTGTGTCTCTCACGAAAGACCCGCTCCGGCGGGCCTTTCTTTTTCTGCTCAGTTTGCACGCTCCTCCATCACCAGTTCCCAGTCGAGACGATCGAGATCGAACCGCAGCACATACCGACCCTCTACGGTCCGCACCCGAAAGTACGAATGCGTCTCCGAATACCAGTGATCGAGAATGTCTACGACGACATGGCGTGATCCCTCAACAGTAAAGGCTCGCGGGGTGTCCTCTCCTTTGAACCCAGCAGAGGCCTCAACACTGAAGCCCTGTATCGGCATCGCATGGTCCATGGCCTCTACCTAACGAACTGGCGACCGAGCCGTCAATATCCGCGCAACCACTCTTGAGCTTCCCTGCGGCAACCGTTTAAGATGCGCCCTCATTTGCTCACACGACTTTTTAGCGAGGAGATCAGGTCATGAAGAAGTCTTCCGGTACGAAATCCACCGCATCGACGACCCCATCGAAGCACACTCCGGCCGCCACGCGTATCGAGCGGGACACGATGGGAGAATTGGCCGTCCCGACCGAGGCCTATTATGGAGTTCAAACGGCCCGCGCCATCGAGAACTTTCCCATTAGCCCCTTGCGGATGCCACGCTCAGTCATTCGCGCGATGGGACTGATCAAGCGCGCCGCCGCGTCCGTCAATTACTCTCTCAGGCTCCTCGATAGGAAACCAGCCGACGCCATCAAGCAAGCGGCCACCGAAGTGGTGGAGGGGAAACTCGATACCGAATTCCCGGTCGATATTTTCCAGACTGGCTCCGGCACATCTACCAACATGAACACGAATGAAGTGATCTCAAACCGCGCAACGGAACTGCTTGGTGGAGCACGAGGCAGCAAGCTCGTGCACCCGAACGACCATGTGAACCTCGGACAGTCGAGTAATGATGTGATCCCCACGGCGATTCATATTGCCGCCTCCGAAACCATCCAGCGACAGCTCATTCCCGCGCTCACCCGGCTGCACAAGGCGCTGGATCGCAAGGCCAAAGAGTTCGACAAGATCGTCAAGATCGGACGGACCCATCTGCAAGACGCGACCCCAGTTCGTCTCGGCCAGGAATTTGGCGGGTACGCCCGGCAGATCGAGTTGGGCATCACGCGCATGAAGCGCGCGCAAGCAGCTCTGCGTGAAGTCGCACTGGGTGGCACAGCCGTCGGAACGGGTTTGAATTGTCATCCCAAGTTCTCATCGAAAGTGATGGCCATCATTTCAAAGGAAACCGGTTGTTTATTCGAAGAAGCGACGAATCACTTCGAGGCGCAATCCGCGCAAGACTCGCTGGTGGAAGCGAGCGGGGAGTTGCGGACATTGGCCGTGAGCTTCATGAAGATTGCCAACGACCTTCGGTGGCTCGGCTCTGGCCCACGCTGTGGTCTCGGCGAGATCAATCTGCCTGAAACGCAGCCAGGCTCCTCGATCATGCCGGGGAAGGTGAATCCGGTGATCGCCGAATCCGTCACCATGGTCTGCGCGCAAGTGATCGGCAACGACGTGACCGTGACAATTGGCGGACAGGCAGCGAACTTTGAGCTTATCGTCATGTTGCCGGTCATGGCCTACAACCTGCTGCAATCTATTGAACTCCTCGCAACTGCCTCGAACAACTTTGCCGCAAAGTGCATCGAAGGTATCAAGGCCAATGAGGAACGATGCAAGAGCTTGATCGAAGAAAGTCTGGCCATGTGTACCGCCCTGGCTCCAGAGATTGGCTACGAAGCAGCGGCGAAGTTGGCCAAGGATGCCTACAAATCTGGTAAGACCGTGCGCGAGATGGCGAAAGAGCAGAAGGTTCTTTCAGAGAAACGCCTCGCTAAACTTCTCGACCCCTGGCGCATGACCGAACCAGGAGGGCCGGTCGGGAGCGCGGGTGGGTGATCACTGACCGTCTGATACCTGACGATTTTGACAGCTTGAGAACTGCTATGCTAAAGTCCGCGGAACTGTTGAGGTTCTAGACTTTTCTCTATCTATATTACCTAGGAAAGAACGCATGAGCGCGAAGACTACGCATGTGATCATAGTGGTAGGCGCCGGACCGGCTGGGATGGCAGCGGCTAGTTCGCTCGCGAAGGCGGGCTATGAAGTGATCATCCTGAACCGTGACATTAAATTTGGCGGGTTAGCTGAATACGGGATCTTTCCTGCCAAGCTGAAGCTTCGTGGTGGCCTCAAGAAACAATACTGGGAAATGCTCGGGCAAGCTAACGTCCATTATTTCGGCAACGTTTCCGTAGGGAACGGCAAAGACCTCACCGTCGAAGAGCTGCGCGGGCTTGGCGCCAGCGCCGTGGTCTTTTCCATCGGAGCACAGGGCACGAAGACGATCGGAGTCGAAGGGGATTCGGCAAAGGGCGTCTTTCACGCAAAAGATGTCGTGTACCACTTCAATCAGTTGCCCGGGTTCGGGGATCGACCATTCGACATGGGCAAGCATGTGGCCGTGATCGGCGCGGGCGACGTGATGGTCGATATCGCGCACTGGTTGATCCGCTATAAGAAGGTGGAGAGCGTGACGGCGATTGCACGCAGGGGTCCGGTCGAACGGAAGTACAATCCGAAGGAAATACGATCCGTTTGTTCAAACATGGATATCGATGGCATCACAATAGAATTTACTCGTATCAAAGATCGCCTTGCAGCGGTCGGACAGCATGCTGATGAGGTTTTGAAAGGTCTGACGGGCGAATTTACCAAATGCGAGCCTAAAGTTAGCGACACAAAGATGAGTTTCAAGTTTCTGGCCTCCCCCAAACGCATTCTCACCGACGCACACAATCGCGTTCGCGGACTTGAGCTGGAAGAGAATAAGTTGGAGCCGAAAGGTGAAGATACCGCGGCAGTCGGGCTCAAGCAGTACTATGAGTTCGCCTGTGACAGCGTCGTGTTTGCCGTTGGCGACAAGGTCGATGAAACCGTCGGCTTGCCCTATAAGGGTGGTGTATATGTCACCAATCCGAACAAGACCACGAACGACCCAGACGATGCGCTGTTTCAGGCCTATGAAGAGAAGACTGGAACAGTCGTCGAAGGAGTCTTCCTAGCGGGATGGGCCAGAAAAGCAAGCGACGGATTGGTGGGAGTGGCGAAACGAGACGGGGATTGGTGTGCAGAAGTGGTCGGCCGTTATCTGGCCACGAAAACGACAGACAACCCATCCAAGATCGTGCTCGACAAACTGCATGCGATGTTGAAAGCTCGCAAGAGCCAGCCGGTCGATGTAAATGGGCTCCGCGCACTCGAAGCGGCGGAGAGAGCACATACCGGTGCGACTGACTGCATCGGTGAATTCAAATTCGCGGTAAATCAAGAGATGCTGAGCTTGATCGAGCGGGGTCGGAAGTAGAACAGGTATCGAATGCGGACAACTTACCCGTCGCCCCACTTCAACTTTTCTCGCAATACTTCGTAGTAATGGCTTTCCGGAAACCGAATCAGCCTGGTCCGATACTCTGAAGCCTGAATCACAGCCGTATCGCCCTGAGTCATCGCAATCCCGACCTGCCCATCCAGCGTGGCCATGGCTCCGTCATCTTTGCTGGTCAGCGTCACTTCGATTTCAGCATTTCCTGGAACGATCAAGGGCCGATGCGTCAGGGTATGCGGACAGATCGGTGTGAGCATTAATGATTGCACAGCCGGATTGATAATGGGGCCGCCGGCTGACAAGGAGTAGGCCGTCGATCCCGTCGGAGTACTGACGATCAAGCCGTCCCCGCGCAGGTTCGTCACAAACTGACCTTGAATGGCAATCTTCAATTCGATCATACGGGCCAGTGTGCCCTTGCTAATCACCACATCGTTGAGCACCACGCCTCGCGCAACCGTTTCTCCGTGCCGATGGACATGCGCCTTCAGCATGAGTCGCTCATCGAGCACAAAATCGTTCGCAAATACTCGATCGAGCGACGGATACAGATTGTCCAATTGAACCTCGGTCAAAAACCCGAGCCCGCCCATATTGACACCCAAAATCGGAATGCTTCGCTCCCCAGCGAGTCGCGCGGCATTAAGCATCGTGCCGTCTCCACCTAAGACGAGGAGCACACCGGCCTCGCTCGCCAGTTGCGTTTTTTGAATTCCGCCCTGTTCGCCGAGCAGAGCAGCTGATGTAGTGTCCAAGAGCACATCGATGCTCCGGGCCCTGAGCCAGATCACTACCGCGTGCAGTGTGGTCTTGACTTCAGGGAACTTCGGCTTGGTCAGAATCCCAATACTTTTGGTTTTCATGGGTGTGAACTCTCAACAACCGGATGAAATGTGCGCGATTCTATAGGGACGATTCTTTTGAAGTCAACGCAAGCGCTGCTGCAGTACGTGGGTGCACCTCTTATGTTTTATTGAGGGCAGAGGATGACACGATGCCAATGTTCATTCGCATCACTGTCGCTTTCCCGCACAACCTTGACACTCAACGGAGCGCTAGTTAGAATTAGACCAAGTATTTCCATAGGTTTTGCTCGAACGCGGCCATTACTCGTATCCACCAGAAGGAGGCAGGATGTTCGAACGATTCACGGACAAAGGTCGAAAGATCATCATCCTCGCTCGTGAGGAAGCCGAGCGGCACCAGAACGATTACCTCGGAACGGAGCATCTCGTCTTGGCAACATTACGTGAGTCCGATGGCATTGCCCTCATGATTCTGAAAAAGATGGGGCTCTCTACGGAGCAGATCCGCTTGGAAATCGAGCGCAATTTGCCCGGTGGGGGAACGACGATGACCTTCGGGGAAATCCCGTTCAGCCCACGTGTCAAGAAAGTGATCGAGTACGGGGTCGAGGAAGCGCGCCTGCTTGGACACAACCACATTGGAAGCGAACACCTCCTGCTTGGACTCCTCCGGGAAGAGGAAGGGATTGGCGGAAAGATTCTACGCAGCTTGGGAGCGAACCTCCTGACCGCACGGCAGTTGACCGTCACTTTCCTGAGAAAATCAGCCCCGCGTGAACGTGATCGGAAAAGCAATACGCCGGCACTCGACGAATTCGGTCGTGACCTGACTCAGCTGGCCCAAGAGGGTCAACTGGATCCTGTCATCGGACGTGCCGACGAGATCGAGCGCGTCCTACAGATCCTCAGCCGCAGAAGCAAGAACAACCCGGTGCTCATCGGCGAAGCTGGCGTCGGGAAAACGGCGATCGTCGAAGGACTCGCCCAACGAATTGTCCAGTCGGAAGTTCCTGACAATCTACTCTCGCGCCGCGTGATCGCGTTAGACCTTGGCTCGCTGGTAGCAGGCACGAAATACCGGGGGCAGTTTGAAGAACGTCTCAAGGTCGTCATGAAGGAGATCGTTCAAGCCGGCAACATCATCATCTTTATCGATGAGCTGCACACGCTGGTTGGAGCCGGTGCGGCAGAGGGATCGATCGATGCCTCGAACATGCTGAAGCCCGCGCTCTCACGAGGGGAGATTCAGTGCATCGGAGCCACGACGTTGGACGAGTACCGCAAGCACATTGAAAAAGATGGGGCCCTGAAACGGCGGTTCCAACCGATTCATGTTCAGCCACCCAGTCTCGACGAAACCGTGCTCATCATTCAAGGATTACGGGATCGCTACGAGGAACATCACGGCGTTGAAATCACGGAAGATGCCATTCTCGAAGCCGTCAAGCTGTCGGATCGATACATCACCGACCGGTTCCTGCCCGATAAAGCGATCGACTTGATCGATGAAACCGGTTCTCGCGCCAAGCTCCAAGCCTATGCCCTCCCGACAGAACTGAAAGCGATGGAGCAGGAACTGAAGAAAGTGTCGCGCGAAAAGGAACTCTCGATCTCGATGCAGAACTTCGAGGAAGCCGTGCGGCACCGCGAGGAAGAAGAACGGTTACGCAAACTCCTGGATGAATCCAAGCGGGAATGGAAAAAGAATCAGGAGAAGAACAAGCCCGTGATCGGCAAAGAAGACATCGCCTACGTTGTCTCCAAGATGACTGGCATCCCACTCTTCAAGCTCGAAGAGGAAGAATCCAATAAGCTGCTGCGCATGGAAGAGTTCCTCCATAAACGCGTGATTGGTCAGAATGAAGCCATCTCAGCCGTCGCTCGCGCCATTCGTCGTTCACGTGCAGGATTGAAAGAGGCCCGGAAACCCATCGGCTCATTCATCTTTTTGGGCCCAACCGGCGTGGGAAAGACAGAACTTGCCCGGACACTGGCTGCGTTCCTTTTCAATAGTGAAGATGCGCTGATTCGGGTTGACATGTCCGAGTACCAGGAGAAATTCACGAGCTCCAGACTATTTGGAGCACCTCCAGGGTATGTCGGCTATGAAGAGGGCGGTCAGTTGACCGAGAAAGTCCGCCGTCGCCCTTATTCCGTGGTCTTATTCGATGAGATTGAAAAGGCACACCCGGATATCTTCAACGTCTTGCTCCAAGTGTTGGACGACGGGGTGCTGACAGACAGCGTGGGTCGAAAGGTGGACTTCAAGAACACCGTGGTGATCATGACGTCCAACATCGGCACCAAGATGATCCAGAAGGGCGTCTCCCTTGGTTTCCAGAGCACGGAAGGTGAAGCGGCTCGTCGGAAGAAAGAGGAAGTCTTTGCAGAGCTTCGCAAATCGTTCAGTCCGGAATTCTTGAACCGGGTTGACGAGATTGTGATCTTCCATCAACTGGAGAAGGAACAGCTCTATAATATCCTCGATATCCTCATTCGCGAGCTGAACCTCCGTCTGGTGGACAAGGGCCTCGAGATTGAAGTCGATGATGAAGTCAAACAGTGGCTCATCAAGGAAGGCTACGAGCCGCTGTACGGAGCCAGGCCCATGCGCCGGACCATCCAGCGCGCCATTGGTGACCCTCTCTCCGATGAGCTCATCAGAGGCCGTTTCAAGGAGAGCCGCAAGATCAAGGTGGTGCTACGAGATGGCGCCCCGGCTTTTATCGAGCAGGAGGCGATGGCAGGAGTCTAGCCACCAATTCGTGGTTACAACGACACCGCCATCACCACACACGCGTCTGCGACCCCTGCGGTGGACTACTGCAGGGGTCGCGTCATTCTGTCCAGATCATGCTCCGTCCGTAACAGCCGATGACTCACACCCATGAGCAAAGCCCCCTGACCAGCGCCCGTTGGCAAGCAGGTCCAATTCTTGGCATCGAATCCTCGTGCGACGAAACTGCCGCCGCTGTCCTTGACGGTAGTGGACAGGTGCTGTCAAATGTCATTTCCTCTCAAACGTCTGTTCATGCAAAGTTTGGCGGTGTGGTTCCGGAGTTGGCAGCCCGTGCCCATCTGGGCACAATCGATGTGGTGGTGAAAGACGCGCTTGAACAGTCCCGTCTCTCAAAGAAAGACCTCGTCGCCATTGCGGTCACCCAGGGTCCCGGTTTGGCTGGAGCTCTCTTGGTCGGGGTAAACTACGCCAAAGCACTGAGCTACGGGTTAGACATCCCGCTGATGGGCGTGAATCATCTGAGTGGTCATATCGCCTCGGCCTGGCTTGCCGACCCAACCTTCCCACTTCCTTGTATTGTCCTTGTCGTGTCCGGCGGCCACACCCATCTGTATCGACGAGCACTAGATGGACAGTGTGCATTGCTCGGATGCACGCGCGACGATGCCGCCGGGGAGGCCTTCGACAAGGGGGCTCAGATGCTCGGCATGGAGTTCCCCGGGGGACCGGCCATTGATCGAGCCGCTCAGCAGGGCAATCCCAAAGCCATTACATTTCCTCGCTTTCACCGGCGCAAAAACAATCTCGAGTTTAGCTTCAGCGGCCTCAAAACATCGTTGCTCTATAAGCTGCGTGATCTGGGGACTCCTCTCGATAACGAGCAGACCGCCGACCTTGCCGCAAGCTACCAAGAAGCGATTGTCCAGGTCTTGGTGGAGAAAGCCTTCGCAGCCCTTGCCCAATCAGGACTCTCTGCGCTCGCCGTCGTTGGGGGAGTGTCCGCGAACGCTCGCTTACGCACCATGCTGCGAGAACGAGCCGAACAGGAGCACGCGCAACTTTCATTGCCGCCAATGGGGTTTTGCACAGACAACGCAGCAATGATAGCCGCGGCCGGTCGCCAGACGCTTCTTTCCGGTGCTCAGGCAAGTCGTGATCTCGATATTCAACCAGGTCTTCATAGTGAACCCATGTATGCGCACGCCCAGCGCTAAGGAGTTCTCCCATTCCTGACATCCACGGCCAGATCACCGGACTTCGCGCCAGCCAACTTGCCGCCATCGAGCGGCTGTACCGACGCCGCGTGCCCAATGACAAAGTGCTCTCTCCGGAACTGGCAAACGCGATGGGCGCACTCTCGCTGGAACTCCACCGACCTCTTGCGGTTCTGCTGACACGACGCGGTCTGGTAGAAGAGATCATCGTGGGAACGGATCTCACACTATCCCCCACCACATTGGCAAAGTTTCGTGCCGGCTCCCGGTCATTGCGAGGGCTAAGGCTGATCAGGACCCAGCTGCAAGACCAACCCTTGAGCCAGGAAATCCTGACCGACCTTGCCTATCTTCGTCTGGATCTGGTCGGTGTGCTCTCCGTCTCACCGGATGGGACTCCCGGCAATCTGTACCTCGCGCACCTCCTGCCGCCTAACGGGACCGGTCAGCTCTTCAAGATCCTCACACCCACTCCGTTCCACCAGTGCTCAATACCTTTCGATAGCTTCATCGCGGAGCTGGAAGCAGCCGTACAGCTAGCACGCGCCCATCATGCCGTCAAAGCCGGCATGGAATCAGCGATCTTGGTGAGCGCCTCTCCACAGAGCCGCGCCGAACAAGAGGATCGCCTGGTCGAACTGGCCGAGCTCGCAGCCTCAGTCGAGGTGACGGTCATCGACCGGATGGCACAACGAATACCAGCTGGCCATCAACGCTACCTGCTGGGAAGTGGAAAATTGAAAGAAGTCTTAATCCAGACGCTTCATAAGGGCGCCGATATGGTGATCTTTGACCAGACCCTTTCGCCGGCCCAATCACGCGCCATCGCTGAAATGACCGACATCAAAGTGATCGACCGCACGCAGCTCATTCTCGATATTTTTGCCCGCCGCGCACATAGCCGGGAGGGCAAGGTGCAGGTGGAATTAGCCCAGCTGCGCTACCTGTTGCCACGCCTTTCCGGAAAAGGGACGCAACTGTCACGGCTCGGCGGTGGAATCGGTACCAGAGGTCCGGGCGAAACCAAATTGGAAACGGATCGGCGGCGCATCCGGGACCGGATCACGCATCTGGAGCGCGAGCTCACGGACTTTGCTCGTCACCAGGACCAGCGGCGCGCAGGCCGAAGCCGCCAGGAGCTGCCGGTCATCTCCCTCGTCGGATACACCAACGCGGGGAAATCCACACTCCTCAACGTGCTGACCAAAAGTCAGGTCTCGGCAGAGAATCGGATGTTTGAAACGCTGGATACCACCAGCCGCCAGCTCCGCTTTCCTCAAGGCCGCGAGGTCATCATGACGGATACCGTTGGATTTATCCGAGACCTGCCCAAAGAACTGCTAGGAGCTTTTCGGACAACGCTCGATGAATTGCGCGAGGCCAACCTTCTCCTCCATCTTGTCGACGCGAGCGCCGTCGACATTGATGTGCAAATTACCGCGGTCATCACCATTCTCCAGGAGCTCAAGCTGGATACCATTCCGAGAGTGCTCGTCTTTAATAAGTGCGATCGTCTTCCAGCCCATGAGGTCGAACCACTCTGCCGTCGCTACCAGGCCATCGGCATCTCGGCGCTCCAGCCGGCGACGCTTCGACCATTTCTCACCCAACTGGAAGCAGAGGTTCGGTCTCTCACTGAAGGGCAAGAAGGAGCAGTCAACGTGCTGCCCCAGGACGATATCCCCACACTTGCATCTCGGCCGTAACCTCTGCACAATCAGCCCCGCCGCGATGAAGTCCCCAACAAGCCGTCTCCAACACACTGCCGACCGTCCGTCCCGGATCGCCACGGTCTTGCATCAGACCATGCCGATTGCACAGATGGAGCTCTCACATCGTTCCCCATGGGAACTCCTGGTTGCCACCATTCTTTCTGCACAATGTACCGATCAACGAGTGAATCAAGTCACGCCAGCGCTATTCAAGCGCTACCGCTCCCCGAAGGAATTCGCCCAGGCGAAGCCCACAGAACTGGAAGGACTGATCAAATCAACTGGGTTCTATAAGAACAAGGCCAAGCACTTGATGGGATGCGGACGGGCCATCGCCGAACGATTCAATGACCAGGTCCCAACGACGATGGATGAGCTGACATCGATTCCCGGTGTGGGACGAAAGACGGCAAACGTCATCATGGGCACAGCTTTTGGAAAACCGGCTGTGGTCGTCGACACCCATGTGAAACGTGTCGCCAATCGATTAGCACTCACTCGCTCGGATGATCCCGATCGGATTGAACAAGACCTGCAACAGATATTTCCCCAAGACCAATGGACCGACATGTCACAACGCCTGTTGCTCCATGGGAGATACGTGTGCCTCGCGCGCACACCGCGCTGTGCAGAGTGCCGCCTCTATGACGAATGTGGATGGAAAGGAAAACACCCTCGATGATCAAGAGCATGACAGGATTCGGCAGGCGACAGAGCACATGGCTCGATGGCACGGTCACCATTGAGGTTCGTTCCGTGAATCATCGTTTTTTGGAGACCTCCATCCGCCTCCCAAAGTCGATGGGCAACCTGGAGGAGTCATTCAAGAAGGCCATCCAGGAACACTGCGCCCGTGGTCGTGTCGATCTGACGGTGCTCCTGCAAGGAGGACGGGGAGGCACTCGCTCCGTTCAACTTGACGCTGTGCTGGCGAAACAGTACCATCAGGCCCTCCGCACCCTTCAGCGCACCCTGAAGCTTGGAGGTTCCATTGACATTGGACTCATCGCAGGGTTTCGCGATATCGTCGCGCTCTCGGACCAACCAGCGGATGATCCGAAGCTCGCGAAGTTGGTCGAAAAGCTCGGCCTCCAGGCGTTGCAAGACCTCGCCAAGATGAGAAAGAAGGAAGGTGCCTTGCTCGCCAACGACATCCTGGGACGCATCGATACGCTCCGTGGGTTAAAAGGGCAGGTGGCAGGACGAGCCCCCGCTATTGGGCAAGAGACCTTTCACCGGATGAAGGCCAGGGTGGAGAAGCTCATTGGAGGCGAGATCCCTGATCTTCCCAGACTCCATCAGGAACTGGCGGTCTATGCCGATCGGTGCGACATCACAGAAGAATTGGTCAGATTGGATGCACATATGATACAGTTTCAGCATACCGTTCACAGCACCGAGTCGGTGGGAAAGACCTTGGATTTCCTCCTTCAGGAAATGGGGCGAGAGGTCAACACCGTCGGTTCGAAAGCCAACGACGCCACGATCACGGCCTCTGTCGTCCAAATGAAGGCGGAGCTTGAGCGTATTCGAGAACAGATCCAGAACGTGGAATGACGACTGCAATGACTGCGAACAGCCTCCCGTCGCCCCCCGATCAGGGCCATCACACTCCCGAGCGTCGGGGAATTCTTTTTATTATCTCAGCTCCCTCTGGAACAGGGAAAACAACCCTGTGTAAACAGATCTCCGCATCCGTGCCGGGGCTTTGGCATTCCGTGTCCTACACCACCAGAAAGCCCAGGCCAGGGGAAGAGAGTGGGCGCGAATACTTCTTCATTGAAGAAACAATGTTCCAAGACATGGTTGCGCGCAATGAATTCATGGAATACGCGCATGTCTATGGCAACTGGTACGGAACCCCTCGAAAAGCCTTGATGGACAAGATGGAGCAGGGGATCGACGTCTTGCTGGAAATCGATGTGCAGGGCGCACTGCAGATCAAGAAAAAATTGGGAGATGCGGTCTATATCTTTATTCTCCCCCCGTCGATGGACATACTTCGCGCTCGACTGCAAAGCCGGGCATCAGACTCCCAGGAAGAGATCTTGCGTCGGCTGCAAAAAGTAAGAGAAGAAGTCTGGAGCGTCCGCGAATATTATTACATCGTCAGGAATGACGACATCGCGCAGTCCCTCCGCGAACTGCAAAGCATCTTCCTCGCGGAACGGCTGAAGACCAAGCGGCTGGATATGAACTGGCTCGAACAAAATTTCATCCTCGACAAAGACACCAAACCGACAGCTCGCGACACCTCATCCACCACATAGCAGGGAGTAAGACCGATTATGATTGACATGCTGAGTTTGCTACCGCAGTACACCCCCGACGAATTTGACTCCCGTCACCGGCTAGCCATCGTTGCCTCTCAACGGGCCAAACACTTGACACAGGGAGCCAAACCGACCGGTCCTTCCCGTTTCACCAAAGAGACCACCAATGCACTGGATGAAGTGTTGCGTGGCAAGATCAAGTATCTGACGGGGAAGGAAGCGCGCGCGGCGATGAAAGAGGCCAAACGTGGGAAAGAAGGCGAAACCGAACGTCTCGCGATGATGACCGGGGAAGATGCCCGTGAGATCAAGAAAGAACTCAGCGTGTATGTAGACGACACCGCCAAGCCGGCGGCAGTACCGGCCGAGGAGTAGCCCTTGGAAGTGGACCGACCGAACCCAACTCTACGGGGCAAACGCCTCGTCCTGGGTGTCACCGGAAGCATCGCGGTCTACAAGGCTGTCAGCCTGCTTCGGACATTGACCGGCGAAGGTGCCTCCGTCGCTGTGGCCATGACACAGTCGGCCACGAAATTTGTGACGCCGCTGACGTTTGAAGTGCTGTCCGGAGCGCGCGTCACCACGGATCTCTTCGAGGCGCACGAGGAGATGAAACATCTCTCCCTTCCTGAACAGGCCGATGCACTGATCGTCGCCCCGGCCACAGCGAATTTTCTCGCGAAAGCAGCGGTAGGCCTGGCGGATGATGTCCTGTCCACGATGCTGCTGACCACCCGATGCCCCGTGATTATCGCCCCGGCCATGGATGGCGACATGTGGACACATCCCACCGTCGTCGAACATGTGCGCACGCTGCGGGCACGTGGCGTGGTGGTCCTCGATCCAGAGGAGGGGCCACTGGCCTCAGGACGCATTGCTCAGGGTCGACTCGCGGCAGAGGCTAGAATACTGGAAGCGGTGCAGACTGCGCTAGTTCCACACAACGATTGGCGAGAGCAGCGCGTGCTCGTGTCCGCCGGCCCGACACAGGAAGCCATCGACCCTGTTCGATTCATCTCCAATCGCTCGTCCGGAAAGATGGGCTATGCGATTGCGGACGCTGCTCGCGATCGAGGTGCCCAGGTTGTGCTGGTCACAGGTCCGACAGCCCTGACTCCTCCACCAGGTGTCGAGGTGGTCTCCGTGACAACGGCGAAAGAGATGGCCGATGCACTGTGCCAACATTTTCCATGGGCCACAGTTGTCATCATGGCCGCCGCCGTCGCTGACTTCCTCCCCAAAGACCAAGCCGTGCAGAAACTCAAAAAACGAGGCCAGCCGGCGTTCTCTCTCGAACTTGAGACAGCCCCGGACATTCTCGCCATGTTGTCCGCTCAACGCACCTCCCAAGTCTTGGTCGGGTTCGCCGCAGAAACCGAAGACCTCATCTCGCACGCGAAAGACAAGCTAGTCGGTAAGGGGCTCGACTTGATCGTCGCCAACGACGTGACGAGGGAGGGAGCGGGATTCGGCAGCGATAACAACGCCGTCGTCATTCTCACTCGCACCGGGCAGCAGAAAGAATTCGGGCTGATGCCAAAACGCCGGCTGGCCGATGAAATCTTGACGGCCGTGCAGACCCTGTGCGTGACACAACACACCCAGCGTTCCGCAACCGTGGTGGAGTAACGCAACCCATGGCGTCAGGCCCTGATAAAGCCGGCAATGCAGCGGAGATCGATCGGCTGGCCTTGGCCGTAGCCAAAGAGCCAGGATCAAAAGCTTTTATTCCCTTGGCCGAAGAATATGGGAAAGCCGGCATGTGGCAGGAAGCCGTCGTCGTTCTCGAAGACGGTCTCAAGATCTATCCCAGCTTTATCACAGCAATGGTTGCCCTTGGCCGGACCTACGACCAGATGAATCAGCCGGTCAAGGCCAAAGCCATTCTGGAAGAAGCCGTGAAGTTGAGCCCGGACAATCTTCGCGCTCATCGGACCCTGGCGAAGATCTATGTCGCGCAGGGAGCCAAAGACGCGGCACTGCGGTCCTGCAATGTCATCCTTTCCGTCAATCCGCAGGACCAAGAAGCCTTGTCACTGCGCGCAACGCTCGGCACAGATGCCCCCGCAGAACCTCGGCACACAAAATCACGGCAAGCTACCATGCCGACTACAGCACCCACCGCATCGTCAGCAGCGACGCAGCCTTCTCATCACAAGTCCGGAATGGCTGTACTTGATGAAGAACGAGCTCGATCGACCGGACAGCAGTCTGTGCCACAAGAACTTCCTCAGAATGCCACGACGCCCAAAGCGGATGAGGCCCCACACAAGCCACCGCACGCAAAAACGGAACAGCTGGAACAGTGGCTGACTTCGATTCAGGCTCGACGGCGCGACCGAGAACCGTCCAACGAATCGGGCACACCAACTTCCTAGGTTCTTCAACAGTTTGACCCCCTTGGACAGGACTGCTAGAATGCCGCCGTTTGCGTCGTGCTGACGATTGGCGATGAGAATGTGCGCGGAGGCGGCTCGTATCTGACATGCGGCGTGTGATGGTGTTGCATGGACCGAATCTCAACCTCCTGGGGACCCGGGAGGAATCTGTGTATGGAACGACGACACTCGACACGATCGATGCCTCCCTCTCGAAGCTCAGCGACGACCTGGGAGTGGAACTGGATATCCGGCAGTCTAATCTTGAAGGGGAGCTGGTGACCTGGATTCAAGAAGCGCGCAGTGGCTACCACGGTATCATCATCAACCCCGCAGCCTATACCCATACCAGCGTGGCGATACGAGACGCTCTGGCAGCTGTCGATCTTCCCACCATCGAGGTGCATCTCTCGAACATCTACCGGCGCGAGGAATTCCGTCGACAGTCGTATGTCTCTGGGGTTGCGTTGGCGCAGATTTCAGGATTCGGCCCGACCGGCTATCTGTTGGCGCTTCGAGGACTGTGCGAGCATCTGTCCTCGAAGGGATCCAAACCCGCTCCACGGACCGGCCCGGCGCGCCGTGCTCAGACACCCAAGCGGTGACAGGATCGACTGATCCGATCGTTTTTTGATTGAAGGGAGTGCAAGGTGATTTCGACCGTTGATTTTCGCAATGGGGTTCGTCTGATGGTTGAAGGCCAGCCCTTTTATATCGTTGAGTTTCAGCATGTGAAGCCAGGAAAAGGCGGGGCCTTTGTGCGGACCAAGCTGAAGAGCTATCTCTCCGGCAACCTCCTCGATCGGACGTTCAGATCCGGAGAACGGTTCGATGAGCCGGAGCTGGAAGAACGGGACATGCAATTTCTCTACGCCACCGGCGATGCCTTCACCTTCATGGATACCGAATCCTACGAGCAGCTGACCTTTGAAAAAAGCAAACTTGGAGAGAATGCAGATCTCTTGAAAGAAAACATGATCGTGAAGATCCTCGTCTACGAACATCGACCGATCGACGTCGAGTTGCCGAACTTCATCGAGCTCAAAGTGGTCGATTCCGATCCCGGGGTGCGCGGCGACACCGCGTCAGGTGGAACCAAACCTGCGATCGTGGAGACGGGGGCGACCATCAAAGTGCCGCTCTATTTGGAAGTCGGCACCGTGATCAAGATCGATACTCGCACCAGATCCTACGTGGAGCGCGTCCGGTGAGCACTCGCCGATCGGCCCGACCAAAAAAGAAAGCTTGCCCGATCATCCTGCCGAACGCATTCGGCGGACCGCAGCCGGCGCCAGACATGCTGCTCACCGGCAATCAGACCAAGCAGATCCAAGAACTAATCGATCTCCTCCGCCGGAACAATCTGACGGAGTTGGAACTCGAACGGCAGGGTCTGCGCATCCGGGTCCGGCATGAGATCGGGGTCAAAACCGTGACGGCGACCGTGCAGGAATCCGGTCCGTCCACCATGCACCAGGCAGCGCAGCCGACCGCAAGCACCGGCCCCTCGGCGGAAGAAGCCGCCGGGATGGTGACCATCACCTCGCCGATCGTCGGCACCTTCTACCGATCACCCTCACCGGATGCCGACCCCTATGTGGAAGAAGGGGACATCGTGAAAAGGGGACAGGTGCTGTGCATCGTTGAAGCGATGAAGCTCATGAACGAGATCGAGTCAGAAATGGATGGGCGCATCGTGAAAATCCTGTCGGAAAGCACGAAATCCGTCGAGTATGGCCAAGCACTCTTCCTCATCGATCCCAAAGCCACTCACTAGGCACTTCTCGCCATCGCAGCGGAGCTGAGACTTGTTTAAAAAAGTTCTTATTGCCAATCGCGGAGAAATTGCGCTACGGGTCATCCGGGCCTGCAAGGAGCTCGGGATCAAGACCGTCGCCATCTATTCAGAAGCCGATGCGGCAGGACTCCACGTGCGCGCAGCGGACGAAAAGGTCTGCGTCGGTCCCCCTGACGCCGCCCTGAGCTATCGCAACATTCCCAATGTGCTCAGCGCCGCTGAAATCACGGGCGCCGATGCCATTCACCCAGGCTATGGGTTTCTGTCTGAGAACGCCCACTTTGCCGAAGTCTGTGAATCCATCGGAATCAAATTCATTGGCCCGACTTCTGAAAACATCGCCCTGCTGGGAGACAAGGCTAAGGCCCGTGAGATCGTCGCGCGGCGCGGCCTTCCCGTCACTCCGGGCAGCCCGGGCGAGCTGCGCAGTGAAGAAGAAGCGCTTCAAGCGGCTCAAAAGGTCGGCTTTCCCATCATCATCAAAGCGACAGCCGGAGGCGGCGGGCGGGGCATGCGCGTCGTCAACAAAGCCGAGGACCTCGCGCGAGCGTTTCAAGCCGCGCAAGCCGAAGCCAAATCGACGTTTGGGAATGAAGCGGTGTACCTCGAGCGATACTTTCTCGAACCGCGCCATATCGAAGTCCAGATCATGGCCGACCATCGCGGCCACGTCATTTACCTCGGTGAACGGGACTGTTCCATCCAGCGGCGCCATCAGAAGCTGGTGGAAGAAACGCCGTCACCAGCGGTCGATGAAAAGCTCCGTCGAGAGATCGGCCGTGTCGCGGTCGAGGCCGTCAAGGCCGCACACTACCGGAATGTCGGCACGGTCGAATTTCTGCTCGACAAAGATCGCAATTTCTTTTTCATGGAAGTGAACACCCGCATCCAGGTCGAGCACCCGATTACTGAAATGGTCACAGGCATCGACTTGATCAAGGAACAGATCCGCCTGGCAGCCGGCCTTCCACTCTCGATCAGGCAACAGGACGTCGTGCTCACCGGCCATAGCATGGAATGCCGGATCAACGCCGAAGACCCCGAGAAATTCACTCCGTCGCCAGGCCGCATCACCAAATACAGCGCGCCCGGTGGATTTGGCGTCCGCGTGGACTCCGCGATGGAATCCGGCGCGATGGTCGTCCCATTCTATGACTCCATGATCGCCAAGCTGATTACCCACGGACGCGATCGCCAGGAATCCATGGCCCGCATGCGCCGCGCGTTAGACGAATTCGTCATCGAAGGCATCAAGACCACCATCCCACTCCACCGCCGCATCCTCGACGACCCCGACTTCCAAAAAGGCCACGTCTCCACGACGTTCCTCGAACGGTTCCTGGCTAGCTAGAGCATTCCTGCAGCACACCTATTGATCCACTGCGCCAGGCGGTATATCCTCGCGTTGAAGTTTCGCACAGGAAGGGTCCCCTTATGACTTCAAAGAAAACAAGACTCGGCGATACAGTCGTAATGAAGCAGGGCATCGGCGAACGCATCAATTATGAAAAGAAACACTCATGGGATACTTTGACTGCCAGCTTAAAAATGTTCACCCGAGACTTTATGAGGCAGGGCCGGAGACAACCAGCCATTCAGAAGAACAGCACGCTATTGCAGAAGCGGTCAGAATCTCGATCAACCTAACTATTCCGTCACGTGTTAGCAGAGATGAACTTACGGAGGGTGGCTATGGATATCGTCACGACACAGCACATCGAGAGTTCTCCGGATGTTGCAGGCGGCAAGCCTCGGATAGCCGGACACCGTATTACCGTGCACAATGTCGTCATCTGGCATGAGCGTATGGGGCTGAGTGCGGATGAGATCTCGTCCGGTCATGGATTGTCCTTAGCCGACGTATATGCCGCCCTGGCGTACTACTACGATCACCGCCAAGAAATAGATCAGACCATCCTGGCAGACGAATCCTATGTCGCCGAAATGCGAAGCCGGACCAAGTCCAAGCTGAGCGGAAAAATCAGTGGCTGACCGGATCAAGTTCTACATGGATGAGCATGTCCCCCAAGCCTGACAGAAGGATTACGCAGGCGCGACGTGGACGTGATGACAGTTCAAGAGCTCGACTTGCAGGCAGCCGAGGATGCACGACACCTTGAACGAGCAACCCAAGACGGCCGCGTGATAGTGACCCAGGATGCGGATTTTCTTCGGCTGCATGCATCCGGCCTCCCGCATCGAGGCATTGTGTATGCGCATCAACCGACATCGATATCCCATATGTTGCGATCCCGCATGCTGATCCACGATTTGTTGACCCCCAAAGACATGGTTCGCCACGTCGAATTTCTCTGACCCCACACGCCCCTTGACGCGGCAGTGGCTATGCCACGCCAGCAGTTCGGTGGAGAATTTTTGCATGTAGATGTCGCTGCAATGGCGGCGGCCTACCTCTTTCACATCGCTCAGAATCATCCCTTTATCGACGGCAACAAACGCGCGGCTGTCATGTCTGCCCTCGCATTTCTTCGGGTCAATGAAGTTGATCGTTTGCCAGATCCGAAGGAATTGGAGTCAACGACTAGACAGGTAGCGGCAGGTGAACTGAGCAAGGATGCGCTGACCAAGTGGGTGCGGAATCAAATCGGCAAATGAAAGTAGTCCCCTCCGCTGCCATAGCAAAGAACTTCACCAAGCCTAGGGACCAGTGCGGCTGAGCAAGACCTGAGTCAAAATTCTCCAGCGTCCGTTGTCCCGCCAAAGCCGCTACCTATCATGACGGCCATGCCAAGATCTGTCATAAGAAAGGGCAAGTCGCCTCTCCGCAAACAGAAGCAGCGAACTTCTGCGCAGACAGCCGTGATGCGGAGGCTGATCGCTCGGCAGAAAAAGCTTCTGCTGTCGCTGGTCGGCATCGGCTCAAGCGGATTCAGTGACATTAGTGCATCGCATGACGCTTATCTGAATAAGACACGTCGATAAGAGAAGCAGTATCAGGCACCGATTGTCTTTCCCGAGTGGATCGATAATGGTCGTATTTCATAAGTAGCCAAATTCATGAACAATCTGCCAGTACACAGCCCGGCGCGCGTCCGGCCACGCCGGACTCCACAGCCCTTCCTCTTCGCGCCGACTCCGACTCCACAAGCCCTAGCCGATGTCTCTCCACGCGGCCTCCGGAACACACGCTGGGGTC
>JAHFES010000108.1 GCA_023248355.1 Nitrospiraceae bacterium
TCAACGCGTCTTTAATCAATCCCACCTCACGATCAAACGCCCTAATCCACTCCGGAGGGTCCCATGACCGTTCTTCGTGACACCAATCGTCTGCTCGAAGTAATGCAGGACAGCGCTGGTCATGCAGGCAAGGGCTGTAGACTGTGCACAGACCTTGCGCAAGTAATCGGTCCCTCACTTGGTGGAGCGCACGAGCTGTAGAACGCAGAGCCGGTTCAACCACCATGAGTGTTCCATCCGGTTTCAACACGGAGAGTAAGCGCTCCAGCAATGTCGCACGTTGCGCGTCGGAGTCAGACGAGTCTTGAAAGAGTTCATTGAGGCAGTTCGCGATGATGATCAGGTCAAAGGGCGCCTGTTTGCGGATAGTTTGGCTCAGGTCCAGACGCACGAGTTTTTCAATCTGTTCGACTGAGGTCGTCAGCTCAGCACGGCTCACGAGCGCTTCTGGTCCATAGGTTTTCCACAAACGAGTCGCTTCCATGAGGGCTGGCTTCGAATGATCGATGGCCGTGACATGGAGTGCGGTAGGATTTTCGCGGGGCTGACCCACTAGCCAATCCAGAACGGCGAGTGAGGCCGTTCCTGGCCCAGCCCCAATGTCCAACACGGAGATTGCGCTCCGGTCAGCCCAATCATTCGGTAATTCGCTCAAGAGTATCTGGATTTTGGCAAAGTTGACGGGCAGAAAATAAGCTGCGTACCCTGCCCCTAATGCGGGATCGTCTAGATAGCGAGCGCTGATCCCAGCTCGCTCTCTTGTAAACATGTTGGAAAGAACGGCGATGTTTCCTGTGAGAGACGGGGAAGACCCATGGACAGTGTGTCGAGACAGTCTTTCAAATACGTGGTATGCGCGAGGGGAGAGCCGATACGATACCCGTTGGTTGAAGGCCTCCATGTGCTAGTGTATGCTCATCTCGTGAAGGAGGACAGCCATGACCGACCCTATTCTCCAGTCCTATCGTGAAGTTGAGCAGGCGATAGAACGCTTTACGCTCATGCTTCAGGAGCACGTCACCGTTCTTCAACGTTCTGAGGGGCCTGAATCCGATAAGCTCGTTCGCATGTCGAACGGGTATAAAGCTATGCGCGACAGCGCGATGATTTACTTGTCCTACGCTAAGTATGTGGCGCATGGAATGCCGGGCAGCGACGAGATTGAGCAAGAGGATATTCAGGGCTAACGATCGGTCTATTTGGTCTATCTCGTTTCTCTCGTCTGTCTGGTCCGCTAATTGGTCCGACGAGATAGACAAGACAGACTAGACAGACCACCAAAACGAAGGGCCCGTCAGGTTGAGAAGCCTGACGGGCCCTTCGTTTTAGACTATCGTCTCTTTTCAGATACTGCGCATGAAGTGCGCGACATCGTCTTGATTGACCGCGCCGCCCAAGATCGAAGACATCGGCACGTTGGTCGACTTCTTCCCGGTCAACCCGGATTCGACTTCGTCCACGATCAACTCCACCGGCATCGACTGCCCCCCGTACACCCGGGGCCCACCGATGATCTTGGCGTGTGAATAACCATAGATGGCCGTGGCCACTTCTTTGGCGAGCCAGCCCACGTAGTTGAACTCCGGAACGACGATAAGCTTGGCCTTCCCGCAGAGCTTGCGCAGCTCCTCGGTTGGAAACGGCCGTAATGAACGGATCTTGATCAAGCCGATCTTGATCCCCTTTTCTTTGCAAATTCGAACGGCTTCGCGCGACTGAGCCGCGGCACTCCCTGAGGCAATAATAACCGCCTCGGCATCGTCCACATTCTCAGCCGTGAGCATCCCGCCCATGTATTGATTGATGTACTTGCGCGAGCGCTCCACTGCAGCCCACACTTCTTGTTGCCAGACCGCGTGAATGTTGTACGCCATGAAATTCGACTTTTGAACCGGGGCGTCGCGTGACAATCGGGCGGGAGGATTCTCCGCGTCGAGCACCGGCACTGCGCCGCGCCAAGCATCGCGTGGCGGAAGCTTAATGGCGCGATCCTGCATGCGCACGTAGCCACGGGCATGTGTCACAAAGAACCCGTCGCAGCAGACGCCGACAGGCAAGGTCACGTCATTCTTCTCACTGATGATAAACCCGGCCATGAGGAAGTCGAACATGTCCTGTTGATTTTCAGCATGGAACACGATCATGCCGCAGTTGAGCAGATAGGCGACCTCGATGTTGTCTGGCTGGATGGCCAATGGCGCATTCACGACACGGCAGGTAAACATTGCCACCGCCGGCAACCGATGCCCAGGCCATGAGGCGATGCCTTCCAGACCTCGCAAGGTACCGGGACCCGCCGTCGCCGTAAAACAGCGCACTCCTGCTCGCGAACCTCCGGCAATCGCCGCCATAACGCCCACTTCTTCTTCGCCGCGGTAGTACTCTTTCACATACCCTTCACCGTACAGCACGCCGACGAGCTGCATGGTTTCACTCTGCGGCGTAATTGGATAGGCAATGGCCAGATCGACGTTGGATCGGCGAATCGCTTCTTTGGCCGCTTCGCTGCCGGTGATAAATTCTTTCGTTCGCGGGGCCTCTTGAAACATATATTCAGGAGTGACGATTCGCTGTTTCTTCGCATCCGCATGGGGATCTCTCCGACTCTCTACTTTTGGCGCCGCCACGCTGGTACTGGGTTCGCTCTGCGGATTCGCTTTGACTTCGGTTTCGCTCATCGTTGCACCTCTTGGCTATATCGCCCTTGATCCCAATCCTTACCCTTCGCGCTTCATCTGCTCGGCTGAATGGCCGAACGCAACAGCGCTCCCAAGGCCAGCTGCTGCAGGCGCAAAGGTGAGAGGATTGGTGTGGGTCTTTCCACTGTGGACTTTGGACTGCGTTCCGGTAAACCGCACGTTTTCACCGTTGGCCGGCAACTTGATCCCCATTTCTTCGCGGATCTTTTTGAAGATTCGCGCAGTCTTCTTCAACTTCAAGATGTCGGAATCGCGGATCGTCAACATGGCATCTTCATGTCCCTGCTCCGCACAGATCGCCATGGTACAGCAATTCGTTCCCGCACGGATCATCTTCAACGTCAGATTGGCGTAGTGACAATGCACGCCGACGAAAATACAGGCCTCGATCTTATTGCCCCAAATCGTCAGGTTCGGATGGTTTGGGTTGATGACTTCTTCGGGGTCGATCTTGGGATACTTCGGACGGTAATCCGGCATCGGGATGATCATGACATCAGGAATCTGAGCGGCGATCTCTAGCAACGCTTTGGCTTTTTCCACGGCATGGTCGTTCCACGCCCACAACACGAGCGGCCCAGGGAAAATCGTGGCGTTGGGGCTCGTCAGCATCTTGCGGGCCATTTCCTCGATCACCTTGTCCTCATTGGTCTCGAGCAGCCCATAGTAGAGACCCTGGCCTGGATCGGGCAGCGAGACACCCAACTGCGCTGCTGACGGTGGATGGAATCCTGCCGGCCCTGGAACGATAATTTTCTCTCTCGTATCTTGCGTTGTTGCCACGCCCGTTCCCCTTTCTTGCCGAATTATCAGACAGTAGGGCTTACCAAGACTGCCGTGGTGCTCTTCTCGCCATACGTAATGTTATCGGTCAACGCAGCCTTCGGTAATTGATCAATCATGATCATCTTGATGGCGTTGTTCTTGGCCATGTTGTCACAGACCCATACGCACTGCGCGCAGCCCTTGCACCGATCCACTGCCACATAGGCAGATCCGTATTTGAACCCTTTATCCTTGCCCATCTCTTCACTATAGAGAATGGTGTTGGCTTCAGGACAATATTGCGTGCACAGCTTGCAGCTCTTTGCCGCACAGATTTCCACATTGATATCGGCTACCAGATACATGGGGACTCCTTCGTGCTAATTCCCGGTTAGGCACCCACGGTCGCCGGCGCTTCCGACCGTTTGACCGACGGCGCCGCCCAGCCATGATCGACCGCATAGTTCCAACCGGCCTGAATGACCGCCACGTTCTTATCAATCAATTCCTGCTTCTTCTTGAACTTTCTCTCGACCACACTATCAAGCGCCGCCGTTCCGCCGGATACGACAAACCCTTTCCCAAGGAATCGGTCTTTCACGGCCTGCTCCAACGCTTCGACTGAGGTCAGCCCTGTGATCGCTCCGATACAGCCCATCAAGGCCATGTTGGTGGCAAGATCCATCCCGGCTACCTCGAGGGAAATTTTGGTCGCGGGGAAATAATAGAGCTTCGCGCGGCGCTCTTCGAGTTCGCGCGCCTGATCCTTATGCAGATTCATCGGGCCGTCGTTGTTGATCAACGCGATCCCGTCTTCCTTCAGCCCGAAGTAGAACGGCATCGTATAGGACTTGCCATGTGTAATGACCTGCGGGTGGAAGATAATGATGATGTGCGGGAAAGTAATTTCGCCGATCTCGTAGATCGGCTCATCCGATACCCGGACATAGCTCTCGACCGGCGCCATGCGCTTTTCCGATCCGTAGAACGGAACGATCGTGCTTTCCCCGCCGGCATGAATGACCGCGGTGCTGAGGATGTGCGAGCCGGTCACAACACCTTGTCCACCGACCCCTGCCATCCGAATGTTGAAACGCTTTGCCATGGGCGATCCTCCTTACCGGTCGGGCTTATGCCTTGTTGGGAATTGCGCCAGCGGGAGCAGCCGGCTTCGGAAGAAATTCCTTATAGCCATAGCGCTCAGCCAAATACTGCTTCGCTTCGTCGCTGACATACTCCGAGAACTGATACCGATCGTTTTCGACCGTCTTCGCGTCTTCCATCACCTTGTCGGTCGGAATCGCATACTCGATGTTACAGGAGGTGTAGGCTTGAATATAGGTTGAGCCCACTTCTCGGGCGATCAACACCGCTTTCTTGATGACGCTCTCCACGCGGCGGGGATTGTTTGGAACCACAGTCGCCACATAGGCGCAACCGGCGACCTTCGCCATTTGCAGCATGTCCATCTTCTCGAACTTCTTGCCCAAGGGGGCCATCTTCAACACCGCGCCACGGGTCGTCATACCGCTTTCCTGACCACCGGTGTTGCCGTAGACTTCGTTGTCTAACATGATCGTGGTGAAGCGTTCCTTGCGGAACCACGAGTGCAAAACTTGTTGAAATCCGATATCGGCCGTGCCGCCATCTCCAGCCATCACGACCACGTCCTTCGGCTTATCGCCGAACCGCAGACGAAGACCGCGTGACAACCCGCTGGCAACGCCATTTTGATCGCCATAATTGCCATACACGAACGGGATAGCCGCCTGTGAAATCGCCAATCGACCACACCCCGCGGTCCCAACCATAATCGTGTCTTCTGGATTCGGGACGGCAATCATCGCGAGGCGAATAAACAGGGTCATCGCACAACCGGCGCACATGGGATGCTCTTCCAATATTTCCTTGAAGCTCCCCATTTGCGAGACGGATACTTTCTTGCCGAACGGACCATGTTCGACCATATCCCTATATTCTTTCGGCATAAACTTCTCGAAGCCGTTTGCAAACTTCACATAATCGAGACTCATCAGGCACCTCCCTGTATGTCGCTGCAACGGCAGACCGTTGCCTATTGTTCAACGCAATCGCAATAAACGAAGAAAACCTGTGGGACGATGAGGATGGATGATACAAAATCGAGTCTGGCTCATCACTCGCGCCAGGGCCATCCTAGCAAAGCTGAAAAAAGACTGTCAATTGTATATTCGGGCTCGCGTCTCGACAGTCGTAGCTTGTAAAAGACTATAACTTCCTGATAATCAACGCAACTTCGCAGAAGGCCCACGACATCCGAAAGAAGGCCTAGGCATGGCCAACGGGATAGGCCATTCGCCCCAAGAATATATTGCGAGGAGGCGTGGCCGCAGAACGAAAACTACACTTTCTAACCGAATTTACTGCTAGAGATTGCCGATCAATCTCAATCCGTTTACACTAGGCCCCATGTCGTTACGAGTTCTGATACCAGGCGAAGATGATGCGGGCACTCATGTCGGAGGAGTCCATAAACGCCCGCCGATTCCAGACAATACGCTGAAAGCGGAATGCCCAAAGTTCATGGCCCATGGTCCCTGTGGCGGGGTCCGCAAGGGCGGACTCTGTGAGGTTTACCCTGAGATGAAATGTCCGTGGGTCTCCCTTTTTATTGAACTAGAAAAAATTGGCCAAACCGATTGGATGAAACAAGTCTGACAAAGACGTGAGGGGTGAAGGGTGAGGGGTAAGGGGATCAAGAAAACAAAGAAGACCAGCAGGACAACCAGATTGGGTTACAACGAGCGGCACGCAAAAAGCGGTATCTCCGCTCCGCTTCCCGACATCGAGACGTTTCCCAACCAGTACAAAGGCTATGAGATCACCATCGAGATTCCCGAGTACACTGCGATCTGCCCCAAATCCAATCTCCCGGACTTTGGAACGATTACTCTCCATTACATGCCGGACAAAGACTGTCTCGAGTTGAAGTCGCTCAAGATGTACATCCACGCCTACCGGAACCTGGGTATCTTCTATGAAAACGCAGTCAACCGAATTCTGCAGGACGTCGTGAAAGCCTGCCGTCCTGTGTGGTCCAAAGTGACCGGAACGTTTGCCGCACGGGGTGGGCTCCGGAGTGTCATCGAAGCCCGCTATCCCTGAGCGACAATCACTCACTCCAGCCGGCTAAGGCCTGATGCGCTTCCACTAATGGCTACCTACGCGATCGGCGATGTGCAGGGATGCTATAACGACCTCCAGCGCCTGGTCGAACAGATTCACTTTGACCCCTCCTCGGACCGTCTCTGGTTTGTCGGCGATCTTGTGAACCGTGGACCAGACTCACTCAAGGTCCTCCGGTACATCAAGAGTCTTGAAACGTCGGCGGTCGTGGTCCTTGGAAATCACGACCTGTTCTTGCTCGCTGTGGCCGAGGGGATTGCGACACCGAGTGCGCAAGACACACTGCAACCGATCCTTGCAGCCCCGGATCGTGACGAGTTACTTGCGTGGGTACGCTACCAACGCCTCCTCTACCACGAATACCCGTTCGTTCTTGTCCACGCGGGATTGCTGCCGCAGTGGTCCACGCGTGAGGCTGAGGAGCTGGCCAGTGAGGTCGAAACCGCGCTACGCGGCCCTTCCTACAAGGACGTGCTCCGCGCCCTATATCCCAGCAAGCATTTGCAATGGTCCTCACATCTGACCGGCCCAACCCGACTCGCCACGATCATCAAAGTCCTTACGAGGCTGCGGGCTTGTTCGGCTGACGGCCTGATGGAGTCGTCATACTCGGGACCGCCCGAGCACATTCCTACCGGCTTTCTTCCCTGGTTCCGAATCGCCGATCGGAAACACCGCGACAC
>JAHFES010000109.1 GCA_023248355.1 Nitrospiraceae bacterium
GGCAAGACTAGGCGACCCGCTCCTCTGGTTCCCAGACTTCCTCGATGTAACCAGACTATGATGCCCTTCCTCTCGCCTCCCCGCTGTCCACATGATGTGCCATCACATCCTCTCTATCCTTAATTGGATAGTGACAGCCTATCGCGAGGCACACCGCAGGTCTGTGACGTGTCTTACAAACCGCGGACAATTTGTTGGGAGGAGACGGTCGAGTGCGCATTCCCTCAAACAAATCGGGCACGAATGAGATGCCGAATGTCCGGGTGATATCCAGGAACACGGCCTGGACGGCAGCATCGCGAGAAGGCTCGCCGACAGTGTTCGACATTTCCGTCTCCTTCACCCATGTCACGCTTGTGGGTGGGATGGCGGAAAGACTTCTCATCGTTCTCCCTTTTCCCATGCACGCAACTTGGCCAAGAGCCAGTCCTTCCGTGGAATGCCCGTGGTCAGGATGCGCCCGTCTAACAGGAAGGCTGGAAAGACAAGCACCCCGAACGTATTTGTGTCGCATTGGGCGGCTGATCGGACGTCGACATCCCAATCGGGAAGTTCATCTCGGATCTCCTGGGCCAAAGTCCGAGCCGATTGTTCGGACAAACAACCCCGATGGACCAGAATATCAAGGCGCGCCATTAGGCCATTCTAGAGGTGTGGCCCATGGCGATCTGTGAGGAAGCTTACAAAGGCTAGGCTCGTAGGGGATTAGAGAGGATTCTCAGGGAGAAAGATGCCTGTCCTTGGGGGGCAGCCGAGAAGATTGGCGCCCCCTCAGGTGGTATCCAGCCACTGTTCAAATGAAATCTGCCTGACGCCTGTTTTCGAGAAGCGTTTTCGATGTCTGGGACATGCTCCCTCCCGTCCGGGCGTATTCATCGTACTGCTGCATAGGAAAGGAATCGAGGCCTACCGCATCGAGGCCATCGGCTTCTCGACGATGTCGCCCTTCATCGGGCCCAGCGCACCGAGCAACTCGTTCTTCTCGCGCTCCGGGACTTTGAACTTGTTCAGGGTCGTGACGAGGTCTCCCACCAGCGCGTCGAAATCGCCGCTGCTGACGCCCATGCCGGCGTGGGTGGCCTTCATGCTGCGGCCGGTATAGGTGCAAGGTCCGCCGGAGGCCTGGCAGATCTGTTCGACCAACAGCATTTTTAAGCGAGGGATGTCGGCATTGGCGAACTTGCCGTTGATCCGACTGTCCGCCGCGACGCGTCCGACGAAGTCATCGACCACGGCCGTAATCGCCGGCTTCCCGCCGAGCCGATCAAAGAGAGACTTCTCCGCTGTCATCTTGCTGCCGGATGATTCCATGGTGTTGCAGCCGGCAAGGCTCAGGAACAATCCGCTGACGATGAAGTAAGAGCTGAGTGACTTGTTCATGATGGCTTCCTCCTTGTAAGTGAATATTGAATCGTGTGTGCCTGATTGGCCTGCGCACTCTGTCATTCCTTACGAAGAGGGGAGACGAATGGATTCTTCTTTCAGAAACAGAAAAGCAGTGATGGGCGAGCCAAGCTTGGCCACAATACACATGGCAAAAAAGTTACGAGTGAGCACATCCAACTGTGGCCGACGTGCGTAAGATATCGGGGAATAGACCGGCCAGTGGCCGAGGTCGAGCACGGTAGCTCCCTATGAACTCTAGGGCAATGATCTCTGTCGACGTCTCCACAGCCAGCTGTAGACCGATACGTTGACAAGTAGAACTAGCGTGCCGAGCACAGTTTGAATGTTGTGTGTCAGCTCCTCAGGGTAGAGCAGAGGAAGGAGATAACGCAGGATGAAATCTCCTTCGTAGCCGGACTCACCACCGCGCATTCGCAGCCAATGCTCCAGCGGCGTCAGCGGACAGACCCAGCCAGTGAATTCCACGACCGCTCCCCATGCAACGGCAGGCAGGTGTAGCCACATCAGGCGGGGCCATCGCAAGACGAACAACCCGCCGAACAGCACAAAGAGCACGAAACTGAGGTGCAGGATAACGACAAGGTCGGCGCACAGGCTATGCAACATGGGTGGCAGTGTGGAGAATGCGAGTCGATGGCGCAAGTGGGATCTTAGAAGAGCCGAGGAGCGGCGTCTGGGTCGGGGTAGTAGAGCGCCCCCTTCTCGACAATGGCAAAGGATGTGACATGGTGCGGATCAGCCTTCGTCTCCGTCATGATGTGCTTGACCTCCCAGCCGCGTATGACGAGGGCATCGGCGATCAACGACCGATGGCAACGCCACGGCACCGCTTCGGCGCACATGATAGCTGTCGGCTGCAATCGGCTATCAGCCATCAGTTCTTCTAATGCGCTTCGGAATTCATCCGTCTGCATGTAGTCCGCGTAGCCACGAAAACTGTCGTTCCGCCAGCCCATGTTGATCGAATCTTTCTTGGCTTTCCGCAAGCCGCCGAGAGAGGGCATGTGGCGATACGCCAAGTCTATCTGTTTCAGGCTCTTTGCCAATACGTCGGTATTGAATTGAGGATTGTGCCGCGAGCGGGGAACCGTCCGGACATCGACGAGAAGGCCGATCTGATGAGCGTGCAGTAAGCTGATGAAATCCTCAATCGGTCTGGTGGAGTGGCCGATGGTCCAGAGGGTGGGATCTAGTGGTTCGCTCACGGTTTCGCGGCCTGCTCAGCCCAATGTGTCAATTGCTCGGCATCTTCGATAATATCCACCGGGACCTCGTAGTAGGTCTTGAGTGTCTGCTTGGCATTTGGGCGGAAGGGCTTCATGCCCTGTTCTTTGTAGAGCGTCACAGTTGTCGATGTGACTTTGAAATACAGCCGGCCCTTATGGATGATGCCGAAGAATGCGCTTCGGTAGGAGAGCCCATAGCCACCGAACATGGCACGGCTCGTCAATCCACGAAGATCCGCCAGTTGATCCAAGACATAGTCTCTAAAGCCATCGTACTTCGTTGCCATGAGGGCGTCAGAGCGGTTTGCGTCCTGAGACCATTCGCACCGCCATCGGAAATGTGATGCGATCGCCACGCCGATAGTTAGACGCGGCTTGGGTGATGCGCTGTTTCACATCTTGCTTCTGCGCGTCAGTAAGCTTCGCCATGAGATTTTGGACCGGCGCGGCGATCTCCATCAGGCTGGTGTAGTACTCCTCCGCTGACGCGTACGACCACTCGGCAAGAAACTCCTGATCTGTCACATCGACGAATCCGGCCTGTTGCAACATGTCGGCAAGCTCGCCCGGTTTTGCCAATCGGAAGATGCCTGGGGCTGTGGGATCGGGCGGCGGCAGCTCGATCACTTGTTTGATGGCGGCCATTGAGAGCCCGATCGAGGGATTCTTGTCCGGTGAAGACCAGACGGCTGCCGCAACCCATGCTCCTGGTTTCAAGACTCTCGCGATCTCCGCGACGGCCTTTGGAATTTCAGGAAGGAACATCAAGCAGAAGCGGCTCGTCACGGCGTCGAAGGAGTTGGCGTCGAACGGGAGGCACGTCACGTCGCCCGTGCGAAAGGTGGTATTCGTGAGACCCAACCGCTTGGCTTTCCGATCGGCGGCAGCGAGCATCTGCTCCGCGAGATCCATCCCGACCACACTTCCCGTCGTTCCCACGGTCTGTGCCGCAAGAAGTGCGGGATAGCCTGTTCCTGAGCCCAGATCGAGCACGCGTATGCCGGTTCGCAGCCGAGCATCGGCCACGAGTCGATGGTTGAGGCATGTCATCTGCTCGTCGAACAAGCGATCCCACTTCTCCCACCCGCAGGCGACGCGGTTCCAGTCTTGCCGTTGGCCTTCGATGACTTGTTGTGCAGTCGGTTGTGGAGCCATGGATGACCTCTTTACGTGTGACGATTGACTGTTGACGAATGACGGGCCCAGTTTATCCGCCGCTCAGGGCGCAGACGATGTACACCGTATCTGTCTTCTGAAGCGGCGCGGTTAGATCGTGGAGCTGTGCGTCGTTCACAAAGATTCTGATGTGCGGTCTGATCGTATCCTGTTCGGTGATGATACGAAACCGGATGCCGGGAAAGCGACGATCCAGGGCTGCCAGCGCTTCAGCGAGTGTTGCGCCCGTCAGCTCTACCTCGTTTTGTTGCCCCGTATAGGAGCGCAACGCACTAGGGATGTGCACCTTCATCGTCCGAGCGCAACCGCCTCCACCGAATAGATTTCAGGCAGGTGCCTGGCGATGCAAGTCCAGGTCGCTCCTTCCGTTCGGCTCGCCCAGATTTCCCCGCTGGTGGTGCCGAGATAGAGCCCGACAGGGTTGTGCGCATCGCTGCTCATCGCCTGACGCTTCACCGTCCACCAGGCGTTCGATCGGGGGAAGCCCTTGTCTTGGCGTACCCAACTTTTCCCGGCGTTGCGTGTGACGTACGCGGCTGGTTTCCCTTCCGGACTCACGCGCGGCCACACGCTTGTCCCGTCCATCGGGAACACCCAGGCCGTGTCTGCGTGGTGTGGATGCACCACAATGGGAAACCCGATGTCGCCGATCTTTTTCGGCATGTTCTTTCCGATCCGCACCCAGGTGCTCGATGGCCGATCAAGCCGGTAGATGCCGCAGTGATTCTGCTGATACAGCCGGTCCGGATTGCTGGGACAGAGCCGGACGCAGTGGGGATCGTGAAACGTCACGGTAGTCGGATCGAATCCCTCGACCACGTCGAGCCCGTTGACGAGCGTCGTGAATGTTTTCCCGCCATCAACGGATTCGTGCACGCCGCCGCCGGACATGGCGAAGTACAGATGCTTGGGGTCGCGCGGGTCCACGATGATCGAGTGCAACTTCGGGCCATCCGGCGTGCCGTCCTGCACGGTGCCCATCCACTCGCGGTATTGCGGATCGTCGTTGATATAGGAAAACGAACGCCACGTATTCCCTCCATCGTCGGAACGGAAAAGGCCCTGCGGTGAGGTTCCGGCGTACCACGCGTTCGGCTCGTTGGCGTGGCAGGGAGTCAGCCAGAAGATGTGGCCCACGGCCCGGCCCTTCTCGCTTTCAGGTAGTTTAGGGAAGGCCGGTGGGGCGGAAGATTCCTTCCAGGTCTTTCCGGCATCGGTCGAGCGAAATAGGGTTGGTCCCAGATGGCCGGTACTGGCCGCCATGAGCATCGTGCGGCGATCCCGTGGATCGAGTACGACGTGATGCACGATATTTCCGAGAAACATCGGGGCAGACAGTTTCCACGTCCGCCGTGCTCGATCGCTGCGCACGATAAATGCGCCCTTCCTGGTGCCGACCAACAAGGCGACCGGACCGGTGGCAGGCTTGAGGATGACGGGTGACGACTTCATAGTGCCTCCGTGCCGAAGAACTTACTTTATCGTTTGTACCGTCTCGCGAAGTTCTTTCAACTCAGCGGTCAAGAGATCGAGATGCTGGTCCCGTTGGGGTTGATCGTCTTTGAATTTCCAGAGCCGTTTGAAAATTGCCGTCAACTCCTTCTTGTGCGTCACAGCCAGGGCGTAGGCCGGTGTCTTGCCCTGCGCGTCCGTCACACCGCAGAACGCATCACTGAGCGCATGAAACTGATTGTGCAGATCGTCGAAGGCATTGTCGACGCCCTTGCCGCCCTTGGCCTTGTTCACCGTGGCTTCCATCATGTTGGTGAGGTTGATGATGGTTTCAACCCCGCTGGCCCCTTTGGCCTGCGCCGCATAGTCCCCGGCTCGGGGGTAAAACAGATAGCTGCAGCCGCTAAGACTTGTCAGCATGAGTGCCAACGCGAGCAATCCAATCGTTCGTTGCATGGGGGCCTCCCTGGTGAAGTGAGGGTCTAGTCAAACATGTTGTCCAAGCCAGGTCAATCCGCGGTGCCGCAATGGAGTCCTCCGCTTACTTTTCTGCGAGTGCCTTCATGCTGGCCAGACCGGCCTCGAAGTCCTTGCCGACCATTTTGTCGCAATCTACCAAGACGCTCATGACCTTCATCTGGTATGACTGCGAACCGTGCATAGCCCACGTGACCTGTGTGAAATCGCCTTTGGCGTCCAAGGTGAATTCCACGATGTTGTGGGCTTCAAAGGGGGTGAGCATGTCCAGCTTCATCGTCACTTTGGATGTCGGTGCGGAATCCGTGATCTCGATACGTCCGGTCCCAACCTCGCTGTTCCCTTCCCACGCATACACGGCGCCCTTGCCGTTTTCTGCGCCGCTGAGGGTTTTCTTCATCGCAGGGTCCTTCTTCTCCCATGGTGACCACAAGGCTTGCCCGTGGAAGTCATTGATCAGCGGAAAAATCTTCTCTGGTGGCGCCGTCATGCTCGTCGCGCGCTGGACATGGAACGTATCAGGCTTAGTCGCGGCGTAGGCGAGTAGCGCAGCGATCAGAACGACAACGACGATGCTAATCTTCTTGATCATGGTGATCCCTCCGGTGTGTGAGTGAACTCGCTCAGTCGCCGATGCATGCCGAGGCGGTCCGCCGCCAAGGCGTGGAGAATTCATCGTCTTCTCCTGAGTTACGATGGGAAACATTTTCCAAAGGCCATCAACAACCGTGGCGATCCTTGGATCCGAATCTTCCGTCTGAGTAGCGCCCAGAGAAGGTTGCGTTCTTTCCTAATGAATCCCAGCCAGGTTCCGCTATCGGCGACTATATGAAGACTGCGAGTGCCCACGTGTTCCTTGGTAATGGTCAAGGTTTTCTTGCTGATGACGACGGTTGCTGTGCAGGCCTCTTCGCCCGTGAAGGTGAAGTGATAGGTGGCGTCCAGGCCCTGAGCCTGTTCTCGTTGAAACACCAAGGGCAAGCTATTCAGAAATCCTTGGATCGAATTGGGGCGAAGTCCGTTTCCCACCGGCTTGGTCTGTTTGTGCGGGAAATGACGAACGACATAGGTTTCTGCATCAGAGCCGGGAACGACGTATACCGTCTCGGGTTTGTCTTGAAGTGGTGTGACGACTTCTGCGGTGAAGGCTTTGCGGTTCAGGAGAAACGGCGCGATCACATCCTCACCAGCCGGACAGACTGCCAGGCAATAGGCCGCTTTGTAATTTGCACCAAACGATAGGCTTTGCCACATGGACGCCGACTCGGTGTCGGTGATTTTCGCACGATACACCTGCGCCGTGCCGCTGTCGGCGATCTGTTCCACCCAATTCGTGAACCCGCCCATGAATTCGCGATAGTTGTGGGTGTAGCAGGCGGAAAAGTTGAAATGACCATCGGACCCGATGGCACCGGTTGGGCAGGCGGCAACGCACAGTTTGCACTCGAGACAGGGGTTGTAGTCGATCGGTTTGTCGTAGCCAGTGATCTCCGCATCGACGAGGATCGTGCCGAGCAGAAT
>JAHFES010000110.1:0-4173 GCA_023248355.1 Nitrospiraceae bacterium
CCTTGGACAGCTTCACCACCTTGTCGCGTAACTGTTGGAGAAAGTCTTTGGGTAATCCATCGTACTCCAACTCCACGAGACGGCTCACGATCGCCGAGGGACTGGAGAAGGAAAAGACAAACGAGTTGACGTAGGCTTCTTTCGCTTCCGCCAGTTCCGCGTCGCTCACCAGTTCGGTGCGCATCCGCTCGATATTCGCCACGAACTGGCCGATGACCTCCTGCGTGGAGGCCAGCTTGGTCTCGGCCCGCACGAGCCACACGCCCTGATCGTGCACCCCTGTGTTCAACCGGCTGCCGACAGAATAGGCCAGGCCCCGCTTCGTCCGCACATCGTTGAAAAGCCGGCTGCGGAATGAACTCCCACCCAAGATGTCGTTGGCAATCGCCAATGGGACGTAATCAGGATCGTTCTCCTTGATCGATAGATGGCCCACTCGAAGATGGGTCTGCGACGTTTCCTTGTTGATGAAGCGAACGGCTGGTTTGGATGCTTCGCTCTCCGGGACATCGGCAATCTTCAGTTCCGGCACAGTGCCCTTCTTCCAATCTCCAAACACATCACGGAGGGAGGCGAGCATCTCGTCTTTCGTAAAGTCTCCGGTGACGCCCAGAATGATCCCATTGGGATGGATCGTGTTGCGGTGAAACGAGACGAGATCCTCCCTGGTCATGTGCTTCACCGAGTCGATCGAACTCTCACGCGCGGTCGGGTGCTCAGCGCCATAGAGCAGTTTGACGAATTCACGGCTCACAACGGAGCCTGGATTATCCTGGCGGCGGCGGATCCCTTCGATGGCCTGCAGCTTGGCCAGTTCGACACGCGCCGGATCGAATGCCGGCGTCCGAATCAGCCCGGCGAAAATCTGCAATCCTCGCTTCAGATCCTTGCTCAGCACATCAAGCGACGCGGACCCGGACTGCCGGCCAATGCCGACGCTCACGTCCCCGGCAAACTGCTCCAGTTCTTCATCCACCTGTTCCGCCGACAAACTGCCGCCCCCGCCGGTGCGCATGACCGATCCAGTCAACGCTGCGAGGCCGACCTTGTCGGCCGGATCGAGCCAACTGCCTGTCCGCATCGATGCGGTGATCGTGATCAGCGGCAGTTCATGATCCTCCAACAGATAGACCACCATCCCATTTTCAAGCACCACCCGCTCCGGTTCAGGCGGCGCGAACTCGACGGGCTTGAACGTCATCTTCCGAGGATCACCCAGCGCCAAATCTCCCGCACAGGCCATGACCCCAGTCAGGAGCCATCCGAGTGCGAGCGCCACGATCCCGAGCAGGACTCTCCCACGCTTCACGCACAACGCTTCACGCTTCACGGGTCTCATCGCGTCACCTCACTGCCGGGTACCGCCGCCATGGTTTTGTCGTTCCCCTTCTTTACCAGCACTCCCACCGTACGATTCGACTTAGCGAAGTACTGGGCCGCCACACGCTGGATATCAGCGGCGGTGACTGCGGCAATCTTGTCGCGCGACTTGAGCACATAGCGCCAATCGCCGGCCACCGTCTGATACAGCGCGAGCTGTGAGGCCAAGCCGCCATTGGACCGCAGGGCGCGCACGAGATCGGCGTCCAAATTGTTGATCACCTTTTCGAGCTCCTTGGGAGACACAGGCTCCCGTTTCAGCCGATCCAGTTCCTCATAGATTGCGGCTTCCACTTCGGCGACCGTATGAGGAGCCAGCGGCGTGGCCGTCAGGATAAAGAGATTCGGCGCACGCACACCCGGGTAGTTCGCATCCGAGTTGACTGAGGCGGCCAACCGCTTCTCCCGCACAAGTTTCGTATGCAGGCGAGAGGTGAGGCCATCCGTCAGAACGGCGTCGATGACATCGAACACGTCGTCATCCGGATGCCCCAAGCCAGGCTTGTGATAGCCGATCGCCATGGTGGGTTCGGCGTCGAACTCCACTTCCACCCGCCGTTCGCCTCGCTGCTCCGGCTCGAGGGTCACCAGCGAAGGCGGGACCTGGGCTGCAGGAATCTTTCCAAATGTGGATTCGATCAAGGCGATGACGTCCTTCGGACTGATGTCGCCGACCAGGGCGATCGTGGCGCGATTCGGCCCATAGTACGTTTTGAAGAATGCTTCAGTCTCGGCAGGCGTCAGTGACAAGATATCCGACCCCCACCCGATCGTCGGAATGCCATACTGATGCGCGCGGAAGGCTGCGGACGTGAAGGTTTCAAACAACAGCCCGTTTGGGCTGTCGTCGTTCCGTAAGCGCCGTTCTTCCATCACGACGCCGCGCTCCTTGTAGAACTCGCGCAGAACAGGATTGGCCATCCGGTCGGCCTCGATGGCGGCCCACAGCGGAAGGCGGTTGGCCGGGAGACTAATCGTGTAGCGCGTGAGGTCTTTGCCGGTCGCGGCGTTGAGTCCGACTCCGCCGTGTCGCTGATAGAGCAGCGCCATCTCATTACCGACGACATACTGGGATGCGTGAGTCTGGAGTTCGGCGAATTTCTTCTGGAGTGCGTCGATGGCGGCTCGCTCCTCAGCTGTCGGGCCGCCGCTCTTGTTGGCCAGGTCACGCTGGCGCTGTTCCAGTTCGGTCCCCACGCGAGCCAGTTCCTCTAGAATCGGCTTTTCCTTCTCGTAGTCCTTCGTGCCAACGGTGCGCGTGCCTTTGAACGCCATGTGTTCGTACAAATGTGCGAGGCCGGTCTGTCCCACCTGCTCATTGACGCCGCCGACCGCAAACGTGATGTTAATCGACACGACCGGCGTCTGATGCCGCTCGACCATGAGCACCGCCAGCCCATTCGCGAGTTTGTGTTCGATCACGCGATCGGCCAAGCTCGGCCCCGCCGCGAACACCAGGTCGAGGTTCAGGCTGAGAGCCAGCGCGAGCAGAAAAACGACGGTGCCGCGTGATGCGTGATGCGTGATGCGTGATGAGAGCAGAGCGGTGAGAAGCGAGTCCGACTCTGTCGCGTCGGTCCTCCGCGGAATACTCCGTTTCACGAGCGACGCTTCACGAGAGACGAGCGACGGTTGAGTCATCATATAAAGAGCTCCATGAGTTGTTCCGGTTGTTCAATGAACCAATCCGGCCTGCAGGCCGTCATCTTCTCCCGATTCCCCATGCCATACCCGACGGCGCAGACACGGATCCCCGCGTTGTGTCCGCCGTTAATATCGTTCGTGCTGTCGCCGACCAGCACGGTCCGCTCTTTCGATGCGCCGACTTGGTCGATGATGTGGAGCAGCATCCCGGGCTCGGGCTTCAAGCCGAATCCATTGTCGCCGCCAACGACGACGGGGAAGTGGTGCGCACCGAGGCCGTTGAGAATGACGCGGGTGTACTCAATCGACTTATTCGTTGCGACCGCTTTCTCTGTGCGGCTGAAATGCTGCAGCACTGGTTCGATGCCGGGATAGAAGACCGTGCGGTCAAGACAATGTTCGAGATAGTGCCCGCGAAAGACTTTCAACGCTTCGTCACACCGCTCCTGATTCCCCTCTCCCACCGCCAGCCGCAGCAATTTTTTCACCCCGTCGCCGACGAATCCAAAGATCTCTTCCAACGATCGTTCCGGCAGCCCCAACTCAGCCAACGTCAAGTTGACCGCCTGCGCAATGTCCCACTTGGATTCGATGAGGGTGCCGTCGAGGTCGAAAATCAACAGATCCACGGACGTCTTCGTCATCATTTCGCCTTTCGCAAGGATTCTCCCAGTGCGGTGAGCGCGTGACACTTCGTCGCATCCTGTTCGTGAACCTCAGCCTCACGCACAAAGTTTAGCATCCGCTTGAGTCCGATATGCGGGGGAATCACCGGCTCGACGATGCGCCACTTGCCCCGCAATGCTTTTACGCGGAAGCGGATCTCTTCCGTGTATTCTTCCGGGACGAAGGCCGCTGTTTCTAAATAGACGGAGCCCAGCACGCGAAATGTGACCGGGATGACCACTTCAAACTTATTGACCACTTCCCACTTCCGATAATCCTCCGGGACGACGGCTTCCAGGATCACAACAACACGGCCCCACGCCGGCTCTTCCTTCCAATTGATATAGGGCACAAGCGTGTCGAACGACATGGCATCCAGGCGGGCACCCTTCTGATCCAACACCACGTAGCGTTTTACGATTTCGGTCGGCGACTGATCGAGCGAACCGCTCTGGGCAAACCCCGTACTCGCAGGCACGGTCA
>JAHFES010000110.1:4273-7184 GCA_023248355.1 Nitrospiraceae bacterium
CGGCGTCTATTTGACCTCATTCGAGAGGGCATGCTACGGTCCCGCCCTCTCCGTACGACGCCTCACCGAGGAAAGTGACCTGTGCTGACTCGTCGAAGACTTCAGCCCCACGTGATTTCTCTCCTGCTCTCGCTCTTACTGCTGTGCTCGTTCGGCCTGGCTGGGGCTCTTCCAGCCATCACAGCCGACTCAGGCGAGGCCCCCACTCAAGGCTCGACGCTCACTCTACTGCTGGAGGAAAAGAGACCCGCGCCGCTCACCGAGCCCCCACAGAACGCTCGTGACCTGCTCGACGCGCTGCAAAAGCGGCATGGAGCGCCCCTTCCTGGCTATATCGGAGGGCGAGACTTTCAGAACCGCGAGCGGCGCTTGCCAAAAGGTCGCTATCGGGAGTATGACGTACACCCCAAAGTACGAGGCCGCGCGCGCGATGCCGATCGGATTGTGATCGAGCAGCGAACCGGGAAGGCGTACTATACTGGAGATCACTACCGCACGTTTGTTCCCCTCAACTAATATCGAGCACCACCATGGCCACAAAACAGAACGTACACACTCATCTTCAGAACGCCACAGCCCCGTGGTCCTCCCTCCTCGTCATCCCTCCGGATACGACCGCCACGGCCCTCGTCAAACCGCCCGCAGGATTTGCGCTTCGCGTCATTCAAGGAAAGAAATGCACAACTCCAGCGGGTGTGTTCAATGAGTTCGCGCGCGCCTTAGATTTCCCCGACTACTTTGGACATAACTGGGACGCGCTGGAGGAGTGCCTGGCCGATCTGGATTGGCTTCCTGCAAAAGGCTACGTCCTGCTCGTGACTGATGCGCACTGTGTGATCCCCGAGGAGGAAGAAGAGTACGAAACGCTGCTGGAGATCCTCAGTGACGCAGGCGAAGCGTGGAGCAAGGGACACACGTCCGACGGCCGACAAGCCCCCTTCCATGTCTTCTTCGCGGTCTCACAGCAGGAAAGAACGAAGCGGAAACATTGGGGGCTGGAGGAACTGCCCTTCACAGAACCAGGGGCATCAGTTCCCAAAAGACGTACGACTCGGGCGGCGAATCAATCCGCACGGAAGAAATGATTGCGACGTTCTGTGAGCAGTTACAAGCTGGTTTTTCGGGTGAGGTTCTTGAGGCCGTCCCACACGTGGGTGGCCGAACGCAAAAACTGACGGCCAGGTACTAACGACGACATCCCGCTTGCCGCGCCGACTGAGATGCCCCCTGCAGATTCTTGATTCGAGACTCTCCACCGAGCTTGCACAGCGATCCGATGGGCCATGCAGATGCCATGCGTCTCCCGCCGGTCTTCCAGTGGAGCCTTTTCCCCGACCAGTCCGATTTGGCCCCCTCCGCGACACCAGGAACAGACGATTCTCATGTGGGTCCCATTTCTGTTTTGTAAGACCCTGTATAACCAGCAAGAATTACGCCTAAGTTAATGAAATGTGACGAATGGGAAAACGGTCGATAACTGCGGGATCCGATCACGTGCACGCTAAAGTGGCTGTATTTGATTTGGATAGGCGTGTCTCACTTGAGACATTTTGGGGCCTCACATGAGCAATTAACGGTACTCTTCTCTCTCCAGCCGATTTCTTGACCGACTCTCTGGCTGCGTGATAGGGTGCGCCCCCAACATGAAGACCACTCGATCTGAAAAGCTTTTCGCAGAAGCCCAGCAGCTCATTCCCGGCGGTGTAAATAGTCCCGTCCGCGCTTTCCGGTCTGTCGGGGGACAGCCCCGCTTCATTCAACGAGCCAAAGGAGCGCGGCTCTACGATGTTGATCGAAATACATACATTGATTACGTTCTCTCCTGGGGGCCGATGATCCTGGGGCACGCCTCTCCCTCCATAGTCAGCGCCATCAAGAAAGCCGCGGGTCAAGGCACGAGCTACGGTGCCCCGACAGAATTGGAAGTCACGATCGCCAAGGCCATTCGGGATGCGTTCCCATCGATGGAAAAAGTCCGGCTGGTCAGTTCCGGGACCGAAGCGGTCATGAGTGCGATCCGTGTCGCCCGAGGGTTTACCAAGCGCGACAATATTTTGAAATTCGAAGGGTGCTACCACGGCCACAGCGATTATCTGCTGGCGAAGGCCGGATCAGGCTTGGCGACACTCGGGATTCCCGATTCACTTGGGGTTCCGGCCGACTTTGCGAAACATACGCTCACGGCTCCCTACAACGACATCGACGCCGTCAGGCGCCTGGTCAAAGAACATCGAAACACCCTGGCCTGCATTATTCTGGAACCCATCGCCGGAAATATGGGTGTGGTCCCTCCCGCACCTGGCTTTTTGTCGGCACTCCGACAACTGACAGCCGAGAACGATATCTTGTTGATATTCGACGAAGTGATTTCAGGATTCCGCGTGAACTATGGAGGAGCCCAAACTCTCTATGGCATTAAGCCGGACCTGACCGTGCTGGGAAAGATCATCGGGGGAGGATTGCCCGTCGGCGCCTATGGGGGACGGAAAGAAATCATGGATCTCATCGCCCCGTCCGGACCGGTCTATCAAGCGGGAACCCTCTCCGGAAATCCACTCGCGGTGACAGCGGGACTTGCGACACTCAAACAGTTGCGAGCCCGTGGGGTTTATAAGAAGCTCGAGGAGCATGCAGCGGCATTAGCCAAGGGCGTCGGCGAGGCGGCAAAGAAAGCGGGCATTCCGCTGACGCAAACGCGAGTCGGCTCGATGCTCACGGCGTTCTTCACGCCAGGCCCCGTCACGGATTGGAATACGGCGAAGCAGTCCGATACGAAACGGTACGGGCAGTTCTTCCACCTGATGCTGGAGCAGGGCGTCTATCTCGCCCCGTCACAGTTCGAAGCGGCGTTCCTCTCGACCGCCCACACCTCAGCGGACATCGACAAGACCATCAAAGCTGCGGCGGCCGC
>JAHFES010000033.1 GCA_023248355.1 Nitrospiraceae bacterium
ACCCGCTCTGTGACTCTTCACAGGCTGTCAGTTTTCTGACACCGTCAAGGGATCGATTGACGTCGGTCTGACGTAGACATCATTGACTTCTGCACAGAGACTCGAACCCTGCATCTAGAGCAATGATTCTTAGTATGCCACGAAGGGCGTCCGCCCTCAGCAAGTGGCATATGCATTGCAATCTCCCCCGTGTCATCACCGTGTGATTTGAGGAGGATCTTATGGCAGACGCAGCCGCAGCCGCAGCAGACGAAAAATCTCCAGCCCCCGCGCCGGCCCCCGCATTGCCCATCAAGTTGCTCATCATCGTTGTCGTGGCCGCTCTCGTGGCAGGTCTCGGTGGAGCGTTTGTGGTCGTGAAGTTTCTTGGGGGATCAAGCAAGGGAGCAGACAGTGTAGAAGAACATAAGCCGGAGGTTGCGGCGAAAGCCGACGCTCAGAGCGAAGCCGGAGGGAAGCACGGTTCGGCTGCAGCGCCCGGAGCCATGTTTGATCTGGAGCCCTTCATCGTGAACCTCGCCGACTCTCCTGAAATCCGCTATCTCAAACTCACCGTCAAACTCGAAGTGGAAAATGAGGCCGTGGCCGCGGAGCTGTCTTCGCGCGTGCCCCAAGTGCGAGATACGGTCTTAGTGCTGCTCAGCAGCAAGGACTCCAATACGGTGAGAACCACGCAAGGAAAATTTCAATTGCGCGATGAGATCACGCAGCGAGTCAACGGGCTTCTGCCGAAGCCGGGGGTCCGCTCCGCCTACTTTACAGATTTTGTCATTCAGTAAGGGTTCGTTCTATGGAACAGATTCTCTCGCAAGACGAAATTGACGCCCTGTTAAAGGGGGTCGTCTCAGGGGAAGTCGATACGGCCTCGAAGGAAGGAGCGCCTGCAGCAGGAGTGGCCAAACAGTATGATCTTCTCAACCAGGAACGCATCATCCGTGGCCGCATGCCGACCCTGGAGTTGATCAACGATCGATTTATCCGCCGCCTGTCGGTTGCCTGGACGAGCTTGCTGCGTGAAGCCATCGATTTTGTCGTGGTGGGCACGCAAGTCATCAAGTTTGGCGAATTCCTCAAGAAGGTCCCGATGCCGTCCTCACTCAATGTGTTTCATATGCACCCATTGCGCGGGAACGCGCTGTTCGTCATGGACGCGTTTCTTGTCTACCTGATTGTGGATTATTTCTTCGGCGGCAAAGGCCAAACACACGTAAAACCGGAGGGACGCGATTTCACGCCCGTTCAACTGCGGATCATCAAGAAACTTCTTATCAATGCGCTCGCGGATCTCGAGAAATCCTGGCAAGCCGTGCTCCCGATCAAAATCGAGTACGGCCGGTCGGAGAGCAACCCCCAGTTCGCGATGGTCGTCACCAGCTCTGAAATCGTCATCGTGGTCACGCTCCAAATCATCATAGGAGAAACCTCGCGAGATTTGTTCATTGTCTATCCGTACTCCATGTTCGAACCGATCAAGGAGAAGCTCTATTCTGGATTGGTCTCGGACCAAATCGAGCAAGATGGCAGCTGGACCTCCAAGTTTCGTGAGAAGCTCCAAGACTGCACGCTTCCCATTTCGGTCCGCCTGGGGACCACCACCGTCACCGTGCGAGATGTCCTCAACTTTTCTCCGGGCGACGTGGTGTTGCTTGACCAACGACCGGGCGATCCCCTGGATTGTTATATCGAGGGCTATCACAAGTTTCAGGGGAGTCCCGGAGTCTACAAAGGCAATCACGCGTGCCGCGTAACCAAGATCGTAAACTAACCATCATTCGACGGGGAGATTGAGGCATGGGCGACGCAGAATCCACCACACAAACTGACACACAGACGGCCGGTGCGGCAGGAGAGTCCTCGCCCCAGCCCGCGTCGTTTCCTCCCGTGCACAACATAGTGACGGGCGGGACCCCGAAGAATATCGACTTTATCCTCGACATCCCTATGAGCGTCGCCGTGTATGTCGGATCGACCAAGATGGCCATTCGGGATCTTTTACAGCTGGCTCAAGGCTCGGTGATCGAACTCGACAAGCTCGCTGGCGAGCCGATGGAAGTGATGGTGAACAATAAATTAGTCGCACGCGGTGAAGTGGTCGTCGTGAACGAAAAGTTTGGTATTCGGTTGACGGATGTGGTCAGCGCTGCAGAACGGGTTCAGCAGCTCGGTTGAGCAACACAAAGGAACATCGCGCAATGGATCTCTGGGATAGTCTCGTGCGAACCGTATCCGCCCTCGCCATTGTGCTGGCCTTGATGGGCCTCCTCGCCATGGTCGCCAAGCGGGTCATGGGCAATCGGCTCGGCTTCGTTGGCCCGCGCCCTCTCGTGCGCGTCTTGGCCAGCGGATACATCGCTCCGCGCAAGTCCATCGCGCTCGTATCGGTGGCAGGGGAGTACCTCATCGTCGGCGCCACCGCGACCGACCTCGTTCCGCTGGGGCGCGTCAGTGACGTTAGTAAACTCCAGGACATGCTCGCCTCCTCTGCGTCCGAGCCATTTCCTGGGACTCCTTCGACACCATCTTCGCTTTTGACCTCCTGGCTCCAGCAGCTTCCAGCCGGCCTTTTCCCGGGTAAGAAGGGGAGTCATGGTGAGCAATAAGTCTCGGTACCACTTCATCATTGTCCTCTGGGTAGGCCTCCTGGCGCTGGCACTCTTCACCTGGCCCTCAGGCGCGATGGCGACCGGCCCATCGGTCAGTCTCGATTTAGGGTCGGACGCTCCCAAACAGACCGCCGTCGTCATTCAGATCCTGATGCTCCTGACGGTGCTCTCACTGGCCCCCGCGTTGTTCATCATGGTGACCTCCTTTACGCGCATCGTGATCGTCTTGTCCTTCCTTCGGCAGGCTCTCGGCACGCAGGCTGTTCCACCCAATCAGGTGCTGCTCTCGCTGGCTTTGTTCTTGACGATGTTCATCATGGCGCCGGTTGGACAGACGGTGTACAGCAGCGCGCTGCAACCATTGATCGCCGAGCAGATTTCCTACGAGGAGGCGTGGAAGAAAGGCATTGAACCGGTTCGCGGGTTTATGCTGCGCCAGCTGCGGGACAAGGACCTTGAGCTGTTCATCAGTCTCAGCAAAATGCCGAAGCCGGAGCAGGTCGAGCAAGTCCCGACGCACGTCATCATTCCGGCATTCATTCTCAGTGAACTGCGCATCGCGTTTCAAATCGGTTTCTTGATCTACATCCCGTTTCTGATTGTCGACATGGTGGTGGCGAGCGTCCTCATGTCCATGGGCATGATGCTGCTCCCACCCGTCGTGATTTCCCTTCCATTCAAATTGATTCTGTTCGTGTTAGCGGACGGCTGGTACCTGGTGGTGGGCTCAATGGTGAGGAGCTTCCAGTGAAGGGTGCTGGAGCGTGGTTCGTGAAGCGTGAAGCGTATCTCGTAAGACTCTGACGAGCGACGCTTCACGAGATACGAGAGACGAGTGAGAAGAACATGACGCCTGAAGTCGTGACAGAACTCGGCCGGCAAGCCCTGGAAACTACATTGTTAGTCTCCGCACCGATCCTTGTACTGAGTCTTGTGGTTGGGTTGGTGGTCAGCGCATTCCAAGCGATGACCCAACTGAACGAAGCCACACTGACATTTGTCCCCAAAGTGCTGACCCTGTTCGGCGCACTCTTGGTGTTTTTCCCATGGATGCTGAATGTGATGACGTCATTCATGACAAACTTGTTGGTCAACATTCCGAATTACATCCGTTAGAGACTCGCATGGCGTTAGCACAGACGATCCATATTCTTCTTCCAGAATTCCAGGCCTTCCTGGTCCTGATCTCCAGAATCGGCGGGCTGCTTGCCGCTTTGCCGGTCCTGAGCGGACGGACGGTTCCCCTCAAAGTGAAGTTGGCGCTGGTTCTGGTCTTGGGAGCGGCCTTGTCACCGGTGATCCATCTTCCGCCCATGTCATATGATCCTGCCATCCTTGCAGCTGGACTGGTCAGCGAAATGGCCATCGGCTTGACGATCGGCCTGGCCGTTCGTCTCTTCTTCGGCGCCCTGGAGTTGGCCGGAGAGATGATCGGCATTCAGATGGGATTTGGCGTCGTCCAGCTGTTCGACCCCACCACCTCGCTACACACTCCCATGATGGCCCAATACTTCACCTTGCTGGCCTCGTTGGTGTTTCTCTCGCTGAACGCCCACATGCTGGTTGTCGCTACCATCGTCTCCAGCTATGAGGCCATTCCAGCGTTTGGCGCCACGCTTCCTTCGGGGTTGGGGGAGGAAGTGCTGCGCCTCACTCAACAGATGTTCACCATCGGATTGAAGCTGGCCGCGCCTGTGCTGATCACGATCCTCCTCATCAATATTCTTCTGGCGATTCTGGGGCGGGCGGTCAGCCAGATCAACGTTTTTGTCCTCAGTTTCCCGATCACCATTGCAGGGGGATTGGCGGTGTTGGGCATGGCCATGCCGTTCACGGTGGAACTGCTGGCGCGTGAAATTGAGCGTCTGCAACTCACCATCGATGCGCTCATGAAAGTGTTGGGACATGGCTGAAGACGACAGCAATAAAACAGAACAGGCGACTCCGAAGCGAAAAGACGAGGCGCGCCGGCAAGGGCAGGTGGTCATGAGCCGCGACCTGTCCACCGCAGCCGTATTGCTTGGAGGCATCGGATTGCTGGCGGCGATCATGCCGGTGGGAATGCGGAAGATGACCGAGATCACCAGGCAGGGGTTAACCCTTTCGTTTGATCACGCCTTCCAGAGTGGGTTGACCATTGCGGGTGTCCATACCGTGATCGTCGACACTGGCGCCACGATCCTCATGCTCGTGCTTCCCATACTAGGAGGCATTCTCCTCATCGGAAGCGGGGCGTCTCTCGCTCAAACCGGATTTCTTTGGCGATCGAACGCGATTCAGTTGGATTTTGGCCGCATCAACCCCTTGAAGGGGCTCTCCAGACTGGCGTCTTTGCGCTCGGTGGTGGAGCTCGTCAAGGGCCTCCTCAAAATCGCGATCGTCACGGGCGTCGGACTCTATGTCGTGCGTCAGGACTTACTTCAAGTCCCAGGGCTGATCGAATACGAGATGGACACCGCGCTTCAAGTCACGGGACGTCTCTCGTTGAAAGTCGCCTTAGCCGTCTCCGGCGCGATCGGGGTCCTCGCCGGGCTGGATTACCTGTACCAGCGCTACGAGTGGGAGCGCAGTCTTCGCATGTCGAAAGAAGAGATCAAGGAAGAACACAAGGCCTCGGAAGGCGACCCGTTAATCAAGAGGCGTGTCCGAACGGCTCAGCGCGACCTCATGAAGAAACGCATGATGTCCGCCGTGAAAACGGCCGATGTCGTTGTGACGAACCCCACACACCTTGCGGTGGCACTCAAGTATGACTCGACGAAGATGGCGGCTCCGTTTGTCGTAGCCAAAGGCGCGGGCTTTATGGCTGAACGCATCCGGGAATTGGCCCGTCATCATGGGGTGCCTGTCGTCGAACACAAATTCGTGGCGCGCACGCTCTTCAAGCTCGTTGATATCGGCAAGGAAATTCCTGCGAATCTCTATCGCGCCGTGGCCGAAATCCTGGCGTTCGTATACCGGGCCAGAGGCGTGACCGCAGGACAGTTGTAACGGTGGGATTAGCAACACATGGCAACCCAGACTGAATCACTGCCTCGCGCCCCAATGATGAAGCATCCGGACATCGTCCTGTCCGTCGGCGTCGTGGCCATTCTGATGGTCATGCTCTTGCCGTTGCCGCGCTTCCTGCTCGACTTGCTTCTGAGCTTCGACATTACCCTGTCCGTGATCATTTTGCTCGTCGGGCTCCAAGTACGCCGGCCGATCGAGTTTTCCGTGTTCCCATCCATTCTGTTGCTGATCACGTTGCTGCGTCTCTCACTGAACATCGCCTCGACGCGCCTCATTTTGCTGCATGGCAACGAAGGAGCAGGGGCGGCAGGCGAGGTCATTCGAACCTTCGGGAACTTCGTCGTCGGCGGCAACTACACGGTCGGCTTGGTGGTGTTTGCGATTCTCGTCATTATCAATTTTGTGGTGGTCACAAAAGGCGCCGGTCGCGTCGCGGAAGTCGCAGCTCGCTTTACGTTGGATGCCATGCCTGGGAAACAGATGAGCATCGATGCGGATCTCAACGCCGGCCTGATCAATGAAGCGGACGCACGCAAGAGGCGTCGTGAGATCACGGAAGAGGCCGACTTCTATGGCGCGATGGACGGTGCCAGCAAGTTCGTCCGAGGCGATGCCATCGCCGCCGTCATCATTATTTTGGTCAATATCCTCGGAGGATTGACGATTGGCATCCTGCAGCAAGGGATGAGTCCGGCATTGGCGGCACAGACGTACACGCTCCTGACGATCGGCGAAGGTTTGGTGGCGCAGATCCCCGCCCTGATCGTCTCGACGGCGGCTGGTATCATCGTCACGCGCGCGGCGTCCGACACCGATCTGGGTGGAGAGATCACCAAACAACTGCTTATGTCTTCCAAAGCCGTGGGCACTGCTGCCGGTATTCTCCTCGCGCTCGGACTCGTACCAGGCCTTCCTCATCTGGCCTTTCTGGTGCTGGGTGGACTTGTCGCCTGGATGGCGTACCATCTCTATCAACAGGAACAGGCGCCCGAAGTTCTCTCACCAGCGCCCGTCGCGCCGAAGGCGGACGAGGGCGTCACACGAGTGACCCCGCTCGACCTGATGGAAGTGCAAGTGGGCTACGGACTCATCGGCCTTGTGGAAGGCGCGCAGGGCACCGCGTTACTGGATCGGATCAAAGGTCTTCGCCGCCAGTTCGCGGAATCGATGGGGTTTGTTGTCCCTCCCATCCACATTCGTGACAATCTGCAACTGCGTCCGAATGAGTACGCCATCATTCTCAAAGGGGTCGAAGTCGCCAAGTCAGATGTCCTGCCTGGTCACCTCTTAGCCATTGACCCTGGTACAGGTCAACGCGGCCTGGTGCAAGGCATACCAGCAAAGGAACCGGCGTTCGGGCTCCCAGCCCTCTGGGTTTCCGAAGACGCACGCGAACAAGCACAGATCGCCGGCTATACCGTGGTCGATGCCAGTTCGGCGATCACGACGCATCTCTCCGAACTGATCAAGCGCCATGGCCATGAATTGCTCGGCCGGCAAGAAGTCCAAGCGTTATTGGATGAGGTTGGGAAGGCACATCCAAAGCTTGTCGAAGAGCTCATTCCCACGCTCCTCCCGCTCGGGACCGTCGTCAGAATTTTGGGCAACCTCCTCAAAGAAGGCATTCCCATTCGAGATCTTCGTTCGATTCTCGAATCCGTCTCCGATCATGCCACGAGCACCAAAGATGCCGACGTGCTCACGGAATTTGCGCGCCAGGCGTTGGCCAGAACCATTACCAAGCAATACCAAATGCCGGATGGCACGCTGCAGGTCATCACCCTGGACCCACGGCTTGACCGAGCGTTGGCCGAACAGGTGGCTGTTCTTCCGCAGGGTGCGGCCTTGAATCTCGACCCCACGGTCTCGCATAAGCTGCTGAGCAGCCTCAAGCAGGCCGCAGAACGAGTCGCGTCCCGCGGCCAACAACCCATTGTACTGTGTTCCCCGGCGGTGCGGCGCCACCTTCGACACTTGACCAATCGCCTTCTCCATTCGGTGCCGGTGATGGGACTGAACGAAGTCGATGCACTGGTACGCCTGCAATCACTCGATACCGTCCGGATCGATTCAGAACTCGCTCAACCATCTTGAGGTAGCCCATGAAGGTCAAAACATTTCATGCCCTCACCATGCAAGACGCCATTCGCGCGATCAAGGAAGAACTCGGACCGGAGGCCATCATCCTCTCGTCGAAAGAAGTTCACCAGGGCGGCCGTTTGCTGCGCCTGTTTAATCGTCCGGTACTGGAGGTCATGGCCGCCGCTGAAGAGGACGTGCTGCGACCGACTCCTCCTCCTCGTGAGGAGATCCCCAAACCGGCGCACAGTACGCGGCCCTCTGAAGCAACGACGACAACGGCCCCGGCTGCGCACGAATTTCATGAGACGCTTCAATCCATGTTACAGCCAGCTCGCACTCTCTCCTCGAAAGCCGCGAGCGTCCATACGACTGCGGGCCCAGGGAAGACGACCCAGAGCGGGTGGAAAAATGATCGCTTGCGGCGCCTCCGTGCCGAGCTGCACGAGATGAGTCGGCTGCTGGGAGAATCGTTACCCGTTGAAACTCAAACGTTGGGGACACACCTGCCGGCTGAACTCGCGACGCTGTGTCGCACACTCGTGAAGCAGGGGATGCGCCCGTCGACGGCCGAGTCGCTGGGGAGCGACCTCTGGCAGAGGCTCGGAAACAATAGCCCACATAGTCATGAGGCGCTCAGTCAGGCACTCCAACAGGCCATCGTGAATCGAATCCGAGTCAGTGGTCCTCTCCTGGCTGGACCGGGCGATCGGACCATCAGTCTCATGCTTGGTCCGAGCGGAGCCGGCAAGACCTCGGTCATTACGAAACTGGCCGCCCACTACCGTCTCGAAGAAAAGAAATCCGTGGCCATCATTACGTTCGACACCTATCGTGAGGCCTCGGTCGAACAGTTGCGCATGTATGCCAATGTCCTTGGCGTGCCCTTCGCCTCTGCGCTGTCTCCACGACAAGTATGCGAGGGGCTGCGTCGCCATGCGCAGGCGGACCTGGTGCTCATCGATATGCCGGGAGTCGGGCCAGATGACGTCTCGTCTGCCAAGGAACTGCATCAGCTCCTTCGAGAAGAGACAGAAGTCACAACCCATCTGGTGCTCTCGGCCTCCACACGGGAGCACGACCTCCGCAGAATCTTTGAGCGGGTCAAGGACCTTCCGCTGCTTCGATTTCTGTTTACCAAACTTGATGAAACAGAATCCTTTGGAACCATCTTCGAATTGCCACACCAAACGGGCGTCCCCCTTTCCTATTGGAGCGCCGGACAGCGCGTTCCGGAGGATATCGAGATCGCGACGCCTGAACGCTTGGCGGCGTTTCTTGTCACGCAACGTTATGCTGTCCCGAGTGTGCCTCTGAACCCGTCTTTCATGACGCCGCAATCTTCTCACGTGCCAGAACCGGTCGGGGCCCTGCCCGAACAGAACCAAAGGTAGGAGGAATTGTTATGCAGAGTAGAATGAGCATCCCCGCCACCACGCCCTATGATATCGAACCGTCCGAGCCTCGTACGCAAGTGATCGCGGTCTCAAGCGGCAAGGGGGGGGTAGGGAAGAGCAACGTGGTGGCCAATCTGGCCGTCGCTCTTGCCAAAGCCGGGAAGCGCGTGCTGGTCCTGGATGCCGACCTTGGCTTGGGCAATCTCGACGTCCTCCTGGGACTCGTTCCTCAATACACCATCGAGCATGTGCTATCTGGAGCGCGCACCCTTGACGAAATCGTTCTGGAAGGTCCAGCCGGCATTCACGTACTTCCTGCCAGCTCAGGCGTGCCCACTCTCACCGCGCTAACGGAATCACAACAGCTGCTGATCCAAGAGCAGCTGGAACAACTGTCCGCAGACATGGACGTGCTCCTGATCGATACCGGTGCGGGCATTTCACCCAACGTCACCTTTTTTGCCTCCTCGGCGCATGACACCATTGTGGTGGTCTCCCCAGAACCGACCTCGCTCACCGATGCCTATGCTCTGATCAAAGTGTTAGCTCGCCAATACCGAGAACATCGCTTCAAAGTACTCGTCAATCAAGTCAAGAGTCCGCGGGAGGCAACGGAAGTGTTCCGGAAACTGGATAGGGCCGCGGATCGCTTCCTGCATGTCGCAATCGATTACGTCGGCTATGTTCCATACGACGACTATGTTCCCTTGGCAGTCATGCAACAGAAGGCGGTCTCCGATTTCTTCCCGGATGCCCCTGCAGCCCAGGCGTTCACCAGGCTGGCCAAGCAGGTCATGCAGTGGCCCAAACCTGGCATTCCCAAAAGCTCAGTGCAATTGCTCTGGCAACGATTGGTGTATGCAAGCTAGCCCGGATTATTCATGAATAGTCCGGGCTAGGCCTCATTCATTCACACGAAGGATACACGGGCAACTCTATTATTATGAGTAAGACAGCCATACCACGAGAGCGGACATCCTCTTCAGCTGAAGAAGACAGACGTGGGCAGCTCATCAAAGAGTTCGCCCATGTGATTCGAGTGATGGCCCACCGCCTTGCCTTCCGTCTCCCGGCTTATTTGGATGCAGAAGATCTCATTTCGGTGGGTACCATCGGACTCATGGATGCGATGGACAAATACGACCCCACGCGCGAGGCCAAGTTCAAAACCTACGCCGAATTCCGAATCCGTGGCGCCATGCTCGACGAAATCCGATCGATGAATTGGATTCCGCGGTCGGTGCACGAACGGATTGGGTTGTTACAGAAGACCCATACGGATCTCATGAGCCGTCTCGGACGTCCGCCTCTCGACGAGGAGGTCGCGGCCGAGCTCAAGATGTCACAGGAAGAACTCGACGACTTTCTCACGCGCGCGCGAGGCGCGGTGATGATCAGCATCGACGATCTGAGTTTACACGAACCTGACGGCCATAAAGTCGTCACCGTGCTGGCCGATACCCATAACCCTGACCCGCTTGCGACCCTGGTCAACGAGCGTGAACGCGAGTTGATCGGCGGCGCCATTCAGCTCCTGCCGGAAAAGGAGCGCCTCGTGCTGACGCTGTATTACTATGAAGAGCTCACGATGAAAGAGATCGGGGAACTGCTCAAAGTCACCGAATCGCGCGTCTGTCAGATCCATACCAAAGCCATTCTCCGGCTCAAGACCCATTTACACACGACCGGTTGACGGGAAAGCACGGGCATGAGCGGTTCCCTGTCCGTTGATGCTCGTTCCTTGCCACTCGTCACACCATCCTCCTTCCTGCCTTTACTTTTTCGCGCCATCAGCCGACACATCCATAGTCAATATAGCCCCATACGAGTCGACCTTCAGGATGAACTACCCGCATCAGACCGGACTGCCTCTCGATTCCTTGTCGCATCACGAGGCCAGCCCAGCCACCTACTCATTATTCTCGGGATCGCTTTTAAGACCGTCACAGCGGGCCCGTTCACGATCACGCGTCCGAGCCATCGTCTGCCTAAGTCTCTCGGTGCTCACCTGTGCCGCGAGTCTCGCATGGATGTTGGCGGCGCCATCCAGTCAGGTCATCGAGCCCACCACGAGCACATCCGTCCTGGCGCCGTATGACATCGCTTCACGCCTTATTGCAGGAGGGATTGGAGCACTCCTCAGTCTGGGACTTGGCATTGGAGGCCTGATGTACTGGCCAAGCGCCCATCCGAAACGTGTTCGCCGGCAGGATGCCTCGCTGGCCACCTATGACAGCCTCACAGGACTTCCGAGCCGGCGCCTGTTCCTCGTCCTCCTCAGTCAGGCCCTCTCTCGAGCGGAGAGCACGGGCCGCGCTGTGGCCGTCTTGGTGGCCGCACTCGAGCAATTTCGCCCACTCCCCACATCGACGGCGGTCCCGAATATGGCGCTGGTCGTGCGTGTTCAGGCTGCACGGATCAAGAGTGCTCTGCAGTCTCATGATGCCGTAGCCCGTCTGGATGAACGCACGTTCGCGGTGATCGTCGACAATCTGGAATCGCCGGATCGTGCGATTCCGCTTGCTCAGAAAATTCAGACCACTATGTCTCTTCCGCTCTTGGTCGAAGGCCAGGAACTGCTGCTCTCCTGCCGCATCGGCGGAGCCGTGGCGCCTCTCGACGGAACCGATGCAGAAACGCTCCTCGACGCCGCCTCACAAATCCTCTCAAGTCGTCAACGTCATGACGCCTCTATTGTCTTTCTGTCAGATCCCACGACAGGCCCACCACTTCCCCGTACACCATCGGGCTCAGTCACTCCCGCATCTGAACACCATCGCGCCTCGCTCACCGCCAATCGCTAGGAAAATATTTCGCTCCGATAGGGTAGGAATAGCCTAGAACCGCCCTGTCAGGATGCGTTGGCGCGATTTCTTCTTATCACCCGGCACCGCGTTTCCTCGGGCCTTCAAGGAAATTGAGCTATTTCGAGTCTCGGCATCGTGGCTCCTGTCGCGTCTCTCACGTGGCATAAGGGTTGCTGTATCCAGTGGAACCTGAACGCCTAAAGGAGTCGGCATCATGAATCGAGGCATCTATCCCATTCTGTCCGGTGCGTTGGCCCATGAGCGACGCATGCAAGTCTTTGCCAACAACATGGCGAATGTGAATACGGCTGGATTCAAACAAGACGAACAGTCTTTCAAGGCCATCTTCCCCCGGCCACAGCTGGCCATCCCGGCAATTGGGCCTGCCACGGGGCTTGTTCAACAGATCACGGCCAGACCCTTTGGCGCCACGGAACGCGCGTTTGTCGCGCCTCATCGCATGAAGACCACATTCGAACCAGGCCGCATCAAGCTGACCGGAAATCCCTTAGACATCGCCATTCAGGGGCAGGGGTTTTTTGAAGTGAAGACCCCTCAAGGGACTGGCTATAGCCGAAACGGCATGCTCTCTCTCGATAATCAGCGCCGGTTGGTGACCAGCCTTGGGTATCCCGTCATGGGCACCAAAGGTGAGATCAAGATTCCGGCCGGCAAGCTGGATATCACTGCGCAAGGTGACATCAAGGTCGATGACAAGCCGGTCGGCACGATCAAGATCATGGAATTCCCTGATGACCAGATGCCACAGAAGTTTGCCGAGGGGCTCTTCGTCTCCGACAAAGGCGCTCTCGCAAAGAATCCCCAGCTCCAAGTGGGCCACATTGAAGAGTCCAACGTGAATTCGATTGGTGAGATGGTCAAGATGATCGAGGGCATGCGCAGTTACGAGTCAGCACAAAAGCTGATTCAAACCCTCGATCGGATGGCAGAAGTCGCCATTCAAGACGTCGGGCGAGTGTTGTAACGGAAGTAAAGAGTGATGAGTGATCGGTGATGAGTTCTGAGAAGACGAGCCGTCCCCGCCCGTCACCCATCACTCATTACACATCACCCATCACGGGGGGGATTCTATGATTCGTGCCATGTGGACAGCAGCAACCGGAATGACGGCGCAACAGATCAACGTCGATACGATTGCGAATAACCTTGCGAACGTCAATACGAACTCATTCAAGCGCAGTCGGGCGGAATTCGCCGATCTGCTCTATCAGATCCAACGGCTCCCTGGCACGAACGCGTCGAACGTCGGCGTGTTTCCGGTCGGCATTCAGGTCGGCGCCGGCGTCCGTCCCACGACAGTGGCCAAAGAATGGCAGCAGGGAAACATGCGGCAGACGAACAACGACTTGGATCTTGCAATCGACGGGTCGGGGTTCTTTCAGGTGAACCGACCGGACGGGACGATCATGTATACGAGAAACGGCTCGTTCAAGCGCGACAACGTCGGCAACCTGGTGACCGGCGACGGAGATTTGCTCAACCCCGTCATTACGATCCCGTCCGGAGCGTTGAAGCTGGATATCGGTCAGGATGGAACGGTGTCTGTGCTTCTGCCGGGCGTCACACAGGCATCGCAAATCGGTCAAATCCAACTCACGCGATTCGACAATCCCGCCGGACTTGTCGCAATGGGAAACAACCTGTTCATCGACAGTTTTGCGTCCGGGCCCCCCATCCAGGGAACCGGAGGGTTCACGACAGGATTCGGCATGATCCAACAGGGATTCCTGGAAAGCTCGAACGTGAATTTGGCTGAGGAAATGGTGAATATGATCATCGCGCAGCGCAGCTATGAAATTAACTCCAAGACGATTCAAGCCTCTGACGAAATGATGCAAATCGCCAACAACCTTCGGCGATAAGGAGTAACGATGTCTCGACTCTGGATCACCATCATCGTGCTGCTGAGCATCGGGCCGTGGGCGCTGGCGTCCGCGGCAGCCGGATCACGCCCCGAGACTCGTCCGGTTTCGGTTGTCAGCCAAACCCGTGACCTGCGGCCACTGGAAAAGCTTGGCCTCGATCGTGCCGTGCCGCGAGAGCTGCAACCTGAGCTGATCAAGAAGACGATCCAGCGACATCTGGAGAGGGAGTGGGGGGCTCGGGTCAAGGCCATCGAAGTAACCGTGCTGGAACCCGCCGATCCAATTCAGATTCCGTCCGGTGTGGTTGAATTGCAGGTCGTTGCCTCCCAATCGGAAGAAATTCTTGGACGGCGCATGTTTCACATGTTGGTCATGACGAATGGCCGGCCCTGGAAAACTATTGATATCCTCACCGATGTGGTGGCGATGGTTGATGTGGTTGTTCCCAATCGCTATCTCAAGTCTGAAGAACTAGTGGATGCCGAAGACCTGACCATCTCCAGGATTCGCATTCATGATCTCAAGCATCCTTTCATTACCGATCAGGAAGAGGTGATCGGGAAAAGCGTCGTCCGTCCGCTTCAAGCCGATACGCCGATTCGTCCGGCCTTCCTCAAAAAACCCCTCATGATCAAGAAGGGGGACCGTGTCATGATTGAGGCGCGAAAGGGAGGGCTCTCGATTCAAGCGTCGGGCATCACAAAGTCAAGTGGACAAGTCGGGCAGACCGTGATGGTCGCTAATCTCGATTCCGGCCGAGAGCTCCGGGCGAAAATTGTGGCGCCCGGTCATGTTCAGGTGGACTTCTAGGATCTCACTGATGCACACACGTCACAGACTGCTCGTGGGACTCTTCGCTGTCGCGGTGATACTGCCTGGTTGTACCAGCGCACCCAATGTCTCCGGCAAGCTCGTCGTTCCGGCATTGCCTCCTCCCAAAACACTTGGGTCGCTCTGGCAAGAAGAAAACGGACGGGCCTATCTCTACGAAGACATGCGGGCCATGCGGGTGGGGGATATCCTGACTGTCAAGATTGTTGAAAAGCATAAGGGGTCAAAATCGGCGGATACGGCGGCTCAACGTGAATCCACGATCGAGAATAGTCTCGCCGGAACCGGCTCGGGCTACCTCGGACTCCCCGGCATTCGATTAGGCGATGAAGCCCGCCGGGGGTTGGGAATCGATGCGAGCTCAAAAAATAAGTTCACTGGCAAGGGGGCCACAAGCCGTGAAGGCACGTTGACCGGCACCATCTCCGTCATTGTGACCGATGTGCTGCCAAACGGCGATCTTCGTATTGAAGGGCGGCGCGATGTGACCGTGAATAGTGAGAAGCAGTTGATGACCATCGCCGGCATCGTGCGCCGAGTCGATGTGGACACCAAAAACACCGTGCTGTCGTCTGCCATCGCGGACGCCAAGATCGAGTACGCAGGCCTCGGTGTGCTCGACGATGTGCAGCGACCTGGCTGGCTCGTCCGAGTGCTTGATTGGATCTATCCATTCTGATGAGGGGGTGCCCTGTGCCGACTCCACCAAGACGTAAGGTCGCTGTGAAGATGTCTCTCTGGCGACAGTCAGTGAGCCTCCAATCACTCCAGATGATGGTGATGAGCGGCGTCGTACGGCGAGCCGATCTGAATCCGCCCCCGACGGTTTGTCGAAAGGGGTTCCAATTTCCGGAGAATCCTCAGGGTGCCTTTTCCCAGGAATCGGCATCGGAACAGGGTTGGTTATCACGAATATTCCTCGGCCGAAAACCACACATGCCCGCGACACAGCGATCCTAACGAACGAAAGATGAACGAACATATGATGACACGGGCTCCACGATGCATTCTCGGGATGGTGCTAACCAGTTTCCTCCTGAGTCCCATTGCCGCTGATGCCGTTAGAATCAAAGACATCGGCGCGATTGAAGGGGTGCGGGAGAACCAGCTCATCGGCTATGGCTTGGTGGTCGGGTTGGACCGCACCGGCGATATGGTGATCGGCGGACAGTTTACGATCCAGGCCATGATGTCCATGTTGAACAAGATGGGCATCAATCTCGTGATCGATCCGATTCAGTTGCTGACCAGAAATATTGCCTCCGTGATGGTCACCGCGAAGCTTCCCCCATTCTCGAAGCCGGGCATGACGATCGACGCCGTGGTCTCGTCCATGGCGAATGCGAAAAGCCTGCAGGGCGGCACGCTCTTGCTCACCCCTCTGAAAGCTGCAAACCAGCAAGTGTTTGCGGTGGCACAGGGCCCGGTCTCGATCGGAGGCTTCCTCGGTGGCAGCGGTGGGGCAGGAGGGGCAACGGTCACAAAGAATCACCAAGCTGCGGGAGTCGTCCCAGGCGGGGCGATCATCGAAAAAGAACTGGTGGTGAATATTGACGCCTGGGAGACGGTCTCCGTCCTTCTCAGGCAGCCTGATTTCACCACTGCTATTCGCACGGCCGAAGCGATCGATGGTGTATTTGGAAAAGGGAGCGCCTCCGCCGTGAATGCCGGCTATGTCAAAGCCACGATTCCAAGTACATTCCAGGGCCGCGTTGTGGAATATATTGCCTCGATCGAAGGGCTCGATGTGTCCGTCGATGCGTCGGCCAAAGTGGTTGTCAACGAACGAACCGGCACGGTTGTTCTGGGAGAACATGTCCGCATCTCAACCTGCGCCATTTCTCATGGCAATCTGACTATCTCAGTGAAAAATACACTCAATGTCTCGCAACCTCCGGCTCCGCTGGTGGGTTCTTCTGCCGGACAAACCGTTGTCACTCCTGATGTTCAGACCGAAGTGAAGGAGCAAGAGTCACGGCTGGTGGTGGTCGACGAGACGGTTACGCTGGGGGAAGTGGTACGAGCGCTTAATGCGGTTGGAGTGACACCGCGTGATCTTGTGGCGATTCTTTCAGCCTTGCGGTCAGCAGGAGCTCTTCAAGCTAATCTTGAGATTATCTAGAGAAGGATTTGTTTAGCATGGTTAATTCAATAAATAGTATCCGCGACTGGCATGCGGCACTACCATCTATGTCTACGTATGAAGCAGACTCTATTCAGCTCAATCTTCAGCATCCGGTAACTTTGGAAAAACTTACAGAGACTCAGCCTAACCAATTGACTCCTAAAGATAAAGCTGCGCTACGCCAGCAGCTTGTTCAGGCCGGACAACAGTTTGAAGCCTACTTCATCTCCCATCTTATGAAAATCATGAGGGAAACTGTTCCCCAAGGTGCCATAAGCAACAAGCAGGGCTCCTATTTTCACTCATTCTATGACCAAGAGATTGGCGTCCGCGCTGCGGAATCCGGAGGGATTGGGATTACCCAGATGGTCAAAGATTATGCAGAAAAAAATCTTTCTTCACCCACTGCTCAGCCCTCAAGTTCTTCTCGTTGAGAACCGATAAGGGACTCGACAGGGCGTAAAGCCGCAAGTGCCCATTACGGGTCAAGCGGGTAACGAGAGGCCAGCAGAAGGAGCCGGGATATGCAGATTTCAGGTCATGGGAAGGCAGATCATCTTGCAAAGCTGTTATTGGGGGTTCAGGACACTGACGGCCCCGGCGCCAAACAGCCCGCCTCTCGCAAAGAGGCCGGCAAGGATCAAGTCCACATCTCCGAACAGGCCAAAGAGCTGCAGCGTATTCAAGCGCTCGCGCATGAGCCTGACCCCGCACGAAGCGAACGCGTTGGCCGCATCAAACAAGCGATCGACAGCGGGACCTACGACGTGAGTGGCCGCAAGGTCGGAGATGCCATTATCAAGCAGGTACTGACTGACGCCGTTCTGTAAACCTCGCCCTCCGTGCTCCGTTTGTGATGCATGCTGGGGTGGCGAGTGGAGTCCCACGCAACGTCGCAAGGAGCACATATGCCCTTAGGAACTTTCGCATCGACGACTTTCAAGCTCTGCCAACTCCTAGGCCGTGAAGAAGCCGCCTGTCAATCTCTCTTGGAAACCGTCCAGGAAGAACGCGCGGCCATTCGCACCCTCGCCATCACCGAGTTCCACTCGATCAACTGCAAGCGATTGGCCATCCTGGAAGCGCTCCAGACGCTCGCGCAAGAGCGAGATATATTGGTACAGCACATGGCCCAGCTCCACGGGCTTTCTCGGACATCAACGACAATCCACGCACTCATCGATAGACTGAGGGACTCTGAATCGACAGAACTTCGAGTGCGCTATAACACGTTCATCTCAATCGCCAAAATGGTTCGTGCTGAAATCAAGCACAACGTCGTATTGATTGAAGGGATCCGTGGAGTTGTTGATAAGGCCTTGTCGGCAGGAACCAACATCGTCCCAGGTCTCGACCTGTATAACAACGACGGGCACGCGTCTACCAGCCCGCCCATCAACGCACTTATCCATCAGCAGGGGTAGCCATGATCGGCCTCAGCTCCTTATTTGATATCGCGCGAAGCGCGCTCACGTCGTCCCAACAAGCGTTGACTGTCACCGGCCACAACGTGGCCAACGTGAATACCCCCGGCTACTCGAGACAGGAAGCTGTCCTCACCGAGCGACCTCCTAACAACGGGCAGCCAGGCATGGCTGGAACCGGAGTCCAAGCGATCGCCATTCGTCGTAACGTTGATCAATTCGTGAATCGCCAGCTCACGACGTCCGAGCAGAACCTCGGCCGCCTCTCGGTCTCGCGCGAGGAACTCTTCAGACTCCAAAACATTTTTGGGGACAGCAATAACCAAGGCATCGCAGCCAGCCTGAATGACTTTTTCCAAGGCCTTCAGGACGTATCCACGAGCCCGGGGGAACTCCCGGCACGATCCGTCCTCTTGGCCAAAGCCAGCCAATTGGCCTCCAGCTTCAATCAAGTGTCCTCGGACCTCTCGACGGCTCGCCAGTCGTTGAATTTCCAAGTCAAGCAAACGGTCACGGAAATCAACAGCCTCTCGAATCAAATCGCCGAGCTCAACACCAAGATCGTGACCGCCGAAGTTACCGGTCAAAACGCGAACGACCTGCGCGACCAACGGGAGCTTACCTTCAACGAATTAGCCAAAAGAATCGATGTCACCGCAATCGAATCCAGCACCGGCGCGCTCTCGATATTTGCCGCCAGAGGGCAAGTGCTGGTTGAAAGTGGAGCCGTGCGACAACTGTCCGCTGTTGAGGATCCTGAAAATAATGGATTGGTCTCGGTCGGGTACCTAACGGGAGGGACTCGGCCGCTTAGCATCGATTCCCTCATCTCGAATGGCCGGCTACGAAGCCTGCTTGACCTGCGCGACACCACCGTCAGTGACTTACAGCAATCCTTTGACAGGATGGCGGGCACACTCGCGAACGCGGTCAACCAGATTCATCGTCAGGGTTTTGGGTTGGATGGCTCAACCAATCGGGACTTTTTCAATGCCTTGTCCGTCACCACCCGAGAAGCAACTGCCAACCAAGGGACAGCCGCCATCGGCACTGGAACCATCACAGCCAATAGCTTGCTGACCTTCCATGATTATGAAATTCGCTTTTCCTCCGCCACGGCCTATTCGATCGTGGATACCACCACCGGGGCAACCATACGAGGAAATTATGCCGGCACGGCAGTCACCGCTCCATCCATAGACAGCCCTGTATCCATTATTACCGGTACGAACGACACCTTGGCCGTTACAGTCGATGGTGTCTCCTCCGGCACCATCACATTGGCCGGCGCTGCCACTCCGGGGCTTTCTTATACCTCTGGCGCAGCACTCGCTCAAGAAGTGCAGACCAAGATTAATGCGGATGCCACTCTCCAAGCAGCAGGAAAAACCGTGGCGGTGACGTACGACACCACGACCAATCGCCTCGTGATCACATCGAACTCCACCGCTCTCACCTCTGCCGTCAACGTGACAGGCGGGACGGCGCGCGCATCCCTTGGCCTGACCAGCGGGACCAGCACTGCTGCATCCGGCACCTACAGCAGTCCCATGACGCTGACGTTCGATGGAATCAGCGTGGCAGTGACGGGCACGCCCGCTGCCGGCGATGTGCTTCATGCCAACTCCTATGCCGACGCGGCAAAGGACCTGGCGGTCGTGCTATCCAATCCTGCCGCAATAGCCGCCTCCTCGACCAGGAACGGCATTCCAGGAAATAACGCCAATCTCCTGTCACTCGTGGCGCTCCAGCAGCAACAATTTGCCAGCCTGTCAAATGGAACCTTTAACGATGCCTATCGGAACACAGCCGCGAACTTGGGGGTCGTCGCCCAAACGGCAGATCGAGATAACCAAGCTCAGGAAATCCTGCATGATCAGATTCAAACCATTCGTGCCCAAGTGTCCGGGGTCTCCATCGACGAAGAACTGGTCAATCTTATGAAGTTTCAGCGTGGCTTCGAAGCCGCCTCTCGGCTCGTCAAAGTGACCGACGAAATGATCCAAACAATCTTGTCGCTCAAACCGTAACGCACGAGGCATCCGATGCGCGTCACTGAGTCCCAAACTTTTGGCATCCTCGCAAACAATCTCCAACGTGCCCGCGCCCGCGCCCTCGAATTTCAACAGCAGGTATCGACCGGAAAGCTCGTGCGCCAACCGTCTGACGACCCAAGCGCCTTCAATCATATTGCCTTAGACAAGGCCTCCATCGCATCCATCCAGCAGCGGCTACGGAACATCACGTTCGGACAGACCAGACTTGATCTCTCCGACAAGGTGCTGAGCAGCGCCACCGATTCGCTTTCCCGGGTCCAAGAACTCGCCGTCCGGTTTCGAAGCGACACCAACGGCTTGCCCGAGCGAGTCATAGGCGCGACCGAAGTGCGTCAACTCTTTGCCCAAATCCAGCAGTCTGCAAACACCGAGTTGAATGGCCAACCCATCTTTACGGGTACCAGCACCCATGGCCGTACGACCGGTCTGGCCATTACCCCGCCCCTGACCCTGACGAATGGCAGCAACGACAGCTTGATCGTCACCGTTGATGGAGTCACATCAGGAACTGTGGATCTCACTTCTGGCACGGAAGCCTTTACCGGCGCTGAGCTGGCTGCCCGTGTTCAGGCTCGAATCAATGCCGACACCGCGCTCACCAACGCGGGAAAGAGGGTCTCGGTGACCTTCGATACAGACCACCTGGTGATCGCCTCAGACCTGCATGGCGCGAATTCATCCGTGACGATCACTGGGGGACTGGGGCGCACTGCCCTCGGCCTGGCCGGCGGCAGTGCCACCACCGGCGAAGCCCCCTTCGCACTCACCGCCACCACCAGTCCGTCTTCCAGTAACACAGGCGGAGTGATCGCAAGCCAGGGCCGTGTGGTGGATGACAATCTGGCGACGCTCGATGACTATATGATTCGTTTTACCTCCGCCACGGCCTATGATGTCTTGGATGTGACCGTCCCGGTCAACACGACACGATCCTCATCCAACACCGGTGGCGCGGCCATCTTGGATGCCGGCGTGGTGGGGCCTAAGCAATTGACGCTTCACAACTATCAAATTCAGTTTACCTCTTCGACACAATACTCGGTCCTCGATACGACCGCCGGGACCACGGTGTCGTCCGGTAATGCCTACGTGTCCGGCACACCCATCACATTTGATGGTCTGCGCGTCGTGATGACCAATGGACAGCAGGGAGGTCCTCAGACCGGGGATACCTTTTCGGTCAGTCTCAGCCCTCGCACCGTCTTGGCCAATCAGACCTATGCAACAGGAGGCCAGATCAGCTTTGAGGGCATCAGCTTGAGCTTGTCCAACGGAACCGGCGCCCCGGCAAGCGGTGATGTGTTTGCGATCGTCTCAGGCTTGCAGTACCAAGGGGACTCGGGCGTCCACTCCATCGAAGTCGGCGCCAATCAAACGGTCCCGACCAATGTGTCCGGCAACCGCGCCTTCACATCCAGCACCGTCGACATCTTCGCCACGGTGAAGCAACTGGTCGGCTCCCTCCGGGGAAACTATCGCGAAGGCATATCTCAAGCGCCGGGACGACTCAATCAAGGCCTCTCACAGATCGGAGCCGTGCAGGGAGAGATTGGGGCCGTGTCCAATCGCTTGACGACCAGCTCAGGCCAGTTGGAGGAAGCGAAAGGATTCTTTAGTGAAACCCTCTCGAAAATTGAGGACGTCGATCTGGCAAAAGCCATATCAGACCTGACTCTGCAACAATATGCCATTGAGGCGGCCAGTCGGACACTCGTCAAGGTATTTGAGAGCTCGCTCTTAAATTACCTGTGAGCAATATCCCCTGGTGGTTAAGTATCTCGGGCAACGACCGATAGTGTGCTAAGGAACGTACACTTCGCCAGGGAAGGCACTATGCTGGTCCTCACGCGCCGACATGGAGAAGGCGTGACCATAGGACCCGATATTCGGGTCGTCGTGCTTAGTACCAAAGGCGGACAAGTTCGCCTCGGGATCGAAGCTCCAAAGAACGTGGAGGTCCATCGTGACGAAGTCCATGCAAGAATACTCAGCGAGAATCACTTGGCGGCACAAACCCGAGTCATCCCGCTTGAAGCCTTTCGGCATCTGTTCCCAAGGAAGCGCCGTATTGCGTAGTGAGCCCACACGATGAAGTGCACGACAAGCCGCTTCGGAACCTTCGAGATCAGCAATGACTGCATCCTCACGTTTCCCTCGGGATTGCTGGGATTCCCTGAACACCGCCGATACGTGATCCTTGACCACGATACGGAGGCTCCGTTCAAATGGCTGCAATCGCTCGACGAACCGGCCCTGGCTTTTGTGATCATCGACCCCGCGCTGTTCCACTCCCACTATCAGATCGAGGTGCCTCGCGAGGCCAGGGCGGAAGTTCAAGGAGGGGACATGGAGGAGATGGCGACTGCGGTCATTCTGACGATTCCCTCGGATGATCCGGCTCGCATTACCGCGAATCTTCGAGGGCCGTTGCTGATGAATCCTCGAACGAAACTCTGTAAACAACTGGTGCTCTCAGAAGAGTTCCCAACACGCCATGC
>JAHFES010000111.1 GCA_023248355.1 Nitrospiraceae bacterium
CGGTATGGCTGTGGGCACACGAGAGGGAGACTTCGATACGGGGTGAATGTTTGTCTACATCCTTGAACAAATGTGTTTCAACGATTCGATTATCGTTGAGCCCGAGGCCTTCACAGAGCGCATCCTGAGCGATCTTGAGACCACCGTCCACATCACGGCGCAGCGCAGAGGTGAAGAAGAATCGGATAGAAAGCACCAGTGGTCTCGATTGGAGCCGATGCATCAGGTCTGTTCGAGCCGGCGATTGAGCCAGGGCGACCCAGAGCTGCTGCCCCACTTGCGTCTTGTAGGCACGTCCGGCAGATGACAAGAGCCGGCGGCCGTTTACCGTGGCATATTGATGGTTGATGCTGGGTGGGATGGGGAGTGTAATCAACAGACTTTCAGTAGTCACCGTTGGTACAGGTAGCGGGCTTTGAAGGGCGGATGTTCTCCTGGAAGTCTTGAGCTGCGCCACAATGGCTGCCCGATCAAGGGGCATTGAGCGGGCCGTCGTTACGGCCGGGCTCTGGGTCTCTGCGGGGCGGTACGAGGTGACGCGAATTGGAAGCTTGGATGAACGGGAGTTTGTGCGACGTCGGCCAGAGGGCATGGAGCCGAGCTACAAGAGATTGAGGATCTTGGCCATGTTCTGTTCGTAGCGATCTTCCGTGCGGGAGATATAGCGGCGCCACTCGCTGGGATTCCAGATTTCCATGCGGTGGTAGAGGCCGACCAGGATGACCTCCTGATCCTCATCGACCGGCACCATCTTTCGCAAGCGACCGGGAATCAGAATGCGCCCGGTCTTGTCGATATCCGACGTGCCGGCTTCGGACACCACAAAGTGCATGAAGAGGCGGCTCTGATCTTCGTCCAGCGAGGTCTTCGTGCGCTCAAGGACTTTTTCCCATTCCCTCGTGGAATAGATCAGCAGGGATTGTTCCGGTCCCTTGAGAAACATGACCGCCTGGCCATCGGCTTCGATCTGCTCACGAATCGGTGACGGAACGATAAACCGTCCCTTTTCATCGACTTTGCAGAGATATTCGCCAGCGAACATGAACAGTGTCCTAGTTTAAGAGGCCACGGCGGTTCTGGTGCGGTCGCGGATCCACTGTTCCAGATCCGAACGTACGAATCGCCATTCTTTTCCAAGCTTGAAGGCGGGAATCTGCCGACTCTGCAAATAGCGATAGAGCGTGCGCGGAGTGATCTTCAGGTAGCGGCAGGTTTCCGTCACCGTCATCAATTCGCTCTTCGGGGCTGTCCCCATCACGCCACCTGTTCTCGTCGTTGTGAAAAATCATACGACTCCCAGCTATGGGCGTATTCTAGGGATCACCGGGGGAATGTCAAGTGAAAATATATGACAATGCCTGTCACAGACTGTCAGTGCTGTCAGTTCTATCCCCGTTGTCCCCGGCCTGCTCCATCATCGATTCCACATCGTCCCCAAGATCTTCGCCCATCTCCTTGCCCATTGTCTTCATGAAGCGGGCGACGCTCTGTGGGTCGTTTTCATCCAGTCCCCCAAGGTTGCTGGGATCTGCCAGCGAGTCTAGTCGGGCTTCTTCGGATTTTGGAGAGGCGAATCGTGACATGAGGCGCTCGACCTTTGAGCTTCCGCAATGGCGGCAGCTCGCTGGAGCAGGATTGCAAAGGTTCAGCACCAGGATAGAGCTGCGTTTCCGGCAGTCCTGGCACAGGTATTCATAGATCGGCATGTATCAACCTCCAAGAAGTCCAAGTGTCTGACGCGCCTGCTGGGCCAGGATGCGGTCAGGGACGATGTTGGCATCCACCGTTCGGGCGAGCGTCAAGGCGAACACGTCGCTGGCCCCGGCTTTGCGCAAGGCTTTCGCACATTCATTGACCGTCGTGCCGGTTGTGAAGACATCGTCGATGAGTAAGATGCGCCTGCCCGCAATCGATTCTGGGTGACGCAGGCTAAAGGCTCTCCGGAGGTTCTTCAATCGGCCTTTCCGGGAGAGCGTGGTTTGCGCTTGTGTTGGGGCGACTCGGATGAGGTTCGAAAATGAAATCGGAAGCGTGAGGTGACGCGCAATTCGATCAGCAAGGAGCAGCGACTGATTGAATTCCCGCTCGCGGAGCCGTTGGGCATGGAGTGGCACGGGCATAATCAGGTCGACAGGGTCGAGAGGTGGGAGTCTGTCGATCATGAGATGGGCGAGTGCTGAAGCCAACGCGACCTTCCCTCTGTATTTGAACAAGCAGATAGCCTCTTGGAGTGGAGGAAGATAGGGAAAGAGGGTCCAGGCTCTGGTGTAGGAGGGTGGGTGTTCCATGCAGGCCTGGCACACATGGTCTGGACTATAGGCTGTCGCGACCGGCGAGGCAAAGGGGCGATCGCAGCGGGTGCAGCGCGATTGGGGCAACGGTGAGATGGCCGCCCAGCAGACGGCGCAGAAGAAGGGGATCGGGTCATCCGTCAGCGGGGAGCCGCAGGCTGCACAATCGACCGGCAACAGGAATCTGATCGCCTGTCGCATGAATCGTGGTACAGATTCGGAGAGTGTTGTCGCCATAGACCGTCCTTTGAGCAGCTGCCTGCTTGTCAGTGTGTGTATGGTGAATGGAGGTGCCCTGTCAAGGTTGTCGGCCTCTAAATGGTTGTGTTATACGAGGGTGGCTGAATGATCGGCGATGGGTAGTTCGACATCTTGTTGGATCTACAGATCCGTGAGTTCCCTCCAATGGTGATACTGAAACAGCTTTCCAAGACCTACTCGCGAGGCGAGGCTACGGTGGCAGCGTTGCGCGATGTGAATCTGGAGATCAGGCGGGGAGAGTTCTGCGCCTTCGTGGGCCCCAGCGGCTGTGGCAAGAGCACGCTCTTGAATCTGATCGCCGGGCTGGATGTGCCGACCTCGGGAGATATTCTTTTGGATGGGCGGTCCACCAGAAACCTCACCAGCCATGAATGGACGACAATCAGGCGAGAGACTGTCGGCATCGTCTTTCAGGCCTTCCATCTGGTCCATGGGCTTACGGCCGAGGAGAACATCGCCCTTCCGCTGATGTTGCGCGGCGACGTGGGACGTGCCGTGACCACACGAGTTGACGAAGTTCTGGAGATGGTGGGGATGAGCGGGCGACGACGTCATCGGCCCGGAGAACTGTCCGGTGGAGAACAACAGCGTGTGGCGATTGCGAGGGCCTTGGCCCATCGACCGCGCCTATTGCTGGCGGATGAGCCCACGGGAAACCTCGACTCGCATCAGGGAGCAGACATCATGACACTCATCAGGGCCTTGGCGAAGGCCGGGCAGCAAACCGTGCTGCTGGTGACTCACAGTGCCCACTCCGCACAGATCGCCGACTACACATGGACCATGCAGGATGGCCGGCTGGTGGGGCGAACAGAGCAGGCCTCCGAACTGGTGACCTCATGACGGATCTTTCGACGACCATTGCCGGTGTCAAGTTTCCCAGTTGCTTCATGAACGCCGCCGGAGCGCTCTGCGTGACGCGTGACGAGCTGATTGCGCTCGGGAAATCCCGCGCTGGGGCGATCGTCACCAAGTCGATGACGGTGGAAGCCCGTCAGGGCAATCCCGAGCCGCGCTACTATGGCTTCCCCGGCGGATCGATCAACTCCATGGGGCTGCCCAATCTTGGCTACAGGGCCTACGCCGAGCTGATTCCCGAGCTAAAGAGGTTCGGGAAGCCGGTGATCGCGAGCGTCGCGGGACTGTGCGAAGACGACTTTCCGACCATCGCCACTGTGATCAATGCCGCGAAGCCGGATTTGATCGAAGTGAATCTGTCCTGTCCGAACATTCCCGGCAAGCCGCAGATCGGCTACGACCCGGAGGCGTCCGAACGGCTGTTGAAGCGAGTGCGCAAGGTGATTACCGTTCCAATGGGAGTGAAGCTGCCGCCCTACTTCGATCCGGCGCATCATGAGGTGATGGGCAAAGTGATCGGGCGCTGCGAGGTCGATTTCCTCAACATGATTAATTCGGTGGGCAATGGGCTCGTCGTCGATCCGGAGCGCGAAGCCGTCGTCATCAAGCCGAAAGGGGGATTCGGCGGATTGGGCGGCACGTTGATCAAGCCGGTCGCGCTGGCCAACGTCCGCGCCTTCTACAAGATTTTCCAGGGCAAGATTCCGATCATCGGCACTGGTGGAGTCGTCAATGGGGTTGATGCGTTCGAGCACTTCTTGTGCGGCGCTTCCGCCGTCCAGATCGGCACAGTGTTGGTGGAGGAAGGGCTGGATGTGTTTGGTCGGCTGGAGACGGAACTGGCCGCAATCTTACAGAAGAAGGGCTACCACTCGATCGCGGACTGTCGGGGGAAGGTGAAAGAGTTGTGAGATTATCTCGCGCCGAAGTTGCGAGGGAGCAGTCCATGCTGCAGGGCTTGGCGCAGGAGTTGTGCTACGTTGCGGACGTTGATCCGGCGCATCAGATTAAAGCGGTGGACTTCCACCGTGCGGACGCTGATCGCCAGTGATTCGCCGATCTCCCGGTTCGTATGGCCCATCGCCACCATCTTTAAGATCTCGCGTTGCCGGGGTGTAATGTGCAGCGCCGGTTTGTGGTTGCGCTCCGCCCGTTCGAGCTGAAGTGCAGTATTACCTCTGCTTCTCGCCATCTTGTGTTCCTCTTCGAAGTTCGAAAGTGAGTCTAGCAAAGGAAGGAAAGTGTGTAAACGAAACGACCAATATGTGCAGAGGCTTTTCTGCACTGATGCGCTCCGCGTATTCGATCTCGTGAATTGTTGATGGTGTTTCCTCTTCATCCGTCTGACATATGCTGTCCATCCTCAAAATCTTTCTGCTCATCCTTGTGGCGCATATCCGCCAGCGTCCGCTGCGTACTCTATTGACTGTCATCGGGGTTGCGCTAGGTGTGTCGGCTTCCGTGGCGGTGCGAACCGCGAATCTTGATGTGCTGCGCTCGTTTGAACAGGCCGTAATGACAGTGGCTGGCCCAACAACCCTGGAGGTCTCCGATGGTGGGCTGGGATTCGATGAACGGCTCATTACAGCGGTTCGGAACGTGCCCAGCGTCAAGTCGGCCTCGCCGGTCATTCTTCAAACGGCGGTCAGGAGGGGCAACGGTCAGCCTGGTCAAACCGTGCAAGTGCTGGGGTTGGATCTGTTGGCAGAATTCGACCAGCGAGGTTTTCGGCTCGCTCAGGAGCAGTCGGACGATCGGCTGCAAACATTGCTCGATCCGGAGAGCCTGTTTCTTGGACGGAAGCTCGCTGCTGAGTGGAATCTCTCGGTGGGTGACAAGGTGGACCTCCAAGTCGGGTCACGGCGGGTGACCTGCCGTGTGGCGGGCATTCTGCAAGATGCAGCCGATCGAGCCTCATCCTGGGATCGTTTGGCGGTTATGGACATTGCCGCGGCTCAGATCACGTTTGGCATGGTCGGGCGATTGGACCGGATCGATCTTATCACCAGTGCGGACAGATCGGTGGAGGACGTCGCACAGGCGGTGCATGCTGTGCTGCCTCCGCATCTGGCAGTCGAGAGACCATCAAGTCGCACGAGACAAGTGGAGCAAATGGTCCGGGCGTTCCGTCTCAATCTCACCGTGCTCAGTTGGGTGGGGCTCTTGGTCGGGATGTTCTTGATCTACAACACGATGGCTTTTGCCGTCGCGCAGCGGCGACGAGAGATCGGCATCTACCGCGCGATCGGAATGTCGCAGAGCCGTGTCGCCGGACTCTTTCTAGCTGAAGCGGCATTGTTTGGAGTGCTCGGAGGCATTGTCGGGAGCGTGGCAGGGACGCTGCTTGCGCAGAAGCTCATTGCGCTGGTGAGCCGGACGATTTCAGATTTGTACGTGCCGGTGGGCGCAGGGGAGGGCAGTCTTTTCGGAATGAGCCAGTTCTGGGAAATGTCATTCGAGGGCGTCTTGATCGGGTGCCTCGTGGCCATGATCGGCGCGATTGGGCCCAGTCTCGATGCCAGCCGTACTGCGACTGTGCGGGCGCTGGCTCCCGGCGACTATGAAGCGAGCCGGCAATTGCGCGTGGGAGTGCTCGGCGCGATTGGGTTGGGGCTTCTCGTGCTCGCGGGATTGTTGAGTCTGACAGGTCCTATCGGTGGTGTGCCGGTGCTTGGCTATCTCGCGACATTCTGTTTGTTGGCTGGGCTTTCGTGTCTCGCGCCGATTTGTGTCACGGGATGGAACTTGAAGAAACAGCCAGGGCAAATTAGTCACATCCCTGGCGTGCAGGGAGTCATACGAGAGATTGCCGTCGATCATGCTTCCAGGAATCCAGGCCGCAATGGTGTGACGGTATCCGCGTTGATGGTGGGGCTCGCCATCATGATCGGCGTGCTCATCATGGTGAGAAGTTTCCGGCATACGGTGGAACTCTGGATCAACGATACCGTGATCGCGGATGTGGTCGTCGCGCCATCGACCTGGTTGCGCGGGACGGAAGCGGGAACGGTCGGGCGAAACCTTCCACCCTCCTGGTTGCCGATCCTCTCATCACTCCCGGAAGTGGCGGCGGTGGATACCTATCGCGACGTGCGCGTGGAGGTGAACGGCCAGCGCGTGGTCATCGTTTCGCGCGATCTGCGACTGCATGCCCAGCGCAGCCGGTATCTGGTGCGAGAAGGTGACTCGGCAGTCCAATTGAACCGCGCTGCAGACATCGGTGGTGTGTTGGTCTCTGAAGTCCTGGCGAACCGGTTGGGGGTACATGAAGGCCAATCGCTGGAGATCAAAACGCCGGAAGGGGCGCGAGCGTTTCCGATCGTGGCAGTGTTCTACGACTATGCGACTGATGGAGGCAAGCTCGTCATGGATCGCGCTCTGTATCAATCGCTCTGGCATGACGAACAGGTCACAGTCTTTCCAATCTACCTGGCAGCAGGAGCGGATGTGGACCAGGCCAGGAACGCCATTGCGAGCAAGCTGCAGCCAATCATCGGGCAAGGACTTCCGCCGCTGATGATCAGTAATGCCGAACTCAGAAAGGAAATCCTCGACATCTTTGACCGCACATTCCTGCTGACTTATGTGCTCGAAGCGATTGCCATCATCATCGCCATGCTCGGCATCGTCAATACATTAATCACGTCGGTGTTGGAGCGACGGCGGGAGTTTGCCACGCTGCGCGCCATCGGTGGCAGCGCCGGGCAAATCAGGCAACTGGTGCTCTGGGAAGCGGCCTATCTTGG
>JAHFES010000112.1 GCA_023248355.1 Nitrospiraceae bacterium
AGACCGGGATCATCTACATCGATGAGATCGACAAGATCAGCCGCAAGTCTGAGAATCCATCACTGACGCGAGACGTGTCGGGCGAGGGCGTCCAGCAGGCGCTCCTCAAACTGGTGGAGGGGACGATCTGCAATGTGCCGCCTAAAGGCGGACGGAAACATCCTGAACAAGACTACATTCGTGTGGACACAACGAACATTCTGTTCATCGCTGGAGGCGCCTTCGTCGGGTTGGATCAGATCATTGCCCAACGGACGATGCCCAAGCGGCTGGGGTTCGGCGCGATCGATCCTGCGTGCGAGATCGACGGCCACACCGACATGCTTCGCCGCGTGCAATCCGAGGATCTGCTGAAGTTCGGACTCATTCCCGAGTTTGTGGGCCGATTCCCCGTCCTTACTACCCTGTCAGACCTGGATGTGCCTGCGCTCATTCGAGTCCTGACCGAGCCCCGCAACGCGCTGGTGAAGCAGTATCAGGCCCTCTTCGAAATTGAAGGGGTCGAGCTCCAGTTTACCGACTCTGCGGTGAAAGCTGTCGCACGCCGGGCGGCCGTGATGAAAACCGGGGCACGGGCGCTGCGCACGATCCTGGAAGAGGTGATGTTGGACCTCATGTATGACGTACCATCGTTGGGCGGGGTGAAATCTGTGGTGATCACGGAAGACGTTATCGCCGGGATCGAGCAGCCGAAGATTCTCACCTGAAACTCCGCTTCACGAGACGAGCGATCCGTGGTCCGCGGTCTTTCTCTGTGTGGTTGAGCGGAACGCGGTCCAAGCGCATACCCTCCCTCCACGTCTCTCTTGCCGGAGCAAGAGGAGCCGCGTTAGTGTGCGTGCGCCAGGAGGAAATCCAAGATTAGAGGCTGCGGGCCTGGTCCGAGCCTTGCGAAGAACGCGCGAAAGACGCTCGAGCGCAGCGGTCAGGGAGAAGCAGTGCGTCGATCAGGGCAAGTCCTCCGCACAGCGAAATCCCAGCGAGGGCCCCCAATAGGTCACATCATCCCAGCCTCGATAGCTGGCGCGCAATTCCAGCGGACGGTCGCTGGATTCGCCTCCCCGTAGGACACGGAACGAACCTCGCACGGGTCCTTGCGGGTCGCGCACAGGGGCCGAGCGATAATAATCCTCGGCATACCAGTCGTTGACCCACTCCGACACGTTGCCGACAAGATCCGCTACGCCATAGGGTGAGACTGCAAAGTCCGCGCTGCCGACCGGATCGGTGCCGTTTTTCATGTTCTTCTGCTCAACAGTTCTCGCTCGCGCCTTGAACACCTCGTCGCTGTTCCCCCAGGGATAGAGCCGTCCGTCGGTCCCACGCGTCGCCTTTTCCCACTCAGCTTCAGTCGGGAGCCGTTTGCCCAGCCAGCGGCAGTACCCTCGCGCTTGGGTCCAGGTCACATTGGTCACCGGATGTTCCGCGCGAGTCGGATCGTCGTAGACCGATCGATCCTTGGGAAGCGGGCAGCCTCCACCCTCTGCACATTGTCGGTACTGACGATTCGTGACCGCGTACGTATCGAGCCAAAACGCGCTGATATATACGCGATGCAGCGGCCGGGCATCCGGTAATCCATCTTCGGCCCCCATCCAGAACTCACCGGCCGGAATCAGCACCATCTGCTCGGGAGGACGAATCCCACGCTGGGCGAGTCGCTCGAGTTCGTCTCGTTGAACCAGGCGAAGTTGTTCATTGACCTTCTGAACCGCTGCATCATCCGGCAACGGCATGGACGATTCGCGGCTTCTGGCAACCGGCCCGCGAGGGCTCGGCGCAAGCCCTGCTTCGCCCTTGCCGCTCGACTCTGGCAGGGTTGCAGCTTGGGATATTCGTTCGTTGCGTGCTCCGATCCCTTCCTGCTGCTTGCCGCCCGATTCTGGCGTGGTCGCAGCTTGGGGCGGCGCGCCTTCGACCACCCGTACAGTTTCGATCCTGACCGTTGTACGGACCAGCGCCTGGGCGAGGCTCTGCCCGTTTGGTCCGTTTGGTCCCTTCGGTCCCTTGCGCCCTTTCCCCATAGCAGTGAAATCGAACGATTCGATGTTCGCCAGCAGCGGGGTGGCGTAACTAATTGGGACAGCGAAGGCCATCCCTTCCGGTACGATACCGGAGGGATGGCTGAACTTCGTGGTGAGCACGCCCACCACTTCGCCCCGCGCATTAAAGAGCGGCCCACCGCTATTGCCGGGATTGACCGCGGCATCGACCTGGAAGACGCGCTGAACTCCTTTGGTTCGCACAGCCACAATCCGCCCCCGCGTCACCGATACCTCGCGTAGACCGAAGGGGAAACCGACGGCTACGACTTCCTGATCCAATTGCACCGACCCGGCATAGCCTAGCGACGCTTCGGAAAGCCCCACGGTCTCAACTTTCAGCAACGCGAGATCGTGTTCGGGATCGGCGCTGACCATCACCCCCGGCACACGAAACTCACCGGACGTCACTACGACGATCCGGCGCGCATTGGCCACCACGTGATACGCGGTGAGCACGTAACCGTCCGAATGGACAATCACCCCGCTTCCAGCCGGTTTTTCGCTCGGACCACCGACGCGCTCCGCCGCCCAGGCCGATCCCAGCCCGATCACCAGCAACCCTATGAATAGCGCTGCGTTTTTCATTTGGCGATCGGGATGATGACGCTGATGGCTCCGGCATTTTGGCCCAACTTCAACCCTTCCCTGGGATAGCCGGTCCGGTCGAGCGTTCCTTTCGGTTCTCCGTGACAATCGAGACAACGCCTGGTGGTATAGAGTGGGAACATCAATCGGAGCATCCCGCTCTTTGCGGTCGTCTCGCTGATCGGCTTTTCTCGCGGATAACTGGGATCGGCGAAGAGTTCCAGCGCGGATCGCTCGGTCGAGTCCGGAGCATTGGCGGCATTGCGAGGCACGAGCGTCGTTTGTTTCATCCGGACTCCGGTCCGTTCAGTGAAGCGGCTAGCCACGCGGGCCCCAAATATCGCGGGAAGAAGCCCTTTGGGCCCGTGCAAGCGGTTGATCTCAGGCTGCGCATCGGCCACGACCTGCCGGCTCACCACCACGAGTTCCTTCATCAACTTCTTGGCCTGAGCCGGAACGCGGGAAGCATTGAGATCCTCCAGATCAATCCCGGACCGGCTGCGAAACATATCGGTTAATTGCCGTTCGAAGACCTCCGGGGTCAAACCCTTGTCGGATTTCCCTGGCTCATCGAAGAGGGCTTGATGTTCATTGATGACGGACCGGCCGGAATCCAGGAGAATTGCGAGCAGACGAGCCGTTTGCTCCACTTCGAGAATCGTCTGGAGTGCGACTCCCGTGTGCGACCCGGCCTCCTTCGCCCAAACGAACCGCCCCTCCGCCGCGACAATTGCGGCTAGGAGGAGCAGGGCTGTCGTCATTACGCGCAGACGACTCGACATAAGGTCGTTTCCGCGGCATCGGCATGACATGATCAGTGAGGAACAATAGTCGGTGTCCGCCAGCCGTTCGGGAGAGAGCCAGCGGACACCGCACTGGTGGGATGCTACGTTTGTCCCCCTGGTGAAGTCAAGGCATCGTGGCGCGGATCGAGGACGCCAGGGTTACCGGCCTCGATGGATATCGACCATGACATTGTCCGCGTCCAGTTCGAGAGTGACCGGCGCGCCGTCGGGCATCATGGACAGTTTCGATCCGGCCATCGCATCCACCTCGAAAGTGGCGGTCCCTTCCGGTGTGGATAGCTGAATCTCCTGCCAGTACGGATCAGCGTAGCGAACCGTGCCCACGACAAAATGGTGATCAGGGAAGAAGCGATCGGTCCTCGACACATCGATCATGATATTTCCTGAATCAACGAGCAGATTGACCGTCTCGCCGACCTTTGCATCGTGCAGGCCCACACGGTCTGCTTTGTTTGGGCTGACTGTCCGAGGCTGCAGGCTCGTCTCCGTATTGATAAACAGCATCCCGGACTCAATCTTGGTGATCACCCCGCTGAAGCCGTAATGGGCACCGATGGTAATGCTGTCCAGCGACGGCTCACCGGCACCCACCGGCGTAACGGGCGTCACGAGGAACATGACTGTTGCCACACTTAACATCCAATTTTTGACCATGGCCTCACCTTAATCCTTCCCCCTTCTTCAACATCACGGAGGTAAACCGGCCGTGGGAGAAGAAAGGGAAACGCTCTCCCACGACCCCGCTGGCTATCGGTCAATAGGCCGGTTCACTGACGCCCCCGGCCGGAGCGGGAACCGAAATTCCATACTCCTGAATCGGCGTCACCATCAACGAAAAGTTGAACAGCTCATCTGCCGCGACGTCACTGATGCCATAGTCGCGGGCCCGGAGCATCTTGAACCACTTCCCCATCTCGGTCTTGACGGTCCGCTGATCTTCTCGGTGAAGAGCATCCCGCACCAGCCCCAATTTCTGGCTGTACGGCTCCCAGTTCGAGGTCGGATAGCTGGTCTTGTAAAACGAGACGGAGTTGCCGAGTTCATCAATCCACGTTGTCTCTGCCATGGCCGAACCGAGGATGAGGAAACATCCTACGACGCCTGCCACGAGCAGTGCTCCAATAACTGTCTTCATAAATCCCCCTTTCTCACCCTCCGGCCAGAGGGGCCTGCGCCCTTCCGAGGGCTGCCGCAATAAGAATGAGTCTGCACACAGTGTCCTGCTCATCAGCACACATTTCGTCTACCGTTGGCCGGATGTTACGCCGAGGTGGAGACCCGCACCATTGCCTGAACGGTTGAATTCGCCTACACCGTTCGGCTGAGGGGCTCCACCCCCGAAGCGGTTGCGACTCACGAAGCCCCAGGATCGAACACGTTGTCTTCCCAATAGTCACACCCTCCATCTTTGCACTTCGATCCCCCCTCGTAAGGCGTGTTGATCGTATGGTCCGGCACACTCATCGGTTGTTCGCTGGCGATTCCGAGCTCACTCGTTGCGAGGGAGATCGGCTCTTCCATTGGTCTCACCTGCAACGCAAAATTGTAAATCTCGTCAGCGGCCACATCGTGAATGCCATACGCCCGATCGGCCAACATCTTGAGAAATTGATTCGTCTCCGTCTTCACGCTGAGATGGTTGTCTTCGATCAAGTCGTTCCGGATTCTTCCCAGCTTCTCAAAATAAGGATCGAAGTTGGATCCGGGAAAGGAAGCCTTCTCAAAGACCACCATATTCCAGACCTCGTCCACCCAGGCGCCTCCGGCGGCAAGAACGGAACTCGTCAGCAGCAGCGTCATGCCACAGACAGCGAACAACACTCCAAAGATCTTCCCGTTAATTCGTTTGCTTCTCATGACTGCCTCCTTTCAGTGGCTGACATCCCCATACCGTCGTCAGCAGCGAGTCTCCCCTTTTTTCTGATGCATGACTCTCGTTGCCGATCGCAACATCCAACGAGCCCTATTTATAATGCGTATTTGACGACGAGGCCATTCCCTGAAGGATGGATTTTGCCTCCCTCACACGAGTGACACCTGCCGGAAAACCGACCGCGTTATTTAGCCTGCAGATAGGCGAGAACGGCTTCGACGCGCCCGTTCACGGACAGCTTCTGATAGATATGATGGAGGTGGGTTTTGACCGTCTCGATTGAGACACACAGTTGATCGGCGATTTCCTTGTTGCCGCGACCGGCTGCTGCGCAGGACAGGATCTCCCGCTCTCTCTCCGTGAGGCTGGACAAGAAGGGCTTTTCAGCGCCACGTGCTTCTTCGACAGCCGCCACTGCGCTCCGTGCGAATCGGTCCGGCATGAAGGGAGACAGCACGTGCTCACCTCGATGCGTGGCTCTGATGATGCGCAAGAACTCGGCATGGTCGGCATCTTTGAGGATATATCCGAAGGCTCCGGCCTGCACGGCCGCGATAATCCGTGTGTCCTCGTCGTGCACAGACAACATCAGCACTTTTGTGTCGGGCAGGCAGGCGCGAATCAGCTTGGTCGCCGTCACCCCGTCCAGCTTCGGCATATCGACGTCCATCAGCACGAGGTCGGGCTTATGCTTCATCGCCAAGTCAAACGCCTCGCGGCCGTCCATCGCCTCGGCCACTACGTTGAGGTCTGATTCGCATTCAAGGAGGAGACGCAGACTCTGCCGAAACAGCCGTTGATCTTCAGCAATGAGCAACGTGATGGACATGGCTTGCTCTCCCCGCCGGAAGCTCAACACAGAATTTCGCTCCGCCATTGCATCGGTTCGAGGCACGTATCACCCCACGATGGCCTTTGACCACGAGGTGGCAAAAATACAGACCGAGGCCTCGACCGACGCGCCAGTCCTGCTGGCGTTGGGGTCTGAAGAACATCTCAAAGATGTGGGGAAGCACATCGGGTTCGATGCCAGGCCCCTCGTCCTCGATGGAAATAGAGACATGGTCTTCCTTCCAATCTGTTTCATCCGTGACCTGAACTGGACTCTCGCCGGACCCGTTGCAGGCAGAGAGCGTGATGAGTCCCCGAGGTGGGGAGTATTTCAGGGCATTGTGCACCAGATTAATCAACACACGCTCAAGGCGCCGGCGATCGGCTTCGAGCATCAGAGCCTCTTCCGGGAGTTGAAGTTCAAACGTAATCTCCCGAGCTTCGGCCTCCAATCGAAACAGACGGAGGACTTCATGAATCAGGTCGTTGAGGCAAACCGAAGAGGTAATGAGCGGCAGGCCGGAGTAGTTCTCTTGGTAGACGTCGAGCATGTCATTGATCATGCCCTGTAACTGCTCAATGGTGAAATGGAGGTCTTCGCACCACCGTCGCACTGGGTCCATTTGGAATTCCGCCCGCTGCGCCATCAACTCCAGCGTCTTCTTGACCCCGGCCAAGGGATTTCTGATGTCATGCGCGAACATGGACGCAAACTGGCTCAGCGAGGCCAGCCGCTCCGACCTGATGAGTTGTTCTTGCAGTTGTTGTGTTTCGGTCAGATCGGTCAACTGAACCATGACCGTCTCGACCCGACCGTCCTTCCCGAGTGGGACGAGATCAACGTCCATCACAAAGAAATCACCGGCTGGAGCTGGGACAAGCCATTCTCCGGTCGGCCGTTCCTTGCCGCTGGCGAACACCTCCGCCAGCAACTCACGCATCCTGGGTTGGTCCTCGATGCGAAACAGCGAGTACATCGGTGTGCTGAGCAGACG
>JAHFES010000034.1 GCA_023248355.1 Nitrospiraceae bacterium
GCGCTTGTCCTTATGCTTGATGGATTGGACGGGCGTGGCTGTCTTCGGCGGTTTACGCGGCGGCATGGCGGCCTTTGCTGCGTTCGCCGCGGATGGCCTTGGCCAGGTCGGCCCCGCTCGCCCCGAGCACGAGCAGGGAGCTGACCAGCAAGTCCATCGAAACGGACGGGTCGCCCGCTTCCATCTTGGCCACGCGGGACTGGCTGGACCTGAGGCGCTTGGCCAGCTCGACCTGCGACACCCCGCGCCGCTGCCGTCGATCGCGGAGACTGCGGCTCAGAGCCAGTTTCAAGTCGATGAGCGCGGCGTCGGCGTCCGACAAGCCCAGAAAGTCCTGCGCCGATCCGACAACCCAGCCCGCCGCTTCCAGTGCCTTGCGTTTGCTCTGTTTCATGATGTGCGCTCCTCGTCGCTTGTCAGCCGGTCGTAGTCGCGCAGCCGGCGGCGGCACGCGTCGATGACCGCCTGCGGCGTCTGCTGCGTTTTCTTCTTGAACACGTCCAGAATCACGACGGCATCGGGATCGGCCCGATACAGGATGCGGAACGTGCCGGCCTCATCGTTGATGCGTAACTCCTGGCACCGCGCCCCGATGACCGGCATCGGCCGGGCATGAGGCAGCGCCAATGTGTGGCCGCGCTGCACCAGCCGCAACAAGTACCCGGCTTCTATTCGAGCAGCCGCGGAAAACGGAGGTGTCTTGACCTCGCCCTTCAACCAGACAAGCGGCTTGTCTGCCTTGCCCTTGCCCACTAGACTGCCCGTCCATGACTATATGTCGGATGTGGCATAGTGTCAACGGATCGCCGGCGCACCGGCCTGCAGGGATGCGAGCAAGCCGCGAATCTGGTTCTACGCGTCCCACGGATCGGCAATCTCAAGAAACGCCCAGTGTCCAAACCCGTTGTGATTGTTGACAGCCGGCACCCACAAGGTGCGCGCCGTGCTGACCTTGGCTTCTTTGTCTTTTTTCTTTTCGCCCGTCACCTCAACGATCAGGTTGAGCACGTTCTCATGATCGTCTCCGTTCTTCAGCACGACAATGAAGTCGGGTGTGTACTGGTGCTCCTCGCCACTAAGCGTGTAGGGAATGCTAAAGCCAAGACTGTGATTCTTTACGTAGCGCAGCACTTCCTCCATATCCTCTAATGCCTGCGCCATTTTCTGTTCCCATGAACCTGTGTCTGCCACGACATGGGACACGTGGCACCGGTCAGCGCGAGTAGGATAAACCGGACGGATGGTATCGAAGTCCACATATCGGGTGGAACCGACGGTGTTGCAGGGACGAAGAATTGGTTTCAGTGCTGGACTCCCCGCCTCCGCTCCCACGATGGCTTTGTAGATGCGGTCGGCGGCATCATGCGCGAACTCGATGAGGAGAAGCAGCTGCGGGAATGTCTTGTCTTTGAGCGTGACGCACTCGTTGAGCCACCGTTTGGCAATGACGAGTAGTTGCGGTCGCGGATCGTGATTCCTGGTGTGATCACCAGAAAGGTATCGGTGAACCGGGCATCTTGCGGATTAGCCAGCTTGTTGAGTGCTTGCCAGGCAATGAGCATGGCCATAACGACGGTCTTGCCTGAACCTGTTGCCATTTTGAATGCCATGCGAGGCAGACCAGGGTTCGAGGAATCGTTTGCCTCACGGAGAGCATTTTCGACCCAGGCATCGCCGTACTTTCCGGCAACCTCAGTAATGTAGATCGCTGTTTCCAATGCTTCGACCTGACAGAAGAAAAGTTTTCGTTCCCGTGCTTCATCTCTCCAGTAGTCGAGAAGACGCCGGGTGATAGTCGTAGTGCCGACGTATCCGCCAGATCTCCACTGCTTGACTCGTTCACGAACCCGATTAACAAACCGGTTCTCCTCAATCCGATCCTGGGTCCAGTCTGTGTCGAAAGCGAGTTGCTTGCCCTTTTTCTTCGGGCGGGCGATTGGGATGAAGTAGGAACTGCTCCGACGCTCTTCTACGATTTCGTCGGTAATGCCTTCATCGGAAAATCGAAAGTGACGAGTGGGTTCACTGAAAGGCGTGTTAATGACGGGGTTTTCGATGACTGGCTGGCTCATTCTATAAAACTTCCCGATCCGTCTGCCGCCGCAGAATACCCCTTTCCCTGTGAGAAATCACCCCGCTTCTTGAAAGCTTGAAGCCAGTGGACTCAGAGGATCGCCGTCATTGACATCCTCATTTCACAGCCATACTATTGCGAACCTAACTTGCGGAACCCGTCGCATGACTCTTACCGACCTCGCGAAATCTCTCCACAACTGCCAGCGCTGCAAACTGGCGAAGCTCGGGCGCAGCCAGGTCGTCTTCGGCGTGGGGAATCCGCATGCGAGCATCATGTTCGTCGGTGAAGCTCCGGGAGCTAATGAGGATCTGAAAGGCGAACCGTTTGTGGGCGCGGCGGGAAAGATTTTAAACGATCTGCTGCAATCGGCGAATCTCTCGCGCAATGACATCTATATCGCCAACGTCATCAAGTGCCGGCCGCCGAATAACCGCGACCCGGAACCGGACGAAGTGGACACGTGCAAGCCGTTCCTGCTGCAGCAAATCCAGATGATTCGCCCCAAGCTCGTGTGCACGCTCGGTAACTGGGCGACGCAGACCCTCTTGGAGCGGAAAGTCGGGATTACGAAGGTGAAGGCGCAGGCGTTTTACATGAAAGACTTCGTGCTCTTCCCCCTGCTCCACCCAGCTGTGGCGCTGCACCAGGGAGGATTGCTCGACACGCTGAAGGAAGACTTCAAAAAGCTCAAAGAATTTCTCAACCGCCACACGAAACCCGCCGAACCCACGTCGTCCACATCACCCGCAGCTCCGACGCTAGAGATCGACCCGCCGCAGCCGGCGCAGATGGATTTGTTTGGCTGACGACACACGTCGTTCGTATCTTGTCGTTCGCAAGATACGCGGCTCGACTGAGCTCGCCGAAGTCTTCACGAGAGACGCTTCACGTCCTCGTGGCTGGCTTCGGCCTCTTCTTCCTCACCGGCAGGCTTTTCTTCTTCCGGCACATCGAACCACTGGACCAGCAACTCGTCCCACCAGGCTTCGGTCACCTCGTCGCCAGGATCGGCGCCAAGAAATGCCACGTCCTCTTTCTTCACGGTGGACCCAACGAGATGGGGCTGGAACTTCGCGCGGTCGATGATTTCTTTGGTCGCATAGCCGCCGATGATCCAGGCATCCGGATCGGCCCGGCGGGATTTATACGCTTTCAGTTCAATCTTCAGATACATGAAGATCTGTTGCTGGATCGGATCGGCCACGCCGGATTGCGCCAGGCTCAGCGTCTTTTCGATCTTCTTGCGCCAATGCCGATCGTCGTAGCGCGACGTGATCAGCTGGAGCATTTTCTTTCCGAGTTCGGCATCAAGAGCCATCTGGGTTCCCTTCACACAAATCGTCGTGATCTCTCCTATAACTTCTTCTTACTTATCGACCGTACATGGCCGTGAATGATGTTTTTGCCAGCGCGTTTTGCTTCAAATAGTAGCCAACCATCGCACCTGAGGCCTCTTGCTTGAGCGGAAGCTGATCCACTTTCAACGCATACAGGGTGAAGATATAGCGATGGGGCTTGTCGCCAGGTGGAGGACAAGGACCACCGTACCCAGGCTGTCCAAAATCCGTCATGCTTTGAATGCTCCCCTGGGGTGCAGATAAACTATCCGGCTTGCCAACACCTGCCGACAGCGAGGTTACAGTAGGAGAAATATTGAAAATGACCCAATGCCACCAGCCACTGCCGGTCGGCGCGTCAGGATCATATACAGTGAGAGCAAAACTCTTCGTGTCCTTAGGGGCATGCTCCCACTGCAACTGCGGCGAGACATTCTGACCGGTGCATCCAAATCCATTGAACACATAGTCATTACCGATTGTGCTGTGATCCTTAATCGTCGGACTTGTCAGCAGAAACTCTCCCGCCACGCTATGGCCAGGAAATGCCAGCACCGCCAGAATCATCGAATATAATAGAGGTCGCATCGCCTTCCCCCCATCGTCCTAGTTCCCCGCCACCATCATCTCTGCAATCTTCACCGTGGGACTGGCGATCCTGCCTCGAAACACGAGATCGCTCCCGACCATTTCAATGTTCTTCAGCATCTGTTTCAAATTGCCCGCAATGGTGATTTCTTCCACGGGATGGGTCAGCTCTCCGTTCTCGATCCAGAACCCGCAGGCGCCGCGTGAATAATCGCCCGTCACCATGTTGATGCCGAACCCGATCAACTCGGTCACGTACAGTCCTTCCTTGACCGATCCAATGATCTGCTCGGCGGTCTTCGTCCCTGGCACCAGATAGAAATTGGTCGGTCCGACTGAAGGACTGTCCCCCACGCTGCGTGAGGCGTTCCCGGTCGAGGGAAGGCCGAGTTTCTTGCCTGAATACGTGTCGAGGAGATAACTCTTCAAGACGCCTCGTTCGACAATCGTGTTCTTGCGTGTGGCCAGTCCCTCGCCATCGAACGGGTGCGATCCGAGGCCCCCTTCCATCCGGCCATCGTCGTAGACCGTGATCACATCGGACGTAATGGTCTGACCGAGCTGATCGAGAAGGAACGATGCACGTTTATAGAGCCCGTAGCCGGACACGGCACTACAGAGATTGGCCAAGAGACTGCCCGCCGTTTCCTGATCGAACACGACCGGCACGCGCTTCGTGGCGACCTTGCGTGCGCCCAACCGGCGCACCGCACGCCTGGTCGCTTCCTGCCCGATCGATTCTGCAGAGGCCAACCGGGCAAACTTGCGCTGCACTTCATACCAGGCATCCCGCTGCATCGCTCCCGTGCCTGGCTCTGTCGCAATCGGCGAGACCGACAGCGAGAAACTGGAACTCTTGTATGACCCGACAAAGCCGTGACTATTGGCGAGCACCACCCGGCCGGAAGATGAATCGAACTCGGCGCCTTCCGAATTCGTGACCCGTGGATCCGCAGCAAACGCCGCGGCTTCGCCGCGCTTTGCCCAATCGATCTGTACTTCCGTATCGAGCGTCGTCTCGTCATAGAGATCAAGGTCCGGCCGATCCTTCGCCATCTGAGAGGCGTCCGGCAGACCGGACACCTGATCCTCGACGACCGCGTTGGCCAGGGTACAGGTTTCTGAGACCAGCTGATCGAGGGAGTCCTTTGAAAAATCGGACGTCGACGTCGTCGCTGATCGCTTCCCGACGAACACGCGCAACCCCAGCCGCTTTTCTCTGGCCTTGGTCAACCGATCAACGGCGCCCACACGCACTTGGACCGAGAAGGTCTCGCCATCAGCCACGACGATATCGGCTTCTGTTGCGCCGCAGGCTTTCGCACGGGCCAGCACATCCGCCGCGAGTTGGGCATACCCATTTGTCTGTTGCAACATGTCGCTCATGTCGTTAGCCCTGCGTTCCGCCGACGGTAATCTCATCGATCTTCATGGTCGGCAACCCGACCCCAACCGGCACCGACTGGCCGTCTTTGCCACACGTCCCAATCCCATTGTCGAGCTTCAGATCGTGGCCAACCATCGAGACCTTGGTCAGAATCTCCGGACCACTCCCGATCAACGTCGCCCCCTTCACCGGTTTCGTGATCTGCCCGTCTTCAATAAGATAGGCTTCACTGGCCGAGAAGACGAACTTCCCGTTCGTGATATCGACCTGGCCGCCGCCGAATGCCACAGCATAGAGCCCCTTCTTCACCGAGCGGATGATGTCCTGCGGGTCTGACTCTCCGGCCAACATGAACGTGTTCGTCATCCGAGGCAGCACGACACTTTGATAGCTCTCGCGCCGGCCATTGCCGGTCAGCGGAATGCCCATGAGGCGCGCGTTCAGCTTGTCGGTGATGTACCCGCGAAGAATGCCTTTTTCAATCAGGGTCGTACAGCTGGTCGGCGTGCCTTCATCGTCCATATTCAGGGAACCGCGACGGAACGGCAGCGTCCCATCATCGACGATCGTGCAGACATCCGAGGCCACTCGTTTCCCAAGCAAACTCGAAAACGCCGACGTCTTCTTCCGGTTAAAATCCGCTTCAAGCCCGTGACCGATCGCTTCATGCAGCAAAATGCCCGGCCATCCACCGGCCAGCACCACCGGCATGACGCCGGCCGGCGCATCGATGGCGGACAGATTCAGGATCGCTTCTCGCGCGGCTTCCCGCGCGTAGTCCAAGTGTCGATTCTGCTCACGGTAGAATTCGAACCCGACACGCCCTCCCCCGCCGAAACTTCCCACCTGGCGGTTGCCATTGTCTTCTGCGATACACGTGATCTGCAGTCGAGACAGCGGCTGGATGTCGCTGATCAGGGTGCCGTCCGACGTCGCCACCGCCACCATCTTATATTCGGTATTAAACGAAGCCATCACGTTCTTGATACGGGGATCGTACCGCCGCGCCTCGGCATCGATCTCGTTCAGCAACGCTACGCGGTCGGCCGTGGCCACCTCGGCCTTGGCCCGTTCAATCGGATAGAGATCCCTAGTCGGTCGCCGCTGCGCGGGAACCGGCACTGCATGACCGCCCTTGGGGGAATTGGCGATATAGCGCGCCGTATCCGCGGCAATTTCCAAATCTTTCTTCGTCAGTTCATCCGAGTAGGCGAACCCCGTCTTCTCACCGGCGGTCGCTCGAACCCCCACCCCCTGAGAAATGCTCTTTGCCGCCCGCTTGACGATGCCCTCTTCCATCGACACAGACTCCGACACGCGCGACTCGAAATAGAGGTCCGCATAATCGACATCCCGCACGTTCAAACGATCGAGTGCGTGCTGGGCTTCAAGCTCTGTCACACCGAATGTGGTCAGTTGGACTGTATCCGCCATTGTTCTGTTTCCTCTCTGCAAACGCAGAACGAGCGCGAAGTATAGCCCATTCATTTCCGCAGCCGCAATGCAATGATTCTTAACTCGCAGCTTTTCTAAGTACTTTCCTACCAATCGTTTGACATTCCCTACCCACGCCAGTAGACTTTGCTCACCTCCCATCTGGCTTTCTGAGAAAGGATAACGATCCAGTTTCCATGGCACAGACGCCTTCTTCAAGCCTCGATCACCTCTCTGAAAGCGACCTGACCGCCAAGTTGGAGCCGGAACTCCTTCCGAAACACGTGGCCGTCATCATGGATGGCAACGGGCGCTGGGCCGAACTTCGAGGGCTTCCTCGGATCGCGGGACACCGCGAAGGGATTAACTCCGTCAGAGAGATGATCTCCCACTGTCTGGAGCTCGGCATCCAGGCCCTGACGATTTATGCCTTCTCCCAAGAAAATTGGAACCGCCCGACGCAGGAAATCAGCGCGCTGATGGGACTCCTGGAATATTACCTCTCTACTGAACGGGCCAGTCTGATCAAGCAAGGAGTCCGCTTCCGGACGATCGGACGCCTCGCACTCCTTCCTCAATCGGCGCAACACTGGGCACGAACCACCGAGAAAGAAACGGCTCATCTCGATAAGATGGTGCTGACCGTGGCGCTGAGCTACGGAGGTCGTGCGGAGATCGTCGACGCCGTCAGAGAATTGCTGAACGACGCTCGCGACGGAACGATTCAACCCGACCTGGTCGATGAAGCGCTGATCCAACAGTACCTGTACACGCATCCGCTCCCCGATCCGGATCTGCTGATTCGGACGAGCGGGGAAACACGCATCAGCAACTTCCTCCTGTGGCAACTGGCCTATACCGAACTGTATTTCACCCCCACATTGTGGCCGGACTTTCGCCGGCGTGAATTCCTGCTGGCGCTGCTGGAGTATCAGAAACGAGAGCGCCGCTTTGGCCGAGTCTTCAGCACTGTGTCCTCGTAATTCCTGTGGGACAGGCCACACCCACACATACCACCGCCGACAGCCCAACACGTGTGACCACACCACCTGCAGCAACCCGACGATTCGATAGCCGGCGTGTCTACACCGCGGCCATTCTGGTACCGGCGATTTACGCCATTATTCGCTATCTGCCGCCGTGGGCTTTGACTCTTCTCTTAATCGCCTGCGGATCCATTGCCTTGATTGAGCTGTACCGCATGAGTTTTCAAGAGCGACCCAACCCCGTGCTGATCGGCATTGGGCTGGTCGCCTCCGCGCTGATCTTGGCCCGAATCCACACGCCCCTTGCCCTGGCCGACCTCGTCGTCGTCACCCTGCTGGCCTTGTTGCTGGCCATGCTCTTTTCGTCTACCCCCCTGGAACACCGGCTGAAAGATACGACCCTCACGCTATTCGGCGTATTCTATGTGGGCCTGACACTCAGCATGCTCGTGTCGACTCGTTCATTACCTGCCGGTGAGTTGTTCGTGCTGTTCATCGCGCTCGTCACGTGGACTGCAGACGCCGGCGCCTATTATGCCGGCACTCTGTGGGGTTCACACCTGCTCGCGCCTTCGGTGAGCCCGAAGAAGACCGTCGAGGGCGTACTCGGTGCCATGGCGCTGGCTACTGGAGTCGCGCTCCTGGCCCAAGCCTGGTTTCTGCCGCAGCTGTCACTCTGGGACGCGCTGGTACTCGGTGTCCTGCTGACGAGTGCGGGTCTGTTCGGTGATCTGTGTGAATCGGCCATCAAACGTAGCGTGGGGGTGAAAGACTCCGGCGGGATTCTTCCCGGCCATGGCGGGATGCTCGACCGACTTGATAGTCTCTTGTTCACTGCCCCTACCTTCTACTACTATATAACGCTAGTCCGCGGCATCTCGCCGCTCCCGTAAAGAGGAGAGGACATGAAGACGATCATCATCATAGGCTCGACCGGTTCGATCGGAACCAATACGCTCGATATCGTCCAGCGTTTTCCGGAGGAGTTTCGAGTCGTCGGACTGACAGCAGGCGGCAACATTGAGAAGCTCGAAGAACAAATCCGCACATTCAAGCCCAAAGCGGTCGCGGTCTCCACGGAATCCTCCGCTGCGACTCTCCGACAACGTTGTGCGGGATTGCCGGTGGAAATTCTGGCAGGTGAAGAAGGCATTGCCCAAGTCGCGGCCATGCCGGGAGCCGAGTTGCTGATTTCTGCCATTGTGGGAGCCGCGGGTCTCGTCCCGACGCTGGCCGCCATTCGCAGTGGCAAGCAGATTGCCCTGGCCAACAAAGAGCCGATGGTCATGGCCGGCAAGCTCATGCAGGAAGAAGCGCGTAAGCACGGCGTGCGGATCTTCCCCGTCGACAGTGAGCACAGCGCCATTTTCCAATCCCTTGAAGGACATCGGATTGAAGATGTCCGGCGATTGATCCTGACCGCCTCCGGCGGTGCCCTGTGGAATCTCACAAGGGAGCAGCTTCAGGACGTGACGCCGGAGCGGGCGCTTCAACACCCGAACTGGAAGATGGGTTCAAAAATTACTATCGACTCGGCCACGCTGATGAACAAAGGGCTGGAAGTGGTCGAAGCCCGCTGGCTATTTGATATTCCCGAATCCCGCATCGACGTGTTGATCCATCGGGAAAGCATTATCCATTCTCTGGTAGAATATGAAGATCGATCGATGATCGCCCAATTGGGATTGCCGGATATGCGAACCCCTATTTCGTACGCGATGCGCTACCCAGAGCGAATGCCGCTCGACCTGCCCTCGCTGGACTTGACAGAGATCGGCACGCTCACCTTCTGCAAGCCCGATCATGACCGATTTCCTTGCCTCAACCTCGGATACGAGTCGCTTCGGACCGGGGGGACCATGCCCGCCGCGATGAATGCGGCCAATGAAATCGCCGTCGAGGCGTTCCTGAATGGAGGCATCCGCTTCGTCGAGATCGCAGAGATCATCCGCAATACGATGGATGCACACTCGCATTGTGCAATTGAATGTTTGGACGATGCCTTGGAAGCCGATCGCTGGGCGAGAGAGAAAGCCGAATCTCTCGTTCATGCGTTACCACGATAACTACACCGGCACGGAGTAGATCCATGATGACAGCATTTACCTGGTCCCCCGATACCCTATGGCTCCTGATGCAGAAGGCCTGGTGGTTCCTTGTTGTCCTTGGAGTGCTCGTGGCCTTCCACGAACTCGGCCACTTTCTCGCAGCTCGCTGGGTCGGGGTGAAGGTGCTGAAATTCTCGCTCGGCTTTGGGCCCAAACTCTTTGGCCGTCAGGTGGGTGAGACGGAATATCTGCTGTCGGCCATCCCGCTGGGCGGATACGTCAAGCTGTTTGGAGAAGATGAAACGGAGGCCGCGACCCCCGAGGATCGCCGGCGATCATTTGCCCACCAAGGTCTCTGGGGGAAAGTGCTCATCGTGGCAGCCGGTCCAGGATTTAATTTCATTCTGGCCTATTTGATCTTCGCTGGATGGTTATCGACAGGAGCGCCGCTGTTTGTGCCAACCTTCCGTGACCTCAGCGCCGAAGTGGAGGCTCTCGTCCCAGGGTCACCTGCCGCGACAGCCGGGATGGAAATTGGCGACAGAATCATCACGGTTAATGGGAAAGACATTTCGACTAAATCCGAGTTACTCGACGCCGTAGCCAAAAGCAAAGGGCAGCCTATTCCCCTGAAGGTTCGACGTGGCGGCCAGACCAAACTACTGAGCGTCACACCCATGCCGACTCCGGGGGAAGTAGCGACAGGTGACGAACCGCTCTACACGATCGGGGTCGAGGAAACTCCTCCCCTGGTCACCTCGGTAATGCATGGCTCCCCTGCATCGACGGCTGGGCTTCAAGCCGGCGATCGCGTTGTGGGTATCGAAGGGCAGGCCATTTATACCTGGGGGCAGATGACGACCCAGGTGAAAGAACATCCGCAGAAACCATTGCATGTTGAAGTCCTCCGCAATGGGCAACGTGTTCCTCTGACCGTCACTCCGACTGCCGAGAAAGTGACCGTGAATGGGCAAACCGTTGAGGTCGGCAAGATCGGCATTTCCGGTCCAGGCCGTTCGTTGATGCGAGCTGACAACCCCCTGGAAGCGGTCTACCAGGGCCTCGAAGCAACATGGGGATGGACCGAACTGACCGCGATTGGCCTGTATAAGATGGTCGTGGGGGACATTTCGAGCAAGAATATCGGCGGGCCGCTGACGATCGCCAACATCTCTGGTGAAGCGGCATCTCAAGGCGCCTCGAGTGTCGTGTTCTTGATCGCGATCTTGAGTATTAACCTCGGCGTCCTGAATCTGCTGCCCATTCCGATTCTCGATGGCGGCCACTTGCTCTTTTTCTTGATTGAAGGCATTCTGCGTAAACCGCTCGGCGAACGGCAACGCGAAGTCGCCCAACAATTTGGGTTGGTGCTGTTGGTCGGCGTGATGATCTTTGCCTTTTGGAATGACCTGGAACGTATTTTTTTCTCCCACTAAACTCCAATGAAAACATCTCAATTGCTCATCCCCACGCTGCGGGAAGAACCCGGCGAGGCAGAAATTGTCAGCCACAAGCTTATGCTGCGCGCCGGGCTGATTAGAAAAGTGGCGGCCGGCATTTACACCTATCTCCCGCTCGGCCTGCGCGTGATCCGCAAAGTCGAACAGATCATTCGCGAAGAGATGAATCGCGCCGGAGCGCAGGAGCTTCTCATGCCGCTGGCTTCACCAGCTGAACTCTGGAAAGAAACCGGACGATGGGACTTTTACGGCAAGGAACTGCTTCGCTTTAAAGATCGGCACGAGCGGGACTTTTGCCTGGGCCCCACACATGAGGAAATCATTACCGATCTCTTCCGACGGGAAGTGAAGTCCTATCGACAACTTCCGCTCAATTTCTATCAGATCCAGACGAAATTCAGAGATGAGATTCGCCCGCGCTTCGGTCTCATGCGAGGGCGTGAGTTCCTGATGAAGGATGCGTACAGCTTCGATCGCGATGAGGCCGGTGCGCGCCTCAACTACCAGAAAATGTATGATGCCTACCACCGCATTTTCACTCGTTGCGGACTGACGTTCCGAGCCGTTGAAGCCGATACCGGCCTTATCGGCGGCACCTCCTCCCACGAGTTCATGGTCCTGGCTGACACGGGCGAAGAAACGGTCCTCTATAGCGACCAGGGCACCTTCGCCGCCAATGTGGAACGGGCTGAAGTCATGCCTCCCGAACAGCCCGAGAACGATCCCATGAAGCCGATGCGTTCCGTGCCGACCCCCAATTGCCGGACCATCGAGGAAGTCACCACATTCTTGAAAGTACCCGCCAATCGGCTCGTAAAGACGCTGCTGTACTCCACCGGAAAAGAGACGGTGGCCGTGCTGGTGCGCGGAGACCATGCGGTGAATGAGATTAAGCTCAAGAAAGTGCTGGGAGTGTCTGAGATCGAGTTGGCGGGTCCAGCCACCGTTGAAAAAGTAACAAGCGCCCCCCTCGGCTTCGCCGGCCCAGTCGGCCTCAAGGGAATCCGTATCTTCGCTGATCATGCTATCCCGGCATTGCGGAACGTGGTGGTGGGCGGGAACCAGCTCGATACCCACCTTATTGATGCAAACTGGCAGCGCGACTTTTCGGCGGATCAGGTCCTGGACCTTCGCAACGCGCAAGCCGGCGACCCGTCTCCACGGAAAGATGGCATACTGAAAGTTGCCAAAGGCATCGAAGTCGGTCATGTCTTTATGCTAGGAACCAAATACAGCCAGGCCATGAAAGCAACATTCCTCGATCCACAAGGCAAAGAATGTCTGGCCGTGATGGGATGCTATGGCATTGGAGTCGGGCGAACCGCTGCCTCATCTATCGAGCAAAATCACGACGAGCGCGGGATTATCTGGCCCTACGCCATCGCCCCATTCCAGGTCCATCTCTTGCCAGTGAGCCAATCTGAAAAAACTGCTGGGGCCACCACTCGCCTCTACAACGATCTGCTGGCGGCAGGCTTTGAAGTGCTGTGGGACGATCGCGAAGACCGTGCCGGAGTGAAGTTTAACGATGCGGATCTGATCGGCGCGCCATTCCAAGTCGTCGTGGGAGACAAAGGACTTGCCGACGGCGTCGTTGAAGTCAAGGTTCGGAGAAGTGGCATCAAGTCTCGCGTGACTCCATCGGACATCATTCCTTACCTTCGCAAGCTTTCAGCCGAAGCGGACTCAGCGCCAGCGGTGTGACCCCGTTCAAATAGGCAGTCTCTTCGTTTCGCTCCTCCGTTCATTTCGTTGCAACTCTGTCTCGATCACCTGCCGGCAGAAATTACCTTTCCCTTGCCTTCCCAAACCTTTGGGCTAGACTGAAACTCGGTTCTCGAAATTGGGACAGCCTCACGACCCAGCCCTCGGTGAACCCAGATACGACCCGATGGACAAAGCGACCTGAGCCCAGAGGGAACACACTGGGAATGCAAGCCAAGCCGATGCCTCAGAATCTTCAGGAGCCGCAACAAAAGGTTGAGTACGCTGAGCATGTCAAGCGGATTACCACGCAAATTCATGCAGCCAGCGACCTCGACCAAATTCTCCTCGACCTCCACAAGGACATTCTGAGTCTTTTCGACGCCGAAGACCTAACGCTCTTCGCGTTCGATTCCGAAAAGAAGGAAATCTTTTCGAAAGTCCCTCACATCGACACGGTTGAAGAAGTCCGCATTCCTATTAGCGAACAAAGCCTCGCCGGCTTCTGTGCCAAGTATCTCCGCCCAGTCAACATCGCAGATGCCTACAACATGGCGGAACTGCAAGGTATTCATCCTTCACTCCTCCATGATACGTCCTACGACAAGCGAACGGGCTTCAAGACCAAGCAGGTTCTGACCTACCCCATTGTCGCTGACAACAAGTACCTGATGGGCGTTCTTCAGCTCCTGAACAAGAAGAGCGGAAGTCGCTTTACGCGAAAAGACGAAGAATCCGTCGCCGAGATCGCCAAGGCTCTCGGCATCGCCTTCTTCAACCTTCGGAAGATCTCCAAGAAAGACCCCACCAAGTTTGATCTCTTAGTCAGCAACAGCCGCATCACCCAGAACGAACTCGACAATGCCATTGCTGAATCACGAAAAGGCGTCTCCGACCTCGAAAGCATCCTCATCGAGAAATACAAAATCCCGAAACTCGACATCGGCAAATCACTCGCGCAGTTCTTCAAATGTCCCTACATTGAGTACAGCGAACGGACGATCGTGGACATTGAGCTGCTCAAGAATCTAAATGTCGACTATCTGAAGAAGAATCATTGGATGCCGCTCAAGCGAGATCGCACGGCGATCGAGATTCTGACAGACGACCCAGGCGATCTTGATCGCGTGCAAGATATTAAGCGAACCTTCCCCGGCCTCAACATTCGCTTTGCCGTCAGTCTTCGTCGCGACATTGCGCAATTCCTTGGGTCCGCCACAGGACAAAGTGATACTGGAGGACGCAAACTCGACGAAAATGTCTCCGACATTCTCGGCGAACTGGTCACCGACGCGCAGGCTGAAGCGATGGAGGAGGCCTCCGCGGGCGGAGGCCTCGACGAAAACGACAATGCGATCGTCCGCCTGGCAAACCAAATCATCGCCGACGCCTATCGTCAGAATGCCTCTGATATTCACGTCGAACCCTACGGGGAAAAGCGCGAAACCCTGGTGCGCTTTCGGGTAGACGGCGACTGCTTTGAATACATGAAGATCCCCCAGAGCTATCGGCGCGCCATCGTCTCCCGACTCAAGATTATGGCCAGCCTGGACATCTCCGAACGCCGCAAACCTCAAGACGGCAAGATCAAATTCAAACTCACAGAGAACAAGGAAATTGAGCTCCGTGTCGCGACGATTCCCACCGCCGGCTACAACGAAGACGTCGTCATGCGCATCCTTGCAGCCAGCGAACCCTTGCCGCTGGAGAAGATGGAATTCTCAGACCGCAACCTCCGAGAGCTCAAGGCAGTTGCGGAAAAGCCATACGGCATCATTCTCTGCGTCGGCCCGACTGGATCTGGCAAAACCACCACGCTCCACTCTGTATTGGGCTACATCAACACCCCGGACATCAAGATCTGGACGGCAGAGGACCCCGTCGAAATCACGCAGTACGGCCTGCGCCAAGTCCAAGTGCAGCCGAAGATTGGTTTCACCTTCGCCATCGCCATGCGGGCCTTCCTCCGCGCGGACCCCGATGTCATCATGGTTGGCGAAATGAGAGACAAAGAAACGGCGGACACCGGTATTGAAGCCTCGCTGACCGGCCACTTGGTCTTGAGCACCTTACACACCAATAGCGCCGTCGAAACCGTCACCCGGCTGCTGGACATGGGCTGCGACCCCTTCAGCTTTGCCGATGCCATGCTCGGCGTCATGGCGCAACGTCTCGCGCGCCGTATCTGCAAAGACTGCAAAGAACAGTATGTCGGGTCTCCCGAAGAATATGAGGCGCTTCGCCAAGGTTATGGGCCAGAGTACTGGGACAAGCTGGATATCAAGCAAGATAATACATTCCGCCTCGCGCGCGGTAAGGGCTGTGAGGTGTGTAACCGCACAGGATTGAAGGGACGCGTGGCCTTGCATGAACTCCTGATTGGAACTGAGGATATGAAGCGAATGGTCCAGCAGAAGGCACGAACAGAAGACATGCTCAAAGCGGCACTCACCGAAGGCATGACAACCCTCGTCCAGGACGGCATTCAAAAGGTTCTTCAGGGCCACACGACCTTCAAGGAAGTCAAAGCCGTCGCCATCAAGTAGCGGCCGCCCCTCAACCACGCACCATCTCCCACAGAACACGACAAGCGCTAGACTCCGCTCAGGTTTTGCGTGGCATCTCAGCCCAATGCTAGCCACACATTGAATGCGCGAAGCACTCCTCAAGAGAACGCAGGAGAGTAAGAAGTTTTGATCGGTAGTTACTGATAACTGGCCGGACCTGTCTTAGGCAGATCGACTTGGAGCCGGTGTTGATTGGCGGTTCAGAAATTTCTGCAGGCGCATATCCGCAATAGGCGAGAGGCCTTCGAATTCCACACCGTAGGTCTGCTCTTTGCCCCACCGCACGGTCGCGAGTTCGACAAACATGGACGACACTTGATTGGGCAGACGTAAGCTGATGGCGATCTGATCGCCCGGAGTGATCGCCGCCTCAGTCATCACTCGCGCCCCTTTCGTCGAGACATCGTAGACAACCCCTAGACCACCGCGTTTAACGGTGAGCCACTTCTTCAGTCCCACACGAGCGAATGAACAGGGAAACGGCGCCGGCACCCGAAGGCGAGGATGCTTGCGCAACTGGGTGGCAGTCTGTTCACGAGGCAACGTGCTACTCATCTCCGACATCTCCTTCTAGGCTTTCGCCATCGTCATAATGGCCATGTACTTGTTCAACCGGCTCAACGCCGTTTGGGAGAGCTTCCTGAACGCAAGCCCGTAGATTTGATCCTTCGTCCAGCAGACCGTCGCCACGGCAATCTCTGCCGGAGCCGCCTGCTTCGGTAATCGCAGCGCCAGCGAGACCTGATCACCGGGCTTGATCGAGGCCTCGGTGCTCACACGTACCCCTCGCAAAGAGAGATCGTACACCACACCGACATCTTCACAGGATTTTCGAAACCACCCTTTAGATTCTAGGCGAGCGAGCGAGCAGGTAAACGGCGTCGGGACACGAACCCTGGGATATCGGCGGAACTTATTGAGGACTAGCCTTCGATGATGCGCGGTCTGCATACCCACCTGCCTCGTGAGGATCACTGTACCTCACGAGGCCGGTTGCGCGAATCAATTTCTGGTTTTATGCACCTATTAGCGCTGAACGCCGCGAGTGGGTTGCGCAGTGTGAGTCGTCCCGTGGTTCACGCGACGACCATCTCTGAACCCGGATGGACGGCCGGACGACTGCCGCTCATTCTGGCGTGGAGCGCTTGCTCTCGCATGGGAAGCCGCGGCAGGTCGAGTACTTCCCTGTGCAAGCGGAACGGCATGACCCAACAGCCGTTCGATGTCTCGAAGTTGCTGATGGTCTTCCCCTGTCACAAAACTCGTTGCCCGGCCAGTCGTTTTCATCCGAGCCGTTCGTCCAATCCGATGGACGTAATCTTCCGGACAGTTTGGCAAGTCGAAGTTGACCACATGGCCGATGTTGGCCACGTCAATCCCGCGGGCTGCGATATCCGTGGCCACCAGCACACGGAACGTTCCGCGCTTGAACCCTTCCAACGCCGCCTTGCGCTGCGACAAGCTGCGGTCACCGTGCAACACGGCCACCTTGTGCCCGACATTGCCAAGCATGCGCCCCAGCCGATCAGCCCGATGTTTCGTCCTAGTGAAGATAAGCACCGTGTCCTTGTCCTCGCCCAAGAGCGACAGAAGAAGATCAGCCTTCGCATCGTGCGAGGTATGATGCACGGCCTGCGTCACACCATCGGCGGTCGTCGCTGATGGCGTCACCATCACGCGCACGGGGTTGTTGAGGCTCGCTTGGACCAGCCGAGTCATATCCGCCGGGATTGTGGCTGAGAACAACAATGTCTGCCGTTCTTCCGGCAACGCGTCGAGGATTTGATTGATCTGCGGCGCAAAGCCCATGTCCAACATGCGATCGGCTTCGTCCAGTACCAGCATCTTGATGGACGACAACGAAATCGTGCCGTTCCACATGTGATCAAGCAGACGACCAGGCGTGGCGACCAAAATCTCAGGCCGTTGCCGCAGGCCGCGTAATTGGGCTTGCATGTCCGCGCCTCCCACGATTACGGTGGCCGAGACACGCCGGCTTCGTCCGAGCTTCTCGATCGTCGTCAAAATCTGCAACGCGAGTTCACGCGTCGGCGCCAGGATCAGCGCGAGTGGCTGTCCCTTCGGCAGCGCGGCAAGCCGCTCGACCATTGGGATCACGAACGCCGCTGTTTTCCCCGTCCCGGTCTGCGCGCAGCCGATGACATCCCGACCGGTGAGTGCCGGCGGAATCGCTTGGACCTGGATGGGAGTTGGTGAAGAAAACCCTGCGCTGGCGAGGTCCTGCAAGAGAGCCTCAGACAAACCCAGGGCGTGAAAATTGGTGTGAACAGACGTATCCACTACACTATCCTTTCAGTTTGATCGCATTATGACGGGATCAGAGAACCGAGGGGAGAAACAACCGAGAAGGGTGCAACTCCAAACTGGACCTGGTCGCGATGCGATCGCGAAGTCCGTGATGGTTGGAACATGACCCTAGCCGGACTACTACCAGGGAAATGTAGACACACCATACAGCATGATCGGCATGCCGTCAACCTGTTCTTCAAAACGGCGCCCTGCGCGACGCGCCCTCGCCACAAGCACATCGTTCGCCATCTCACCGCAACTGTGCTATCGTAACGTTCAGACAAGTCATTCTCTCTATTGAGAGGCCAATCTGAGCACCCATGTTCTTATGACGACGGCCACCGCCCCCATACGATTAGCTCGCCGATTTCATATCGGCTGGACTATTGCCTTATTCTCCTCCATCGTCATTGGCGCACTCGCGGCGATTCCAACCTTTGCCTACTTTTATGACTATACGTGGCTCGACTGGTCGCTATTCGGCATCCTCTACTTCGTGAGCGGACTCGGCATTACGGTGGGCTATCACCGGCTCATGTCTCATCGCAGCTTTGATTGCCCCAACTGGGTGAAAGCGGCACTCCTGATCGCCGGTGCCTGGGCACTCCAGAACTCCGCCATCAAATGGTCCGCGGACCACCTCCGCCACCATGCCCATTGCGATCAAGAGGATGACCCCTACAATGCCATGCGCGGATTCTGGTATAGCCACTGCGGATGGCTGTTTGCAGAACGAACCTATGACGATGGACAATTTGGCGCACGCGTCGCGCAAGATCCCGTGGCTATCTGGCAACACCGGCATTACGCCGCCATCGTATTGTCAGGCTTGGCGCTGACCTTCCTCATCGGATTTATCGCGAACGGCGTAGTCGGCGGGATCGGATGTTTTTTGCTGGCTGGAGTCGGCCGCACCTTCGCCGTTCTGAACTCGACATTCTGCATTAACTCGATTTGTCATATCTGGGGCAATCAACCCTACGGCGCCAAAGATTCCAGCCGGAACAGTTGGTGGGTCTCACTCATAACGTTTGGCGAAGGCTTCCACAACTACCACCATACCTATCCGAGCGACTATCGGAACGGACCACGGTGGTACGATTTCGATCCGTCGAAGTGGCTCATCTATGGACTATACCTCCTTGGCCTTGCTTCCGGGTTACGAACCGCCTCCTATGCGGGATCTGAAACCGCTCGACAGGCTTGAGTATTCTCACCATCGGCCATTCAACGACTCCGCAGTCAGCAAACCTATGATTTGACTCCTCACTGAAGCAAGTGTTAGGGTGCACTCTCGTTTGAGCTTCTGTCCTTCCCTTGCGCTCCCCGTACTCACTCCCAGTTTCTGCGCGTTTGTCTCTGTAGCATAACTGCTCTGACGCCCTATCAGGTTGAATGGCACACACCGCCCTTCATACAGGTGGGAAGATCCGCTGTCGGCTTCGAAACAGGGCCCCGGGTCTCTTCGTCAGGTATCTCCCTGGCATGAGTTTCATGGCCTCGCAGAAGGAGTTTTCTATGAATCTGTCTTCAGTTTGGAAAGATCGCAGAGCAGGAAAAAAGAAGAAAAAGTCCGTTCATAAGCCGAAAATCCGCTGGCAGTTGCTTGGGTTGACGGATCCCAAGTCAGTTGACACCACGTCTTCCATTGAGACCATCAGGAGGGAAGTGTCTTCCCTGGCAAGCCACGGATTCGGGCCGGATACCCGCTTACGCTCCGTCGCTCCAGAGAGCAAATCGCTGGGCAGGAATTATAAGACCGGCGCGAATAGAACCAGTCGCCGTGGAGCCACTGAACAAGCGCAAGAAGGTGCTTGATCAGAACATTCCTTGCGAACAGGGAACAGGCCCAACCAGATCAACGGCACCGGCTGTCGCCACCGCGAGCAGTGCTCACGCCGCAGGGGCGGTCAAAGATTCGCTTCAGGCTTGTCTCACCAGAATTCCCAAGGATGCTTCGACCGGCCAACGCATGATCGCTGAGCGGAGCTGTCGGCGGGATGAAGGGGACCGGAAACCGTTTCAGGCAAGCCTGGGTCGATAGAAATTTTGTTTTCTTCCGTCCCCGAGAACTCGCGGAGTGGCCCAACGCAAGTGGCCCCTCTCTCGGGCTGAGCGTGCACCCCTCTTTTGGAGAGACCGTGCACGACGACCATCGAATCCTGGGCAGAAAGGTGCCACGTGTCATGATCGCCGTCCAGAATCTTTTCCAATGGTTCACCCAAAATCCTCTGGGTGCGGCAACCGTGCTGTATGTCACGGGAATTGTAGGTGTCCTCATCTATGCCTATTTTGAGCCACAGGAACAACATTAGCCCAGTCTGTGCAACAGACTGGGCAACATGCATACAGGACTATCCGCGGAGAAACGAGTGCTCGATGTCGGCGGCCTCTCTGAAACGATCACTGATGCCCGAATCCGCGCCTACGTCGTCCGACACAAACACAATGCACAATCGGCCGGCTATGGAATTGAGGAGAGGGGTTCGGTGAGCAGGCTGTACAGCACCCCCTTCGTATCTACCTGGCAGTTGCCGAAACAAGAGGAGAACTGATGAGTCGCATCAATTTAGACCCGCTCATGACATTTCCAGATGGAACCCACTTGGTAATCAGCACCCAGTGTTCAAAACAAGGAGACTTCTCCTGCGCGCTCTATAGCGCAGTCGTGGAGGAGAACGATCAGGCGGCCTTCCAGGTCATCTCAAATCACCTCTCAGCTACCACCTGTCTGAGTGCGCAAGAACACGCCTATAGTTATGCGCTCCGGCTCTACCCCCGGGCAGCTGAGTCGATGAAGAAACCGCCGTACCTCATTTGGCCTGGTCCTCGAGCAGGACTTGTCCAGTGACAGCATAGCGCCCCCTCCTTGCGTGTTGGGCGGGACCTCCTGAAACACGTCCGCTTCAGTCTGACCATCGCCCACAGTCACAAGACCGAGTTTATGAAACCGGCGCGGTCTTGGTGCCATCAGCCTGCATCGACGCCTTCAGTTCTTCAATGGCCTTGGCGACGTCCGTCTCAGTTGAACCAAACCGGTCCCCCATCACCTTGACGGCCTGTTTGATCGCTGCGGTCATCTTCGTGATTTGTTCTTCTGGTGTCATGGCAGATCTCCTGTTGTGTTATCCGTGACCTTTTCTCAGCACCATGTAGCAACTCGTCAGGCCAGGCTCCTTGAAAGAAAGACTCCGGAACCTCCATATCGATCGCGCTCGTTGAGATTGCTCTCGCACAGGCCGGTCAACGCCGTGATCGACTATCCGCATTGGAGAAGCACGGGCGTCGTCATGAACGGATCAGGTCCAGGTTTCGAAGAAGCGGCGGAGACTGGAGAATCAGACGCGCGATGCAGAAACATGAGAAGCGCGAGAGATGGGACAGTCGTCGTAGCTTAACTATTACAGCCTCACTCTACATGCCACGATCCGGAGGGTCAATGCGAAGAAGACTCGCTCGTTTCGTAAGGGCATAACCCTGAATAGATCTATGTTCTCTGAGTACCGCCATTGATGACTCCCTCTTTTGAGCAGAAATCATGTATGACACACCTGGTTCCTCTCAGAATAAGATCGTCCTGCTTCACTGGAAGAACTTCACTGGAAGAAAGAGTGATGTGGGACAACCATCATCGACGGCAGAGCACTCATCTGAAGCTGGTCACTTCCAACCAGTGGAGCTCTTCTCAGCATCGCCAATCTCATAGAGATTTTCCGCACAGAGATGATAGAGTGTAAATCTTATTGTGGTAATGGTTCGCTATGCGTGTGGTCATATGTTAAATTATGGCGTGTGGACGATGCACCTGATTCTCGTGCCAGATCCCAGTCCGTACTCATTCGTCCTTATCGATAGCCTCCCCTGTTCCTCCGTCCGAGATCTGACTCATTATAACCTGTGTCCTTAGCATGAGAGATCCGTGGTGGAACAACGCGGTGAGGCTGCAAGACCGGCAATCACTAGTCCATAGGCAGCACCAGGTCACAAGGAGAGACACCATGAATCCAGGAAAACCGAGTCAGCCCCACACAACGCCAATCACAACACCAAATTGGGTACGCATTCCTGACGGAACCAGGGTGCGTCACCGTCAGGAGGCTTATGAAGGCTTTATCGACGGCCTGACAGAAATCGTCACAGGACCGCATCGCAATCCAGACGGGCGAACGCAATATCGCATTAATATCGGAGGCACCACTCGACTGCTCGTGACAGAGGACAACCTCAGCATCCTGCTGGATAAAGAAAACCTCGTCATCATCGGGCGGGGAAAAGAGCCGTATCGCCGCTCAGTCACGACACACTTGCGTGCCGCGTTTTCCGATGACCGGTTTATTAAGTCTGCCTAGAAATACGCTCGAGACCACGCCTGGTCGTGTGCATCCAACTCCAAAGGAGAGCGATGGCCGAGACTTGCTACTCACAAGGCAAGAAAATCGTCCTTATGCCTGAGCAGACGATGAACGGAACGTGGCGGTGCCGCTTTACGATCCCAGGACTCGTGGAGTCTGACATCGGCACGTCTCCCGACTCTCCTCTTGGGAAGTACAACACCGAGTGGGAAGCCAAGACAGCAGCCTTTGCATCTGCCAAGAGAGCGTCATACAAGGCGATGTCCACAAGCACTTCAGGGAAGTTGATATAGATACGCAGCGCGATCCGAAACCGCCATCGTG
>JAHFES010000035.1 GCA_023248355.1 Nitrospiraceae bacterium
ATAATTTTGAAATACAAGTTGGGAGGGGAAGGCAATGGTTAAATATGAGGTGATCATCTATTGGAGTAAGGATGACAAGGCCTTCATCGCCGAAGTTCCTGAGTTGCCGGGGTGCATGGCGGATGGCCCGACCCGCCGGAAAGCCCTGGCGAACGTCGAAGTCGTGATCGAGGAATGGATCGAGACGGCCAAAAAATTGGGCCGCCCGATTCCCGAACCCAAGGGCCGCTTGGTGTTTGCCTAGATGGGCTGTGGGATTTGAAAGCCAATCTGTTGTCATGAAAATCAGCTACGCCGCCGAAGTCGATGCCCTCAGCATCCTGTTCCGTGACACGACCGTCACCACAAAGCATCTGGCCGAAGGCATCGCTGCCGACTACGACAGCGATGGGCGGTTGGCCGGGATCGAAATTTTGGACGCGGTCAGGCGGTTCGGCAGCCAAGACACGCTTCGTCAAGTTGTGATCGAGGGAATCGGACCCGCCGCGTAAGTCTCCCCCGAGTCGCTTCAATGAAGGACTATCACCTAGACTCATCGGGGAGGGAGGTATCGATGGCGAAGAAGATTAGGCGCAAGCGCTCCCACGGGAAATCACCAGTATTGCCCTCGCTGCCGAGCCGTCACAGCATGGAACGGATGACGGCCGACATCCACCATCTGTTGGAAGAACAGGAGTTCGAAAGTCCGGAAGAGGCAAACAAGTTTCTCCAAGGTCTCTTATCCGAGGGTGGCCGGATTCCTCAGTCACCAGGACGATCGTCGCTCGAAAAGGCTCAAGACCTCGCTTGGGAAGCGTGGGACGCGGCGACTCCGCAACAAGCCGCGAAATTGGCCCGGCGAGCGCTGGCCATCTCGCCCGACTGTGCCGATGCGTACAACGTGCTGGCACAGGTGGAAGCCGGAACGCCTGAGGAGGCCTACGAGTTCTATCGAAAGGCCGTGGAAGTGGGTGAGCGCAGTCTGGGCCAGGCGTTCTTCGAGGAACATAAGGGCCATTTCTGGGGCGTGCTGGCGTCGCGGCCCTACATGCGGGCGCGTCAGGGATTAGCCGATTGTCTTTGGGCGATGCGGCGGGAAGAGGAATCCATCGCGCATAGCGAGGCACTGCTCGATCTCAATCCCAACGACAACCAGGGTATTCGCGATACCCTCTTGAGCCGTTATCTTTCGCTGGGGAATGACGCCGGCGCAGAACGCCTTTTCCGGCAATACAAGGACGACTGGTCCGCCGCGTTTCTCTGGAGCCGGGTGCTGCTCGATTTTCGTCGGGGTGACTACGTGGCCGCGAATGCGGCCTTACTCGCGGCGATGGAGTACAACTCGCATGTGGCAAGTTTCCTCACCTGTAAGAAAAAGTTGCCAGCTAAGTTGCCGGAAACCTATAGCTCCGGCAGCCGGGACGAGGCCGTGCTGTACATGGCGAGCTTTGCCGAAGCCTGGCTTGTTTCATCCAACGCGCTGGAATGGCTGATCGGTCAGCTAGCGAATTGAGCAAAGAGGGCATTGGGTTGCTGATGCCGGCATGCTGAAGACAGGTGGAGTGAAGTCCCTATCGATTGAAGGGGGCAGTTGTGCTTCCTCTTTCCTTCCCGAGTGATTGATTTTCTTCTGCTGTCTTCGTGATCGCGTCCACGCAGTGTCGGGCGCTGACAAGGGCGCTTTCGATGTTGGTCGGCCACCCGGTGTCGGTCCACGCTCCGGCTACGAGCACGTTCGGAATCGGACTCTGTTGAATCGGTCTCAACAGCGCGGTGCCTGGTGGAAGCGACAGCGCAGCCTCTTCCTCGCGGTAGACCTCCATGGACTGAATGCCGTCTGCTTCTATTGCCGGATTAAGCATGCGGAGCTCTGTTCTCCCTAGCTCAATCAGCTCGCCATCGCGTGCGTCAGCCAATGTGTGATTGCCGATGGCAGAGAGTCGGTACCGGACGTCCTGAGGTCCCAGTGCGCTGATGGTGAGTTGGTGGAATGGACTGTCGGCTAGCAAGATGAGTCGTGGGGTTCGAGTGGTCGAATGAGAGTCAAATTGGACGGTGATTTCGGAGAGCTGGGTCAGCTCTCCGATCTGAGCGAAGTAGGCATAGCGCGTGAGGAGGCGTTCCGGAAGCAGCGCGAGCAATTTCCGATGCGGGAGTGCGGCGACATACCAATCTGCATGGAGTAGGGTACCATCCCTGAGTTGCACGCCGCCGAGTCGATCCTGCTCGAAGTGAAGATTGGGCAGATCTGTGTGCGGTTGGAGCACGGCGCCGAGCTGTTCCAGTGTGGCTCGTAATGGCGCGAGGAATCTGTCTCCGACTGAGCCATGGAAGTATGTGAGTCTGGCATCCACGGCCTGGCCGAGAAAAACGGTGGAGAGTAGCTGCACGAACGTGGCAGCGGAGAGACGAGTCAGGGCATTGCCGGTCAACCATTTTGCTAGCGGCTCCCACATGTGGTGTCGTGCTTCTTGGCTTTGCCCGATGGTCGCCAGCCACGCGTCAGCAGTCCGATTGTCCAGGTCTGCGGGGAGCGACTGGGCCTGCTCCCAGATCTGTTCCACATGGGAAAACAGCTTCCAGCGGTCATGCCAGGCGAGGCCGTGAAAACTGAACAGACTCATCATCCACTGGAGTGCCCCGGGGAGATGGGCGGATCGATAGGGGACGATTCGGCCATCGGGCAGTCGAAATTCGAGTGGAAGCGTGGTGCCGGTTTGCGAGGGTGCGTCTGCGTCGAGTGTGTGAAGCAGACGCCAGGTCTCGTGGTGGCATCCGAACAGGATCGGCGAAGCGTCCGAGACGTTGGCCTGGAATCCGTCCTGCCAACTGGGATGGTCCAGCAGCGTGACGCGATAGCCTTGTCGGCTGAGGTGGTAGGCCGTGGACAGGCCAGTCAGGCCGGCGCCCAGAATGAGGACAGTCTGTGGAGACTGAGTGGTCACGAGAATCGGGAGCGCAGCCAGATGCCTAATGCGATGGCCATCCGATGTGTGGTCGAGAGGCTGATGCGCGGTCCAAAGACCTGATAGTCCGATCGTTCAATCTTTTTCAAGATGCGGCTGTAGATGCCGCGCATGATTTCCGCCACGGTGAGAGCCCGGCGCTCCTGTCGTGAGAGGCCTATCAGGGCGGCGTGGGCTTTCTCATAGTAGTGATGGGCCCTGGCGGTTTCTTGTTGCATCAATTTCTTGAACTCGGGCGAGTAGGTCTGCTTCAGCAGCGCTTTCTCCGGATACTTACAGGCGCGCAGATCGTCGAGAGGAAGATAGATTCGCCCCAGCGTGGCATCGGTGCCGACATCGCGAAGCACATTGGTCATCTGGAACGCCATGCCGAGATCAACGGCATAGTCCTGCGCGCGCGGCGACGTGACGCCGAAGATATGGAGGCAAATGAGACCCACCACGGAGGCGACGCGATAGCAATAGAGAGACAATTCATCGAATGTGACGTAGCGGTTGTTGAACAGGTCCATCTCCACGCCTTTGATCAGTTCTTCGAAATAGGCTTTCGGGATGGAAAGCGCTTTGACGTGGTGGGCGAGGCTCACGGTGATGGGATAGGTCGGCGTGCCGCGATAGACTGCGTCGAGTTCGTTCCGCCAACGTTTCAACTCTTCCTGCGGATTGCTGCCGGCGGGTGGTTCGTCCACCGCACTATCCACGGCCTTGCAGAAGGCATAGACGGTGTACATCGCTTCGCGTCGAGCTTTCGGCAGGAAGAGGAACGAGTAATAAAAGTTGCTCCCGCTCTTTTTTGTGTAGGCCGTGCAGTAGGCTTGGGCTTCGGCGGCCGTCATGTCGATGGCCACAGGCGCGCTTGCAGCTCACTGAGGCGCGTCTCGCTCAGGCTGTGGCTGATGGCATGGGCTTCGTGTAAATCCTGGGCAGTATGGGTGTTCGCAACCGCGAGCACTTTCATGCCCGCCGACTTGGCCGCACGGATGCCCGGGAGCGAATCTTCGATCACCAGACAGGATGCGGGGAGGACAGGCGATGATGCACTCTGTTGGTTCAGCGCGGCCAAGGCGTGGAGAAACGGCTGCGGATCCGGTTTGCCTTTAGTCACGTCCTCTGCGCTCGTGATATGGCGGAAGACTTTTCGGATGCCGGCTTGTTCCAGAATCAGTTCGATTTCCGGTCGCAGTGCGCCCGAGGCAATGGCGATCGGATAGGTCGCGGCGGTTTCTTCCACGAACTCTCTGACGCCCGGAAAGATGACGAGATGATCCTTGATCGAGGCCAGATAGGCGGCCGCTTTTTTGTGCATGAGATCGTGTATCAGCGATCCAGTCGCCGGACGTTGGTTGACCCGAAGCGCTTCCAGGATGCATCCGCGATCGTCAAATCCAAGGTAGTTGGCGTAATAGTCGGCCTCGGTCAGGGTAATTCCAATGTCGGCCAGCGTCCGACGGAGCCCTTCGAAATGCAGGGGCTCGGTATCGGCAATGACTCCATCAAAATCGAAGATGACGGCGCGCATGGTTTCCTTCATGTCTCTTGCTCACAAAAAAAAGCGAGCGGGTGCGTTGGACGGGCGGCATTATAGCACAGAGGGCGGCGGCACCGGTTTGTGCCGCCGCCCTCTGTATGAGCCGATGACGTCTTGATCGATTAGGGCTTCAACCGAAGCCGTTGCTCCGCGATCCACCCCTTGGCGCCATCATCGCTGCGAACGGAGTAGACCCATCCGCTACTCTGTAAGTCGCCATCGAGAACCGTGAGAGTGGTTCCTGGGCGGATAGCTGGTCCCGGCCTCGTTCCCGCTGCGTCCTGCATGAGCGTGACAGTGTCGCCAAGAGTCGCCGGGCTCAGGATGACCGTGACCTGTTGCCCTTCTCCAAACATCGGGTTCGCCGCTGCTATGATCGGCGGTGCGACGGCAGTCGAGGTTGGTGGACTCATGGGTGCCGGCTGCTGCGTGGTGACTGAAGCCGTCGGCATGTTCGGTGCTGGTGTCAGTCCAGGAGCAGGCGTGGATGAGGTTGCTTGTGGCGTCGGGACCGGTGGTGCAACGGGAACTGGACTGGCTGTCTCAGGTTGACTCGCCGGTGCGGTCGGTTTCGGCATCGAGGGAGCTGGTCTCATAGCCACAGGCGGTTGCTGTTGTGGCGTGGACGGTTCTCCGAGGAGCGGCCCGAGGAGATCCATCACCATCTCGGGTTCCATGGCGACGTAGGCGCCGCCACCCACCAGCGCCAGTAAGAGAATCAAGAGGAGGGGACGCCCGCCCGATTTCTTCGGCGGCTTCATCGAGGACGACGACCGCACGTTCGTCGTTTGCTCCAATTCCTCTTCCGTAAATTCCAAATCCGGTTCCGGCTGACGGGCGAAGAGGAGATTCCAAGTCAGAGGACTGCCGGCGAACGACGGGCCTCCAGCAACAGCGAACATCTAGCACCTCCCTGTGGCGGACATTTTCGTATCGTACGAACCTGGGAAAGTACTTATCACCAACCCCAGGAGGTGTCAATTTTGTGAGGAAATTCGGCAGCGTGGATTCTTAGTGTCGAGCGGCGATGGGTGAGGAAGGAACGGAACGGGTGCAGAGCTTGTGGGGGATTCAGCATGACTGCACGTGAGAACAGGCCAAGACTTGATGCTCTCGGCTGCCCGAACGATAGACTGTCAAGCCTTTGCACCCGAGCTCATGCGCCAGCAGAAAGGCGGCGGCGACGTCCTGTGGTGTGGCGGTTGTGGGCAGGTTGATCGTTTTCGACACGCCGCTGTCGCTGTACCGCTGGAAGACGGCTTGCATCTGGACATGATGGGTTGGGGTAATGTCGTGGGCCGTGACAAACAGTCGCCGCAGGTCCTCGGGAATCTGCGTCAGGTGTTGGATGGATTCCGTATGGCCTACCTCGCGACGGAGCTGAGCGAGCGGGAGCCTCCTCGCTCGAGCCTGTCTCAAGAATTCGGGATGAAGGCTTTCCAGACGAATGTCTTCCATGATGGTACGAGCGACACTAATGCCATAGAGCGGTTCGATGCCGGCTGAACAGTCCGCGAGGATGCTGATGGTGCCGGTCGGGGCGATTGTCGTCACCGTCGCGTTGCGTCGATGGAGTCCCTGGGCCTCAAGGCGGCTGCCTTTGCACGCGGGAAAGACTCCTCGCTCCTTGGCAAGTTGCTGGGAAGCGGCATGGGCATGGGATTGAATACAACTCATCAATTGCTTGGCAATCTGTAAGGCCTCTTCCGTATTGTAGGGGACGCCAAGTTGAATGAGCACATCAGCGAATCCCATGATGCCAAGGCCGATCTTTCTCGTCTGTTTCGTGTGGGTCTCGATGGCTGCAAAAGGAAATCGCGTCCGGTCGAGAACGTTATCAAGGAATCGAACCGCATGGGGAACTACGAGCGCGAGGTGTTCATAGTCGATGGCGCGCCGGTTGCGATGTGTGGTGATGCACCGGGCGACATTGATCGATCCGAGTGTGCAGGACTCATAGGCGAGCAGCGGTTGCTCGCCACAGGGATTGGTCGCTTCGATGGGTCCCAGATGTGGAGTGGGATTGGCCTTGTTGATGGTGTCGAGAAAGAGGACGCCCGGCTCACCGGATTGCCAGGCCGCTTGCACCAGGCGATCGAAGACGAGGGTCGCAGAAATCCGCCTCACGGGTTTTGCGGTTCGTGGATTGACCAACGCAAAGTCTTGCCTTCGTCTCACCGCCTGCATGAAACGGTCGGTGAGGCCGACGGAGAGATTGAAGTTCGTCATCTCCGAGGGGTTTTGCTTGAGCGTGATGAACTCCAGAATGTCGGGGTGGTCGACTCGTAGGATGCCCATATTGGCGCCGCGCCTCGTGCCGCCTTGTTTAATCACATCAGTGGACATGTTGAAAACGCGCATGAAGGAAACGGGGCCGGACGCGAGCCCGCTGGTGGTGGCGACACGATCGGCCTGGGGGCGAAGGTGGCTGAACGAAAATCCTGTGCCGCCGCCGGACTGGTGAATCAGGGCTTGGTGCTTCACGGCGTCGAAGATGGACTCCAACGAATCTTCAACCGGCAACACAAAACAGGCCGAGAGTTGTTGGAGGGGGCGGCCAGCGTTCATGAGGGTGGGAGAATTCGGCAGAAATGTGCGGGAGGCCATCAGCTCGTAGAATTGACGGGCGAGGTGACGCTGGCGCGTCGCAGGTGGATATTGTTGTTCGGCCAAGGCGATATCGTGGGCGACGCGCCAGAACAAGTCGGCTGGTGATTCGACGATGACGCCCCGCTTATTCTTGGCCAAGTAACGCTGACGCAAGACGATGCGTGCGTTCGCTGAGAGCTGAGGGGATATCATGCGAGAAGATGTAGGCATGATCAAAAACATTATAGTCCATTGTCATGCAGAGCACATCTTTTGACGACGCACTCCGGCGCCCCTCTTGAATCTTGTGTCAACCAGTGGGCACAATGCAGCGCGTATTGAACACACTGCCATGAAATCCCATCGCGAAGAGCTCTGGTTCGACACGAAGACTCGGCGGGCCTATCTCAATATCACACCCCAGGTTGAAGCGGTGGTGAAGAAGAGTGGGGTGAAGGAAGGCTTGGTGTTGGTGAATGCCATGCACATCACGGCAAGTGTCTATATCAACGATGATGAGCAAGGGTTGCTGCACGACTATGACGAGTTCCTCGAACGGCTTGCTCCGCACGAGGCTCGCTATCGGCATAACGACACGGGTGAGGACAACGGGGACGCCCATCTGAAGCGGCAAGTCATGGGGCGCGAGGTCGTGGTCGCGATTACGGAGGGCCAGCTGGATTTCGGCCCATGGGAACAAATATTTTATGGAGAGTTCGATGGGCGGCGGCGCAAGCGTGTGCTCGTGAAGGTCATCGGTGAATAGGGGCGCATGCCTGCCTGCGAGAGTAGGCGCGCGAGGCTGTGAGAACCCTCTTGGTGCTTGCTCCGCGCGAGAAAGTTTGGCAACATGAGTGGTGTGCGATGCCGAAGAGCGGAGTCAGTCTCTTCGGCTCAGAGGGAGCGTCAATGTTAGCTTGGTCTCGTCCTGATCCACTTACGCGCGATCTCATCCATCTCATTAATGCCCGCCGTCACGATCATGGCGATACCGATGCGGCGATTGATACGCTTCAAGCATTTCTTGAGCAGGGGCGAGAGCACGATTTGCTGACGGTGCTGGCCGCGCTCGACGAAGAGATGGCGGAATGGCTCTTCGATCTCGTGGCCGAGGCCAGTTGTACCTTGCTCCTGGATGGACCAGACGATGAAAAGCCAGCCTACGCGACCATCGCAGCCTTGGAGTTGCCGCTGCAAGCCAACCTAACGGCTCCGCTCAAACTGAAAATTGATCCGATTGCCACGGCGGATCTGCTCCATCGTCATCTTCAATTGCCGGCCGGGACCGTCGTCCGCGTGGAGTCTCGCCTGCTGACCGATACGACGTTGGAAATGCTCAATCTGCCGATGCTCCACGATCACCTCACGACGGTCGCGGATTCACGGCGCGCGCAATCGGTGGCGGCGCGGCTCCTTCCGCCGGTCGAAAACACAGCGTTCCTGTTGTTCGAGCTCATCGGGGCGCCGGACCCGGGATTGCCGGATACGTGGGAGGACCGTCACCGCCGGGCGGTTCTCGAAGGACTGGTTGAGCAATGTCCGGAGCTCGCTCGCGCGCCCGATACCATTGAAGCCCCTGTCTATGCTGCCTACGCCATGTTTGATGCGCAAAACGCGGTGCGCATCCATCATTTGGCCGATGAAACCGCGGCCGTGTGGAGAGAGTTGGATCCATTGGTTCGGTCGCGCACCATCGTGCATCTGCATACGCAATGCGGGAATGGGGTGTACATGCCCGTGTGGACCGATCTGTTTGATCCGGAACTGCCGGAAGAACATGGCCCGGTCTGGACGTCTCCCGATGTCTGGGTGTTCACGGCCGATCTGCCCATCGAGTGGCCGGGCGAGATGCTCACGAATCGTCTGCTGGCCGAGGGCTGCACCAGATTCGAAAACCATATCGTCGAAGCCCCGGAGAACTAGTCCTCAGTCGTCTCTTCGAACAGTCTGCGCGCTCGTGACTCCATTTTTGAGATCGCTCATCCGGCACTGCGAAAAACGCATGTTTCGGTGATTTCCCCCTCGCTTTATTCTATCCTCTCCAGGGATGAAGGCGACGAACAAACAAGAACCAGCTGGGAAAGTGACCGCAAGCCTGGTATCGGTGGTTGGGCTGGTCTTGGTCTGGGGCATCGTGTGGGCCAATCTGCCTTCCAAGGATGAGCTGCTGTCGGCACAGTCGCAGCCACGTGCGGCGGCGGTACCTGTTGTACCAGAGCTTGATCTGACAATCCCTGGAGTTCCTGCAACCCCTCCACTCAGTGCGCTGCACCAGGAGGGAGCTGGGAGATCAACTGGAACGTCCGTGATCGATCAACCAAGATCTGGTCGCCTGGCGGCTTCAGAGACCACTGGCGCGCTGTCCATTCCCAGTGATGCCCGTGCCAGACAAATTGCTGAAGTGAAATGTGACGCAGACGTGCAACAATTCTGTCCGGATTCGCTGACGGGAGAAGATCGTCGGCGCTGTGTCGCGCAGCGTATGAAGCAACTCCCCTCGGTCTGCCAACAGATTGTGCGGCAGCGGATGGTCCGTTGGAAAGAAGCCGAGGGGTATCAGGTTGCCTGTGCCGAGGATATCAAACGGGTCTGTCGGGGAGTGGCGCCTGGTGATGGCCGCATCCTGAAGTGTTTACATAAGCGCGCGCAGGGCGTTTCTGAAAGCTGTTATCAAAGCTTACCCAAGGGACAGCTGCTTTTGCGAAACTAGTCCGAGTGCTCTGGACCAGACCTTTTCCTCTGATATCGCCCGAAACAGCATGACGTTCTCTCCAATCGCGCGTGGCTAGATCGCCAAGCGGTGGCGTAAGCGCTGCCACAGCCCGTTGTCCTGTTCCTCCCGTACGGCCAGGACGATGACGGTGGTGTTGTCGTCGCCACCGGATTCATTCGCCATTGTGATGAGACGGTCTGAAACGGCCTGGATCTCGTCGGTATCGATCAGCGTGTCAAGAATGCGGGAGGCCTGCACACCTTTCGTGAGCCCATCCGTGCAGAGGAGCAGCAGATCATTGGGGACTAGGGGGAGTTCTCCCACGGTGACATTGACATGGACATCGACGCCCAGTGCGCGAGTCACGATGTTGCGACGAGGGGACCGTTCCGCTTCTTCCTCCGTGAGCAGTCCATGGCGGACCTGTTCGGCAACCCAGGAATGATCCATTGTCAGAGGCTGAATCGATCGATTCCGGACAAGATAGAGGCGGCTGTCGCCCACGTGCGCGAAGGAGAGTATCTGGTCAGTGAAGGCTGCGGCGACGACTGTGGTGCCCATCCCGGACCATTCAGAACGCTCTCGTGCCGCGTTGTAGATGACGTCATTGGCCAATCTGATTGCACTGACCAGGCGATTCGTCGGCGGGGAGAACGCGTCGTCGAGTCCCCCGATGAAGGGAAGCTCCGGATGTTGCTTTGTTTCCGCGAGGTGTCGGTGGATCGTCTCGACGGCCAGCGCACTCGCAACTTCACCCGCGTTGCCGCCTCCCATGCCATCGCAAACGACGAACAGTCCTAATTTGGGGTCGGCGCAATAGCGGTCTTCGTTGTGAGGCCGTTTTCGGCCCACGTCCGACTGGGCTCCATGAAGGATTGCGAAAGCCATTGGTGCCTCAGGTTATGCGGCGAGTCCCTGCACGCAGGAGCGAAGTTCTTGTGCGAATTCGTTGGCGCGGCGGTAGCGTTGGACGGCGTCTTTCTGGAGTGCACGAGCCAGCACTTCTTGGACGATCGGAGGCAGATCGGAGCGGAGCGTGGCCAGTAGAGGGTGCGGGGAATGGGCAATCGCGAAGAGCAGGGCCGGCACGTTGTCGGCTGTGAATGGCGGACGACCGGTCAAGAGTTCAAACATGACGACGCCGAGCGAAAAGATATCGGAGCGCCCATCCACCCTCTTGCCGGCGATCTGTTCCGGCGACATGTAGGTAGGAGTGCCCAGCACAATGTCGGTCTGGGTTTTCGACGACGACGCCATCTTCGCGATGCCGAAGTCCATCACTTTCACGACTTGATCCTTGGTCATCATGATGTTCGCCGGTTTGATATCGCGATGCACGACGCCTTGCTGATGGGCATAGTCCAGCGCATCGGCGACGGTGGCGAGCGTCGGGAGTAATTTATCGAAGGGCATGAGGTCGGGTTTGCGCGACCACTGCTTGAGCGTCGTGCCTTCCAGCACTTCCATCGCGATGTACCCGAGGTCGTGTTCTTCACCAGCGTCGTAAATCGTGACGATATTCGGGTGAGACAGCCGGCCGGTTGATTCGGCTTCCCTGAAAAATCGCTTTTTCACTTCTTGCAGTTTGTCTGCATCGTCGATTTCATCGAGCCGCATCGTCTTAATCGCAACAAATCGCTGGATCGTGGGGTCTTTCCCAAGGTAGACCACACCCATCGCTCCGCGCCCCAATTCTTTGAGAACCTTGTAACGGCCCAGCGTGCTCGGCGGACTCCCATTCGCGTTGAGGATGACGGTGGCCGAACGAGCCTCGGTGATTGCTTCTTCTGAGTGCATCTCGTCGCTGTCCTCGACGGAGGGTGTGCCTTCCTTGCGCCTGGTCGTTTGCGAGGAGGGTGCGAAGAATCGGTGGAGGGCATCAAGATTCAGCAGCCAGGCGGCGGAGATCCAGATGCCGGACAACATGAGGCCGGCGGTGTAGGCGATGGTGTAGCGTTGTGGCCCGAATCGTTCGATGAGGGACAGGCCGACAACACGAAGGGTCTTGTCCGTCGCAATCAGGACGAACAGGGTCGTCACTGGGAGTACGAGTTGACGAACAAACGAAAAGCCTTTTCTGTTGTCCGGCATCTGCCGGTATGCGCGGATCGAGAGGATGCAGAGAATCACGAGGCCAGTCTCTTCAATCACCAGGCGGATGGTCTGTGGACCAGTCAGGTCGAAGAGCGTGATCGGGAACGACTCTGCTGCCGGGAGTTTGCTCAGCAGGGGACCTGCAAAGAGCGCCACCAGGGCGACAATGAGATATTGGAGCGCCCAGCTTGATGCGTTGGTCATGGATCTATTGAATTGAAGACTGGGCAAAGTCTAGCGGATAGTGGAGGAGAGTCAACGAATAGCCGGAAATACGCAGTCGGAAGGGACCTACAGCCGGGCTGCCGCGTCTTTGAGTTTGGGCAGGAGCGAGTCTGGGACGTGAAGCGTTCCTTTGCCGATGCCGACTTCAATGTCGGGTTTGGTGAGGCCGTGGAAGTCGCTTCCTCCCGTGACGAGGAGATTGACCTGTTTGGCGAGGCTCAAGTATTCGCGGGTCTGTCTGGGCGTGTGGGTGCTGTAGTGGACTTCCACACCGTCGAGGCCATCGGTTTTGAGTTGCCGGACAAGTTCCGTCAGTGTGCCCGCTGTGGTCCTGACCCACGTTGGGTGGGCCAACACGGCGAGCCCTTTCGCTGCCTTGATCCACTGGATGGCTTCAGCAGGACTCGGGAGATCACGGGGCACATAGGCGGGCTTGCCGTTCGCCAGGAACCGATCGAACGCTTCTTTGGCTGACGCCACCACCTTCTTGTCCATCAGGACGCGGGCAATGTGTGGCCGGCCGACTGAGTCGCTGCCTGCGACAGCACGGGCTTCATCATACGTAATATCGATGCCGAGCGCCTGCAAGCGTTCAATGATTTGCGGATTGCGGCGGTGGCGGCTTGCTCGCAGGGTCATGAGTCGTTCTTGGAGCAGCGCATCCTGCCAATCGAGAAAGTAGCCAAGGACATGTAATTCCGACTCGCCAAACCGTGAGCTGATTTCGATACCGGGAATAACCTCAATGCCCAATTGTTGTCCGGCTGCAACCGCTTCGGGGATGGCCGTGGTGATGTCATGATCGGTGATGGCGAGGGCGGTCACGCCGGCGTTGTGTGCCAGGCCGATCACTTCGGCTGGAGTGAGGCTCCCGTCAGAGTGCGTCGTGTGGAGGTGCAGGTCGATACGGCTCATGTAGGTGGACCTTGACGAGTCGGCTTTTGAGCCACGAGTTGCGCGGTGTAGACAGTCCCTGGACTGTGGCTCCCCTCATGGGCGCCCTCATCGTAGTGCAGTACGTGAAGGCTTGAGGTGAGCCGTAAGAGCTCATTGTGCGCGAGGCAGAACTCCCACCGCTTTGGATGCTGATGATGAAAATAGTTGTCGATCGTAAAGGTTTCATAGACGAGCACGCCGCCGGGCTTCAGCGCATCCATAAGATAGGGAACAAGGGGGCGGTAGAGATAGAAGAACACTAGGATCGCGTCATACCGTTCCTTGCCAAGATCAGGCTCGTATGGCTCAGGTTGTTCAAGGTCGATCGTTCTAGTGCTGATGGTGGTGAGCTCGCGCGTGCGGGCTACTGAGGAGAGTTGGGTCAGCGCTTGTTCGTTGCGGTCTATTGCGTCAACCTGATAACCCTGCGCCGCAAGGAACAGCGAATGGCGTCCACTCCCAGCCGCCACGTCGAGGACGTTCCCCTTGGGCAGTCGATGAAGTTGCTGTATCAAGAAGAGCGCGGGGGCTGGGTCGGCCTGGCGGAGTTGTTGGGCCAGTCTGGTTCGTTCAAGTGACACTCCCACGGAGCCGGTGACATAGGTGATCGGGGGATGGAGCTTTCGGACCCAGAGCTTCACTCGGTTGACAGGAAATTCGTCGAAGAGCATGGCGAAGAATCGCTCAGCCATCGCTTCCAGCAGGCATGAGCCCTGAGCGGTCCCCACTTCAACGATGCGCTGGGCTATCTTGGCGTAGTCGATCGTGTGTGTGAGATTATCCGAGAGCCCGGCCTGGTCGAGTTGGCAGTTCAACTCCAGATCAACAGCGAGCGGCTGGGCACGCGCCCGTTCATCGTCAGTGACCCCGCAACGCCCGCGAAATTCCAAGCGCTCGATAATGATTTTCCCCGACATGCGGGCATTGTCGAGGATCGGATTTCAAAGTGTCAAGGAGAAGAAGGTGCGGTCTGGGTAGTCTTCTTGCTCGCTGCCCGTGCACCAAGAACCTAATCATAGATGAAATTAGAGTGCGCGATGAGGGGTCGTTGCTTGACTTGACACTTTCCTTAAACCATACACGCTTCCCTTCTGGAATCTTCTTCATGGTTCCGCCTACAATGCCAGTCCATGCCGACTTCACGTTCTCACGGTTCACTTTCAGGGTTGTACGTCATCCTCGACCCATCGGTCTGTCCTGATCGTTCCCTCATAGATGTTCTGAAGGACGCCGCCACGGCAGGAGCAAGACTCTTTCAGTATCGGAATAAGTCTGCCTCGATGAAGGAGGCCTATGCTGAAGCGTTGGCAGTGCGAAAAGTCGCGTTGGATGTCGGTGTGACGTTTATCGTGAACGATCGCTGCGATTTGGCGCTGGCCGTTGATGCCGATGGAGTTCATCTTGGCCAAGGCGACTTGCCGTTTGCCTATGCACGGAAGGTCATGGGCACGGACAAATTAATCGGCCTTTCCACTCACAACCGCCATCAAGTAAGAGAGGCAGAGCGGCTGAAGCCGGACTACATCGGCTTTGGGCCCATCTTCAAGCCAGTTTCAAAACAGGATCACGACCCGGTGGTGGGATTAGAAGGACTGAGGCAGGTTCGATCGCTCACTTCGCTTCCGGTTTTCGCAATCGGTGGGATTCAGCTGGATCAAGTCGAAGCGGTGATGCGGGCTGGGGCTGATGGGATTGCAGTGATCTCTGCCGTGCTGAAAGCGCCGGACGTGACGCGAGCCGTTCAGGAACTTATTGCCCGGATGAACGGATCAGGCTCGCCAACTGCTTGATGGCCGTCGCCTTCGAGAGTGCTGTCATTCCTTGATTCCATCCACGACCTAGTGTCCCAACGTAGGGGAGGGGACCGATCACCGGGACCTCAACCAACTCACGCAACAGCGTGACCGTCGAACGCGCTTGTTGCCTCGCCGTCAATCCGTTTGATCTGACCGTGTGATTCAGCACCAATGCAAGTACGGGAATCTTCCGTTGCCGCAACGATTGGATCGTCAATCGCGCGTGATTGATTCCGCCGAGTCCTACGCGCCCGACAACGATCACGGGCAGTTTCATTCGCTGGATGAGATCCAACACATCCTCTGACTTCGTGAGCGGAACATGAACGCCGCCGACCCCTTCAACAAGCATGAGGTGATGTTGCTTGCGCATCAAACGAAAGCTATCGATGACTCTTGTGAGACGAATCGGTTTTCTCTCAAGACGCGACGCGGTCAATGGCGCAACCGGCGTGTGAAACCAATACGGACGAATCAGCGCAAGCTCATCTCGGCTATCAGCCGCCACTCTCAAGCGGGATGCGTCAGATCTAGGCGAGGTTGGTAAAGGCACACCCGTTTCAATCGGCTTCATGACCCCGACATCAACCCCGCATCGCTGCAAATGCAGAGCGAGCGCCGCTGTCACGACAGTTTTCCCCACACCAGTATCCGTGCCGGTGATAAAGACTCCGTACTTCATGATAAAGAGCCGATGGCTGATAGCTGATGGCGTATGGCCTCTGAAAAGAGCTGTTTCATCTGGGTTCCCAGGTTTCTCTAAACCATCGACTATCGGCCATTAGCCATGCGCTCTTGTTACAGGTTTCGACTATCAAGGTTCCACACTTGTCCTGAGACATCCTTGAGTTCGGCCAGGTGGACGATGGTTCGCGCCACTTCGTCAAGCGCCGGTGGCCGACGGAGCGCGTGACCCATCCATCCTTCAGAATCAGGTATGGCGCCCTCCGACAAGCCCGTCTTCTGCCAACCAGGCAACACCAGATTCACCCGAATATTTTGCGGCCCCCATTCCTGCGCAGCAGTTTTGACTAAACCGATGAGCCCCGCTTTTGACGCGGCATAGGCAGCCTGCCCCGTTGTTCCATGGAATCCTGCATGAGATCCGACCACGATGATGGAGCCGCCGCCACGCGCGAGCAGCGCAGGCGCCATGGCACGAAGGCAGTGAAACGTCCCGGTCAGATTGGTTGCGATCACGTCCGCCCATGCCTCTTCCCGTTGACGCAGCACCAGACTGCTCTGTTTAACGCCGGCGTTGCAAATGAAGGCCAACAGGCTGGACCAGCGGCCAGACAACTCGTCAATCATTCGTTGAACGGACTCCGCCTCTCGAATATCCGCTTCATAGACATCGCCTGTCCCGCCGGTTTTGATGACGTGCTTCAACGTCGCCTCAGCCTCAGCCTTGTTCCGCCAATAGTGGACGCCGACATACCAGCCGGCTTTACCAAAGGCCTGGCTGATAGCGCGACCGATCCCCCCAGACGCTCCTGTGATCAATACGGCCTGGCTTGTCCATGCTTTTCTGCGTTGGTTCTTCATGAGCGGTTTCTTCGATTGCGGACGTGTCATGCGGACCAGGATTATGCGAGGAGGTGCGGGTGAACGCAAGCCTGGACGGGGAGGGATTCACGAACACCCTTCGCTTGCTGCCCTTGGGATTCCTATGGTACCGTCAGTTGCTTACCGGCTGGAGAACACATCTCATGTTCGTACACAGACTGACAACGCGGCTGCTCCAAACAGGAATGGCCTGTATTCTGCTAGGCCTGGGCGTCTGGTCAGCTCCGCTCGCTGCAGAGGAGGCCATCACGGTCTCGCAATCCGCAGATTACTTTCCTGACCAGGTCGGGAACCATTGGACATATCGCGGACAGATGACCGAAGGCCCGCTTCAAACCATTGAACATAAGCTCTTCACCAACGTCTCGTCGGTGACGGGAACCAAGACCATCAAGGGTGTCACGGTGACAGTGTTTCATGACACAAATCCCGGCAATCATGGCCCGTCCGACAGTTTCTACCGGCGGGATGTGGTTGGCGTTGTGTACTACGGATCGGAGCCTGGCACGCCGCTCGAAAAACAGATTACGCCCTATCAGATCGTTCGATTTCCCATGAAAGTTCCATCATCCTTCCAGCAATTCGACCGGAAGGGCCTCGATTTCGGGACTGATATGGACCGCGACGGGACCGATGAGAAGGTGGACGTGCGAGGGTGGAGCAGCCTGGTCGGCCATGAGACCATCACCGTGCCGGCCGGCACCTTTCAAGACGCCATAAAAGTGGAAGCGCGCATGACCATGCGCATTCATCTATCAAGCGGAGACCGCACAGCCATGGGTACAGACGTCATGACGGCCTGGTTTGCGAAAGGCGTCGGACTGGTGAAGTATTCGGAGCTACAAGAACTTTCAGCCGTCAAGGAAGATCGCGGCGTCGTCACCGAGATCATGGAAGAGTTGGAAGAATACGAGGTCAAGCCGTCCAAGGACTCACTCAGTCGACTCGAATCCCCGTCGGAGGGTATTTTCGCTGATCACCCGCGTGACCATGAACTGCGCCAGGTAGTCCTCACCGCCGGCTTTCGCACCCACCCCTGAGAATCGGTGCCCGCCGAAGGGCTGCCGGCCGACCAGCGCGCCGGTAATCGGCCGATTCAAGTAGAGATTCCCCACATCGAACTGCTCGCGAGCCAGCGCGAGGTTGGCTGGACTCCGGGCATACACCCCACCGGTCAGTGCATAGGCCGTTCCATTCGCCATGCGGATGGCCGCTGCAAAGTTCTCAGCCTTCATCACCGCCAACACAGGGCCGAAGATTTCTTCCTGCGCCAGACGGTGATGCGGTTCAATGTCGGTGAATACCGTTGGTCCCACGAAGTATCCAGGCCCCTCAACCCTTCGCTGCACGAGCAACTTGCCTTCATGCTGGCCATCAGCAATAAATCGCTGGATGCTGGCCTGCGCACGCGCATCGATTACCGGTCCCACCCGCGTGCCCGGCTCCACCGGATCGCTGATCTCCAGACTGAGCACCGCTTCCCGCAAGCGCGCGATGAACGGCTCATAGACTGCACGATGCACGATCACGCGTGAGCAGGCGGAACATTTCTGTCCCGCATAGCCGGTGAACGACGTCACGACCCCGGCGATCGCCTCATCGAGATCTGCCGTCTCATCCACGATGATAGCGTTCTTCCCACCCATCTCGGCAATCACGCGTTTCACCGTTGGCTGCCCAGGAACGACGCGCGCCGCCTCCGCCAGGATGTGAAGCCCCACGGCTTTCGACCCGGTGAAGGCAATCGTCGCAACGTCGGGATGCGCCACAAGCGCCTCTCCAATCTCAGGTCCGCCAGGCACACAGGTCACGATACCCATCGGCACGCCCGCTCCAATCAAGATCTCCGTGAGCAGGCGCCCCAATCGAGGCGATCGTTCGGAAGGTTTAAACACCACCGCGTTGCCGGTCACCAATGCCGCGGAGACCATGCCGGCAGGAATCGCGAGCGGAAAGTTCCAGGGCGCAATGACCGCTACCACACCGCGCGGTCCGTACACCAGATGGTTTAATTCTCCTGGCCGATCTCCCAAGCGCGCTGGCTGAGCCAATCGGCACATCTCATCCGCGTAGTAGCGGAGGAAGTCGATCGCTTCAGCGACATCGGCATCCGCTTCTCGCCAAGGCTTGCCGATTTCGAAAATCTCCCACGCGGCCAGTTCATAGCGACGACGTTTCATTTCCATCGCGGCCTGGCGCAGTATCGTAGCTCGGTCTTCTGGAGGCCGCCTCCGCCAGGCGTCATAGTGGGCACGTGCCTGCCGGACGGCTGTTTCAACATCCGCCACAGTTGCGCCGCGTACGTGCGCTACCAGCTCATCTGGCCGACATGGATTACGAGATTCAAGCCATGGGCCGGTGAGTGATAGCTCCGACGAGTGTGGTTCCCATTGTCGCCCCAGTTGAGACCGGACCGATGCGATCCCAGCTTGCGTCGCATCGCGAACGCCTGACTGAGAGAAATCACTGTGCGGCTCGTTAGCGAATCCCTGGGTCTGAACAGGGGACTCGACCACTGGTTGATGCGGTGGTGCGACTGGAGGAGCGAGGAGCCGACTCAGCGGCTGTGATTCCATATACTCTTTGCGAAGAAATGATTCATTCGAGGTATTTTCCAGGAGCCGACGCACCAGATAGGCCATGCCTGGCAATAACTGGCCCACAGGGGTATACAACCGAACGCGGCGTCCCCGCTTTACCATCGCCTGCTGAAACGGCTCGGCCATGCCAAAGATCATCTGGTATTCCAGCCCCTCGGGAGGAAGACCGACCGACTCTGCCGCCGCTTCAATCGCCGCCAACGTGCGGAGGTTGTGCGTGCCGAACGCGGGGCGAATCAGGTCAGGATGCTGAAGCAGGACCGGAATCAGCCGCTCGTAATTGACGTCCGTCTCCGCTTTCTGTTCGAACAGGGGGACGGGCCAGCCCGCCTGCCGATAGCGCACGGTATCCGAATCCCAGTAGGCTCCCTTCACCAATCGGATCGTGATGGGAGTTCCGCGCGACCGAACCCACCGCAGCAAATCCTGAATATCCCGTTCAGTCTCCCGATGGTAGGCTTGCAACGCGAGACCCGCGTAGGAATAGGAACGATAGGGCGGCTCGGCAAACAGCCGCTTGAAGATCGCCAAGAGCAGATCTTTCGTCTCGGCTTGTTCCATATCGAAGATCAATCCGGCGGGCAACGAGGCAGCCAGATCGACCAGCGGACGGAGCCGCGCCGCCACTGAGCGATAACTTCCTTCGGGATCCATCGGGTCCAGTCGTGACGAGAGGGCCGAAATCTTCAACGACAACTGCACCAGCGGCAACGGACCGAGATGGTCGCGTTCGAGCAGGGGAGCAGCAGGCCATGTTGTCGCGGCTCGTCCCAGCCCAGTTAACGCCTCAAGACAATGATCGCGGTACTGATCGGCTTCCTGCTCGCTGATGGTCGCTTCCCCCAGCAGATCGACAGACCAGGCTCGGCCTTCTTTCCACAACTGTGACAACACCGGCGCCGCCTCATCAATCGAAGCGCCGGCGATGAAGGTTCTCGCCATCTGCTCAACTTGTTTCCGGATGGACTTGCCGGCCAACCTCGCGCCCAGGCCGGTCGCGACCAGTGCCTTCAAGCCCCACTGGAGTCCGAATAGCTCGCTTCCGGTCTGGCCGAAATATTCCTCGGCGAGGGAGACGACGCGTTCATCGTCGGTCATCGCCGGCAGGACGTCGATGAAGCGAAACAGATGCGCCTTGAAGGCCGCGTCCTTCATCGCCAGATTGATCACTGACTGTGACCACCAGCGACTGTCAAAGATGGTCGGGGAGAAACCGGCGGAGAGCTGTGCAAGGTGCTCGCCGATGCGGAGGATGGCTGGCTCGAGCGAAGACGGCGATGTTGTCATCGGTGCTCCGGGGAAGAAACCTCATCGACAGCATCAGTATACATGGCAGACTCCCGTGGGTCATCGTCTGGGTGAGCAGGTCCAGAAAGCCCCCGTCGCCACCCAGGTACGAACATTTTCTTGAAAAAAAGTCACAGGTTCGATAAATTTAGCGTGGACGGCTGTTCACCAGAGCATTGTAAGGTGGACGAAATGATCACGACATTCAGGAGGACGAATGACCGCACCCGCTCAAGCTGTGTTTTCCTGGTGGACGCTGGGGCTCTTCTGCGCTGTAGTGGCCGCCACCATCATCGGCATTCCGCTCTATGCGTATTATGTCGGCTTCACGTTGTTCGACTGGATTCTGTTCGCCGTCATGTACATGGTGACCGGCATGGGCATCACGGTCGGCTATCATCGACTCATCTCACACCAAAGTTTTGAATGTCCGGATTGGGTCAAGCGCTGCGCGCTCATCGCCGGCGGTTGGGCGCTGCAAAACTCGGCACTCATCTGGTGCGCCGACCACATCCGCCATCATGCCCGCACTGATACGGACGAAGACCCGTACAACGCCACCAGGGGCTTCTGGCATAGTCATTGTGGGTGGCTCTTCTACGACTCGGCCCATCGCACAGACAAGTATGAAATCCGTCTGCGTCGCGACCCGGTGATTCTTTGGCAGCATCGCTACTACTGGCCGATCGTCATTTCTGGGCTGGCTATACCCTTCGCACTCGGCGTCTGGTGGCATGGCGGCTGGATGGGCGGCGTGAGCGCGCTCCTCATGGGCGGCCTGCTCCGCCTGTTCATGGTCTTGAACTCGACCTTCACGATCAATTCCCTCTGTCACATGATCGGCACCCAGCCGCACGGCAAGCAAGACAGCAGCCGCGATAGCTGGCTGATCTCCTTCGTCAGCTTTGGCGAGGGCTACCACAACTATCACCATACCTATGCGCGGGACTATCGCAACGGCCCCAACTGGTACAACTTCGATCCATCTAAGTGGATCATCTACACCTTATCCCTAATGGGATTGGCATCTAATCTCCGTCGTCTCGATCCCTCAGTCTTCTAGCCAAGACCCAGTCGGGCTATATCCGTGATAGCCCGACTGGGTCATTTCATTTCTCTCACTGCATCGCTTATGATGGCTTTAGCAACGTGAGCACTTTGTCTCTCGGCTGCGGTTTCACGGCTGCCAGCCGAGCCACTGATAGAGCGGAGGACTGATCCATGGCTGACGAACATACCCACGGGGCACAGCAACCCCAGGCAAAAGATAATTTCATCCCCGGCGTGAAACATGTCATTGCCGTCAGCAGTGGCAAGGGCGGCGTCGGCAAATCCACCGTCGCGGCAAATCTCGCCTGCGCGCTGGCGCTGACGGGCGCCAAAGTCGGGCTCTTGGATGCCGATCTCTACGGCCCGAATATCCCCATGATGATGGGCAGCACTACCGGGCCCGAACAGAAAGACGGCAAGATCGTCCCGGTCGAAAGCTATGGCGTGAAGCTCATCTCTATGGCATTCCTGGTCCCAGAGGAAGCGCCGTTGGTCTGGCGTGGACCGATGGTCCATCAATATCTGCAAGCATTTTTCCGCGACGTGCTGTGGGGTGAATTGGATTATCTGCTGATCGACCTGCCGCCCGGCACCGGCGACGTGCAGCTCTCCTTGTCGCAAATGGTGCCGCTGGCCGGCGCGATCACCGTGACCACGCCACAAGAAGTCGCCCTGCACGATGTCCGGAAAGGCATGGCGATGTTTCAAAAAGTGAACGTCCCGCTCCTCGGCATCGTGGAGAACATGAGTTACTTCGTCTGCGGACATTGCGGCGAACGTACCGAGATCTTCTCCTATGGAGGCGGCGAGCGGGCCGCGGAAAAGCTTGGTCTGCCGTTTCTCGGACGCATTCCGATCGACCCGGCCATTCGCGATGGCGGCGACACGGGCCATCCCATCGTCGTGGCGAATCCCGCCTCGCCCCAGGCAGCGGCGTTCAGAGAAATTGCGCAGAAGATCATCGCCGAGTTGGGCGGCGTGGGAAAAAGCGGCGCCTCGATCGACAGCCTGCTGAAGAAGATCAAGCAACCATTTACCAATAGCTAACAGGACTCATCATAATAGCGGAGGAAGAGCAATGGCGGAGTTCGTACGCGTCGCGGGCACAGCCGATGTGACCCCAGGCCGCGGCATCGTGGCAGAAGTGAACGGCAAGAC
>JAHFES010000036.1:0-19696 GCA_023248355.1 Nitrospiraceae bacterium
ACCCTCGCGTCCATGGCCTCGCCTGGTCGCGACATCAAGCTGGCGGAGGAACGGATCGAAGGCTATCGGAACTTTGCCAATAAGATTTGGAACTCCGCGCGTTTCGCTCACATGTACCTCCACGGCCCGAAAGCTTCGCAGCCTCCGGCTGATCGCCCGTTCCCCGAACGCTGGATTCTGAGCCGCCTCAACCACACAATTCAGACCGTCACGGCAGAACTCGAGGCCTACCGTTTCGATCGTGCGGCCAGCGCGCTCTACCAATTTTTCTGGCACGAGTACTGTGACTGGTATCTTGAACTCATCAAGCCCGTCCTGCAAGATCCCGCACATCCGCTTGGTCCGATCACTCGACAGACGCTTCAGGACACACTCGAAGTATGGCTTCGCTTGCTCCATCCATTCATGCCGTTTATCACAGAAGAAATCTGGCAAACCCTCCCCCACACTGGGGAGACGATCGTCACCCAGCCCTACCCTGCACCACTTCCGGCCTGGCACGACGCCTCGGCTGAAAACACGTTTCGTCTGTTTGAACAGAGCATTGGCCTCATGCGAACAGCCCGCGTGCTCCTTAACTATCCGCCGGGGAAAGAGGTCTGCTTTTTTGTGGCGCACGAAGAGCCTGCCGCCATCACAACCTTGGCCACGCTCGAACGGGACCTTGCCCATCTCGGACGAGGACAGATCACGCTGTCCCCTGTCTCCCAATGGCCGACCTCGAATGTGCTCCGCCTCGTCGCAGGCGGCGTCACCATGGGCGTGTCCGTCGAGGGTGACGTAGATCTTAAAAAAGCGCTCGACCGCCTTGAGAAGCAGATTGCAGAAACCGACAAGGAGTCACAACGCCTCGATGGCAAACTGAACAACGCCGACTTTGTGGCGAAAGCTCCGCCCGAGGTCATCACCGACCATCAGGAGCGCCTCCGGTCACTGTCTCGTGATCGGGCCATGTTGGCAAACAGCGAACAACAGTTGCGCGCCATGCTGGGAGCATGATCAATGGTCACACTCCCAGCCGCCGATATCCGCCGTGCCGTCCGGCTCGGGCTTGACGAAGACCTGGCGCTAGGCGATATCACCACATCCGCACTCTTCTCAGCCCCGGCCCCGGCTCGCGCACAGATTGTTGCACAGCAGCCGCTCGTCGTGGCCGGTCTTGCGGCCGCCATTCAAACATTTCTGGCCGTCGATCCTTCCCTCACACTGATAGTTTCTCGGAGGGATGGAGAACAGGCCCAGGATGGAGACGCTCTCCTTCACATCGAGGGTGACGGGCGATCCATCTTGCAGGCTGAGCGGGTGGCACTGAACTTTCTCCAATACCTCTCCGGCATCGCCACGCTGACGCAGAAGTTCTGTCGGGCCGTACGCGGCTATCCCGTAACCGTTATGGATACACGAAAGACCCTTCCCGGCTGGCGCGCACTGCAGAAATGGGCCGTCGCACTCGGAGGTGGCATCAACCATCGTCAATCGCTCGGGGATGGCATCCTGATTAAAGACAATCATCTGGCTTTGCTCAAGCAAGGCCCACAGGCTGTCCGTGCTGCCTGTCGTCTGGCCAACGCCCATGCGCCCAGCACGATCCCAACGATCGTAGAGGTTGAGTCGCTCTCAGATGTTCGACAAGCGCTCGCGGGGCAGGCCGATATCATCCTGCTCGACAATATGACTCCCGCCATGGTCCGTCGCGCGGTGACACTCATCAGTGGCCGCGCGCTCGTGGAAGTCTCAGGAGGCATCACCCTGAAGAACGTCCGAGCCATGGCCGCAGCGGGACCGGATCGCATCTCCATTGGCGCCCTGACTCATTCGGCTCCAGCCGCAACGCTGAGCCTCGTTCTGAAGCCAGCTCCCTCCCCACGACGGCGGCGAGCCTAACCTGTGTCACCTTCCGTACCGCTGACGATCGACAACATTCGCAGCACACTCGCCACGACGCATCTTGGCCAGCACCTCTTTCTCCATCGCGAGATTGCCTCCACAAACAGCGACGCCATGGCACTGGCCCAGGCCGGATCTGCGCATGGCACCGTGGTCGTGGCAGACAGTCAAACGGCCGGACGTGGACGTCAAGCGCGTGCGTGGTTCTCTCCGCCGGACGTGAATCTCTATTGCTCCATCCTCATTCGCCCCGCCGAGTTGCACATTCCCATGGCGGACTGGCTGTCGTGGATTCCGCTCACAGCAGCCATCGCGTCAGCGGAAGCCATTCACACTGTCGCCGGAGTCTCCCTCTCGCTCAAATGGCCGAATGATCTGCTATTAAATGGCAAGAAAGTCGGTGGCATTCTCTGTGAAAGTGGAACCGGCCTTGAAAAGCAGACCTATGTTGTGATCGGCCTAGGCCTGAATGTGAATGTGCCTCAGAATTCGTTCCCCCCCGAGCTGGCACCCATCGCTGGTTCACTGATCGAGCACACCGATCGACCGACAGATCGCAACCGCCTCCTGGCGCAACTCCTCCTCGATCTGGAACAGACCCTCGATGAATTGGCGTCACAGGGTCCACACCGACTGATGCATGCCTATACGACCAGGTGCGCCACCATCGGACGGCCGGTGCGTGTACTGCTCGGAGAGGGACGAGAACTGGTGGGCATCGCCCAAGCCATTGGGCGAGATGGCGCACTCCATGTGCTTCCGTCTGCTGATCCGCTTCAGCGGCACGCCCAACCGATTATCGAAGTCCGCGCAGCCGACGTCATTCACCTCAGGGAGTAGCAATCCCATTACCCTCGCGGTAACATATGTCCCTATGCTGCTCGCGGTAGACATCGGGAACTCCAACATCGTATGGGGCCTCTTCACAGGCCAAACGCTCGTGGCCCATTGGCGGCTCGCAACCGACGCCAAGAAAACATCCGATGAGTACGGCGTGCTCTTTTCAAGCCTCTTGGCCCATTCCGGCCAACTTCCGGCTCAGATCAGTGGCGCCATCCTCTCCAGTGTCGTCCCTGCCTTGACTGGAACCTTTGAAGCCATGATCGAGACCTATTTCAAACGGACTCCGCTCGTGGTGTCGGCAGACATCCAGACAGGCCTGATCTTGAAGTATGCCAATCCCCAAGAGATCGGCAGCGATCGGATCGTCAATGCGGTAGCCGCCTACCACAAGTACCGACGCGATCTCATCGTCGTCGATTTCGGCACCGCAACGACTTTTTGCGTGATCACGAAAGCTGGTGAATACCTGGGCGGCGTGATTGCCCCGGGCTTGGGTATTTCGGCCGAAGCCCTTTTCACACGCGCCGCCAAGTTGAGCAAGGTCGAGTTCATTCGGCCCAAGACGGTCATCGGCACTAACACTGCTAGCAGCATCCAGTCTGGCTTGCTCTATGGATATGCGGGCTTGGTCGATGCGCTGGTTCGACGAATGGAGCAGGAACTGGGACGATCAACCTATGTGATCGCCACTGGGGGGTTGGCCTCAATCATCGCGCCTGAAACCACCAGCATTCAGCAAGTCGAACCGTTCTTGACCCTCGAAGGACTTGAACTGCTCTATCGCCTGGCCCAAGGCTCCTCGCCTGCTATCGAAGTCTAGCCTTCTCTGATACCTGGCTTTCCCCAGAATGACTTTTTCTTTGTAAACCTGTTGACTTCCATTGCCTTATGGCTATCTCTCGACTCCATACAGGAATCATTATGACGCAAGACAACGAGAATCATAATACAATCGATGAGTTAGATAGTTCTTCGCCAGCTGATGCAATGGCGAATGACGGGGCTGTTTCCTTTCAGGAAGCCTTGGCAACAAAAGCCGAGGAGCACAAGGCCCTCAACGATAAGTACATGCGGCTTGCCGCAGAGTTCGAGAACTACAAGCGACTTGCCCAACGTGACCAGCGCGATCAGGTTCGGTTCGGAAATGAGCAGATTCTAAAAGAGGTGCTTCCGGTCGTCGACAACTTGGAACGTGCGATCAAGGCGGCAAAGGACAGCAGCAGTAGCGCTCTTGTGCAAGGCGTTGATCTCACCCTGAAGCAGTTAGTGGGCACGTTGTCGAAGTTTGGCGTACAGGCTATCGACACCGTGGGACAACCATTTGATCCGAACACCCACCAGGCCGTCTCTCAAATGCCATCAGACAACATTCCCGAGCACCATGTCGCCGAAGAGTTCCAGAAGGGGTACCGTCTGCATGACAGAGTGTTACGGGCTGCGATGGTCAGTGTCTCAACCGGCCCTGCATCATCCGATTGAACAACAGCTGAAGCATAAACCTCGGCCATCTGCATCTGAAGGCTGACTTCGGGAAGGAAGGAGTAGATCCATGGGTAAAGTGATCGGTATCGACCTCGGCACCACCAACTCCTGCGTGTCTATTATGAGCGGCGGAGATCCTGTCGTGATCGCCAACGCCGAAGGAGCTCGCACGACTCCTTCCGTCGTCGCCATCACCGACAAGGCCGAACGCCTGGTTGGACAAATCGCCAAGCGCCAGGCGATCACCAACCATGAAAATACCATCTTCTCGGTAAAGCGGCTGATGGGCCGGAAATTCAAGAGCCGAGAGGTTCAAGAAGCCATGAAGCGGCTCCCCTACAAAGTGGTCGAAGCCGACAATGGTGACGCCCATGTCCAGCTGAGGGGCAAGACTTACAGCCCCCCAGAAGTCTCGGCCATGATCCTCCAAAAGATGCGGCAAACCGCAGAGGATTATCTCGGAGAAAAAGTCACCGAAGCCGTCATTACCGTCCCTGCGTATTTTGACGATAGCCAACGACAGGCCACCAAAGATGCAGGACAAATTGCCGGCCTGAACGTGCTCCGCATCATCAACGAACCGACAGCCGCCTCGCTCGCCTATGGGCTCGACAAGAAGAAAGACGAGCGGATTGCGGTCTACGATCTCGGCGGCGGTACGTTTGACGTGTCGGTGCTGGAAATCGGCGAAGGCGTGTTCGAGGTCAAGTCCACCAACGGTGACACGTACCTCGGTGGTGACGACTTCGACCAACGCGTGATGGATTGGCTCGTCGATGAGTTCAAGAAAGACCAGGGTATCGATCTCCGGAAAGACCGGATGGCCCTGCAGCGATTGAAGGAAGCGGCGGAGCGGGCGAAGATCGAGCTGTCGTCCTCTCAGGACACGGAGATCAACTTGCCGTTCGTCACAGCCGACGCCAGTGGCCCCAAACACTTGGTCACGAAGCTCACGCGAGCCAAACTGGAACAGTTGGTGGATGATTTAATTCAACGCACCATCGAGCCGTGCCGAAAGGCGTTGTCCGACGCAGGTGTGACCGCCAAGGATATTCAGGAAGTCGTGTTGGTCGGCGGGATGACCCGTATGCCGAAGGTCATCCAAGTCGTGAAGGAATTCTTCGGCAAGGAACCCCATCGCGGCGTGAACCCGGATGAAGTCGTCGCCATCGGCGCAGGCATTCAGGGCGGCGTGCTCAAGGGGGAGGTGAAGGACGTGCTCTTGCTCGACGTCACCCCGCTCTCGCTGGGTATCGAAACGCTCGGCGGCGTCTTCACAAAACTGATTGAGCGCAATACGACGGTTCCGACCAAGAAGAGCCAGGTTTTCTCGACAGCTGCGGACAATCAGACGGCTGTGACCATCCGAGTCTTCCAAGGCGAGCGAGAAATGGCCAACGACAACAAGCTTCTCGGCCAGTTCGACTTAGTCGGGATTCCTCTCGCTCCTCGTGGGATGCCCCAAGTCGAAGTGACATTCGACATCGATGCCAATGGTATCGTGCATGTCTCAGCCAAGGACTTGGGCACGCAGAAAGAACAATCCATCAAGATCACGGCATCGAGTGGTCTCAGCAAAGAAGAGGTGGCGGACCTCGTCAAGGATGCGCAATCGCATACCGAGGATGACAAGAAGCGCCGCAAGCTCGCAGAAGCCAAGAACCAGGCTGACAACCTTGTCTACCAAACCGAGAAAAACATCGCGGAGTATGGCGACAAGGTGACAGCAGAAGAGAAAACGAAGATCCAAGATGCCGTCACAGCCCTCAAGACGGCTCTGGAAGGCACCGATCCAGAAGCCATCGAATCCGCCACCCAGACACTGATGTCCGCATCGCATAAGTTGGCGGAAGAGATGTATAAGAAAGCCGCTTCAGCCACCGGAGCCCAGGGTGCAGAGGCCAGCGGCAACGGCGCCGGCGACGCCAAGACCGATGAAAAGGTTGTGGACGCAGAATTCGAAGAAGTGGACAAAGAAAAGAAGTAGCATAGAATACACATCAGGCAGACCGAGTTTCCTGGAAGATGGAAACTCGGTCTTTCTGTACTCTCACGAGAGCAATGGCATCCGTGTCCAAGCGCGACTATTACGATATTCTCGGCGTTGAGAAAACCGCTTCCGACGACGAGCTCAAGAAAGCCTATCGAGGGCTTGCCCGCCAGCACCATCCCGATCTGCACACCGGCGACCACCAGAAGAAGACCGCTGAAGATAAATTCAAAGAAATCAACGAAGCCTATGAAACCCTGAGCGACCAGGAGAAGCGGAAACGCTACGACATGTTCGGTCATGCCGGGGCACAGCAGGGTCCCGGCGGATTCGAAGGATTCGATTTTGGACGCGGAGGATTCGGAGACGCCTTTAACGATATCTTCGAGGATTTCTTTGGGCAAACCCGCGGCGGAGGACGGGCTGAACGCGGCAACGACCTGCAATATAACCTGGAAGTCTCCTTCGAAGAAGCCGTCTATGGCAAAGAGGCCAAGCTCAAAATACCGCGCTGGGAAGTGTGCGCCGGCTGCAAAGGAACCGGAGCGAAGTCGGCCGCCTCTACCAAGACCTGCCCCAGCTGTAAAGGCGCCGGTCAACTGCGTTTTCAGCAGGGATTCTTCAGCGTCAGCCGGCCATGCGGCCAATGCGAGGGCGCCGGTCAGATCGTGACGGAACCCTGCGCCACCTGTCAGGGCCGCCAGCGGACCTACAAGGAACGGACCATTGCCGTCCATATTCCCGCAGGAATCGAAACGGGAATGCGACTCCGTCTGTCCAATGAAGGCGAGCATGGTGCCAATGCAGGCCCCCCGGGCGACCTCTACGTGGCGATCACCGTCAAGCCGCATCCGATCTTTCAGCGCAAGGGCCTCGATATTCAATGCGAAGTCCCGATCAATCTCGTCACGGCTATACTCGGGGGGAAAGTTGAAGTGCCCACCCTGAAGGGCGATACCGTCATCAAGGTTCCACCGGGAACCCAACACGACAAAAGCCTCAGGATCAAAGGGCTCGGCATCCCCAGCCTCAAGGGAGGCGAGACCGGCGATCATCTCTACACGATCAAGGTCCAGATCCCGACCAAGCTGACGGCAAGACAGAAGGAACTCCTCGTGGAGTTTGCCAAGGAAGGCGGCATGTCGATGGAAGCCGACGGGGACGGGTTCTTCGACAAGATGAAGACATTCTTCGAGTAGTCGGCGACCCACACCATTCCCACTGACCCGCAGAGTTCCCCATGCCTGTCTTCTTTCTCCCCCCTCACTGCATAAGCCCGCCAACGGTATCCGTCACGGGTGAATTACTCACGCACCTCCGAGACAGTCTGCGCATCGAGGTCGGTGAAACCATCCTGGTGGGCGATGGTGAGGGTCAACGCTATCGGACAGAAATCACCGCGATCACGAAGCAGTCCATGACGGGCCGCGTGATCGACGTCATCCCTCGACCGCCACAACACGCCCCTTCGCTGATTCTTGGACAAGCCATCCTGAAGGGCGAGAAGATGGACTGGGTCATTCAAAAGACGACTGAATTGGGCGTGTGCACGATCATCCCCATTCAAAGCCGGCAGAGCATCGTGCAACTGAAAGCCGACCGCATCGAGACGCAAACAGCCCGATGGCAGCGTATTGCCCTCGAAGCCGCACAACAATCAGAACAATGGCGAGTCCCGACCATTGCGAGTCCACTCTCGTTGTCATCGTGCGCGATACAGATCTCTTCTCACGCGCTCACCCTGATCTTGACGGAGCGGCGAGACCACAGCATGACACTCTCTCGCATTGAACTTCCCACTTCTTCTAAGACATCGATCCTTGTGCTTGTGGGACCGGAGGGAGGCTGGACGCAGAATGAAGTCGCGACCGCTGAGGGGATGGGATGTATTCCGATTACACTCGGGCCCAGGATTCTGAGAGCTGAAACAGCGGCCATGATAGCGACAGGAATTCTGCAGCACCGACTGGGAGAGCTCGGCTAGCGTGCGCTACCGGCGAGACTCAAGATGGACGATCGTGCCGTTCTCACCACTCGCCCAGCCATGAGTCGCATCAGGAAAGGTAAGGCCAAAGATCGAAACCTTGGCGACCGGGCTCCCTTCGCTCCACGAGAATCCGGCATCACTGGTGCGGTAGACCATTCCACGCTCACCCACAATCCATCCTGATTGTGGACTGGTGAAGCGAATCTTCAACAGATCAATGAGCTTGGTACAGGTCTTCCCACAAGGCAGCGTGCGATCAACCCACCGCGCCCCACCATCGCTTGTTTGAAAGAGAGCCCCGGCATTGCCAACCACCCAGCCATTTGATGGATCTGTGAAATAGACATCGAAGAGAGTCACGGCGCCCTGCGTTTCTTGAGGCACCCAAGTGGCGCCACCATTATCTGTCGCCAGGACAGTTCCGAGGGCGCCTACGACCGTCCCGTGGCGCTCATTGAGAAAATGCGCGGCGTAGAGTGCAGCATTCGTTCCGCTCGCTTGTTCGATCCAATGCTCGCCGCCATCGATTGTGTTGAAAATCGTCCCGCCTCCCCCAACCACCCAGCCAACCGTCGATGAGGCAAAATACACGTGATAGAGCGGCTGCTGCGTATCGAGCAGTTTGGGCGACCATGTCTCGCCGCCGTTGGTGGTTCGACGCAGGGTCCCAGCGGCACCCGTCACCCACCCCACCTGCTGATCGACAAAGAACACCGCCGTCAACATCGCGCTGGTCCCGCTTGAAACTTTTTTCCACTTCTTGCCGCCGTCGGTCGTTTTGAGAATCGTGCCCCCGGCTCCCACGGCCCAGCCGGTTTGAGCCGTACGAAACTGAATGCTCATCAACGTCGATTCTGTATGGCTCTTTTGAGGACTGACCATCAGCGAGGAATCCCCGCTCCATACAGAAGGAGAAAAGGAGAGCGCCACACACGCGGCGACCACCACACGGAAGACCCACACGCTCGCATACTGTAGGGATTGCCGGCAGGTCATTATTGATTCGTATCTGCGTCAGGCCGGTTGTTATTCCAATAGCCCGTGTCAGGAAGCCCCTTGGCTTCGATCGTAAACTGCCCGGCCTCACGCGTCAGCCATTGCTTCGGCGAGCAGCAGGTGCCATCAGGGAGCACATCCCACGACCCCCGTCGGACCACGAGCGGTCCTGAGGCCAGGTTGTCGAAGAACTCGCCCCGCTTTCCGATCCCATACAGATTGCGATGGGGCACCTTCACCACAATCTCCGTATCAGTCCAAGACTGGACCATCGCCGCAGCTCCATTGAAGAGCACTTCCGTTCTCGACACATTCGACACGACGGTCGAACTTGCGTCGGGTTCATTGATTTCCACATCGGATCGCCGCTTATAGGCTTTCTGACTCAGTCTCAGTTCCGTATGCTCGGCGGTCTTGAGAAACGTCCCGAACCCTTTCCCCTTAATCGTCACCATCGCATCCAACCCCGCCGATTTCGGCTCATAGGACTCGATGACCGGAGTCACCAGCGAAAAGTCTCCCGCATCGGTTGCCAGGACTCCCCGCTCGGCGCAACAGGACCCATCAAGGTTGGGTTTGTTCGCACTGCGGTAGATCACCACTTTTCCGCTCTTTGCGCTGAAGGGTACCCACACATCGATGCGATCGTCGTTCCACCGATAGATCACCGCTTGCACCCCCCCGATCTCGACCCGGTTCTCGCCCTTATTGAAATCCATAAAGCTATAGGGCGTCGAGCCGCTTTCGGAGTAGAAACCGAAATGCTCCCCATTGATGCGGAGCAGCGTGCCGATTGGCCCACTGGCCGGACTGATCGTCGTGGTTTTCGGAACATGCACCGTAAAGTTGGCCACGGTCCGCTGACGCCCTTGGCTCTTCAGCACCAGCGGGCCTGACTCCGCACCAAGGGGCACATGGACCACGATGACATCGTCTTTCCATTGCGCAACGGTCGTCGGTTGTCCCCCGATCAGCACTGCATCGCTTGCCCCCTTGCTGGCCCCAAACCCCTGCCCAAATAAGACCACCTTGGTACCGGCGGGGCCACTGGTCGGATCGACCCGGACCGATGGGATCAACGCGAGCGGCACCGCATTACTCACCACATACTCGACAGGCGCACAACAGGACCCGTCGGGCGACGGATCGGAAGAAGCCAGCCGGACCACGACATCCCCACTGGCCGCATTGGCCGGAATCTCAACCTCAATCTTGTCATCTTTCCATCGGCGCGGACGCACCACCACACCACCGACCAGGACATCATTCACGCCAAACATCGTATTGGGATCGCGCGCGCCGGCCGTCACGCCAAAATTGCGCCCCGTGATCTGGAGCACTGTGCCGCGTTCGGCTTCAGTCGGTGTGATGCTCTCAATGTGGGGCTTCACAATGGTCAACGTCCCAGCCGGCATCTTCTTCTTGCCGATGACGACCTCAACAGAACCGCTTGTGGCCTTAAAAGGTACCTTCACCTCGATCAGGTCCGACTCCCACCGCTGTACCAGCGCAGGCACGCCATTGACCGTCACTTTGTTGGTCTGGACCGATTTGAAATTCCCAAATCCTTTTCCACTGAGCGACAGCGTCGCGCCCGGCGTGGCCGATCGGGATGATAATTCTATCGCTGCCGTTCCGCCCTGCGCTGAAACCGCGGCTCCACTGAAGAGGATGGCGGCTGACACCAAAATCCGCAAAGTCGTCATGACACCTCTCCTGTCGATAAATGACCTAGCCAGCATGAGATGGTCAGCGAACAGAACGCGCTCCCTTGCGCGTGGCACGAGAACCCCACGCACCGGACTCAGGAAGGGCAAAACGGGGGTACAACGTGAAGCGAAGGACGAGCGACTATAACAAGCGATTTTTTCAAGTGTCAAGGCGGGCTAAGACATCACCTGGACGATCAATTCGATTTCCACCGGAGCTTGGCGGGGAAGCTCGGCGGCGCCGACGGCGACACGGGCGTGGCGCCCCGCCTCTCCGAAGATGGCGACCAAGAGATCGGACGCGCCGTTGAGTACTTGTGGTTGATCGGTAAACCCAGGGGCAGAGGCAATATGGCCGACCATCTTGACGATGCGCTTCACGCGATCCAGTGACCCTGCTTCACTCCTGATGATGGCCAAGGCGTTCAGGATCGCCACTTTCGCCGCTTCCATCCCTTGCTCGATCGACAGCGCTTGTCCGAGTTTTCCGGTCATGATGAGCTGGCCGTCCCGCGACGGCAAGACTCCGGATAAGAACAGCAGGTCGCCCACTCTCACGGCAGGAATATAAGTCGCGACAGGCTTCGGAGGCACAGGCAACATGAGCCCCAGTTCGTTGAGCTTGTTCTCGTACGACATGAATTCCTCGTTATGCGTAATGGGTAAAAACGGATATGGTCTATTGCGTGCTCTATCGCTTTACGCATCACTCATCACTGATCACCCATCACATCTTTCACCCAGGCCTCAGTGCCTCAAAAAAACTGTCCCCGATCGGCAATCGTTCGGTTCGAAGCGCATCGACGATGGTCTGCCCCAAGTCTGCAGCTGTCGCCCTCGTTCCCAAATTGACCCCCTGGGCCAGCTTAGGACCAGTCACAAGAAGCGGTACATATTCCCGGGTCGGCGTCTTTCCCGGTCTCGACACGTCTCGGCCATGATCACCTGTGATCATGAGAAGATCCCCGATCCGCAGCTTATCGAAGAGATCCGGCAAGCGACGGTCGAATGCCTGCAGGGCCGTCGCGGCTTCGGTGGTGTCCTCCGGCAGAAGATCCAAACTCACATAGAGCAGGCCTCGCGGCACTTTATTCATCATGCCGACCGTCTCATCAAAGGCCGCCATCGCCGAGGCTGCCGGGAACGCTCTCGTCAAGCCACGACCACTGAACAGGTCATAGATCTTCCCGATCCCCATTGTGATCTGGCTCGACCGATTGAGCACGTCCAACATCGTGAGACCCGGTGGCTCCAACACATAATCTTTCCGACCGGCCTGAGGCCGAAACGCCCCGGCTTCGCCGGTAAATGGTTGGGCCACGATGCGGATCGGCGCACCAGTGCCCTTCGTCGCCTTCCGCGTCTCCCGGCACCGCTGAAGAAAGTCTGCCAGCGGCATCGCGGATTCATGCGCGGCCAAGTAACAAGTATTTCCCCCATCGGTCCAGAGGATAGGCGCCCCGCTGGAAACATGCTCCACTCCATACTCTTGCAGCATCGCGGTCATGGAAGCCACGCGATTGCCGATCACCTTTCGCCCCAATACCTGTTCGAACACGGCCTCCACGTCCGCCGGAATCCCCGACGCATACTTGGCCCCGCCCTCGCGAAGGATCACACCACTGGTTTCCCAATAGCCCACGACCGAGTCTTTCCCCTGCGACACGAATCCGAGTCGCCCAAAGCAGCCGTTCGGCTGCGCCATCGTCTGCACACCCTTCACCTGCGCCAGATACCCCAACCCCAGAGCTTCCAGGTTCGGAAGACTCAACCCACCCGCAGCTTCAGCCAGATGCACCAGCGTATTGCTGTCGGCGTCGCCGTACTCCGCCGCATCCGGTAGAGGCCCAATGCCCAATCCATCGACAACAAGTAGAATGACGCGATTAATCATGCGCGCACTATAGCAAAAAACCCTGGAGTGGCATAAGTCCTAATCCACAATGGAACAAGTGAAGGAAAGACTGGATGGATAGGCACGTACTGAAAGTCCAACTTGCGTTATGCTGTTTGGTCGTGGGAGCGAAACTTCTGCAGCCGGTGTTTTGCAGTCCGGCTCATAATTCGAAACTCCAACCCGAACTCCTGCCTGGTCACCCAGCGGACGCGAGCTAGCTCTACCACAACCGGCTCCGACTGCCCGGGTAACGTGATCGACACCGAGGCATAGCCATCGTCAGGAACGGACACCGCGCTCGCAATCGCACAGCCATGGTCTGTGAGATTATAGACCACTCCCTCCCCTGCGACATCTTCAATCGCGAACGAGGCCGGACATTCCACAGGATGCCGGGGCACACGACGTCCCTCTGTCACAATGCTCTCCCTATGCCTTCTGCGCTAACCGCCACTCTTCGAGAATCTTGAGGCTTGCACTGGTGCCGATCCGATCCGCCCCCGCTTCGAGCATCGCGAGCGTGGTCTTCCAATCTCTGATTCCACCCGAAGCCTTCACCTTGGCACGACCGGCGACAACCTCTTTCATCAGCCGAACATCCTCCACCGTCGCCCCAGCAGCTCCAAATCCAGTTGAAGTCTTCACATAGTCAGCCCCTGCTTCCACGACCAACTGACAGGCTGTGAGCTTTTCTTGTAGCGTGAGGTAACAGGTTTCAAGAATGACCTTGTGCTCGACACCTGGCGTGGCCGTCACGACTTCGGCGATGTCCTGGCGCACATACTCACGATCTCCTGATTTCAGTCGGCTGACATTGATCACCATATCCAGCACCTGTGCGCCGCGCGCCACTGCTTCAACAGCTTCGGCTACTTTGGTCTTCGTCGTGTGGCCTCCTAAAGGGAACCCGATGGGGATGCCCACTCGGATCGCCGTGCCAGCCACAGTTGCCACCGCTTCGTTCACATAGCAGGGCGGGACAAAGATAACTGTGAACCCATGTTCTTTCGCCTCCTGGCACAATCCCAGCACATCAATTTGGGTGGCTTCCGGCCGAAGCACGGTGTGATCGATCAACTCAGGGAGATTCCACTCGGTCATGGCACACGACGCTCCTTTGTGGTTAGCCTGTCGGCGTGAGAACTAGGTCCGTGAATGGGTCCGGCGGAACGGCCGCTTCTGGTATTTCTCTACCGCCTTGTTATGGTCAACCAGCGTGGCGGAGAACTGGTGCGTGCCGTCGTTCCTCGACACAAAAAATAAATACGAAGAGGGCGCCGGATACAAGGCTGCGCGAATCGACTGTGCCCCTGGGCTCGCAATGGGACCAGGCGGCAGCCCCGCCCACCGATAGGTATTATAGGGACTGGGGTGCGAGAGATCCTTCTTATGCAGATTGCCGTCAAAATTCGGCAAGCCATAGATCACCGTCGGATCACTCTGCAGGGGGATCTTCTTCTTCAGGCGATTGTGAAATACGGATGAGATTTGTGGCCGTTCATCCCCTGCTCCCGTTTCTTTCTCAATCACCGACGCCAACGTCAGCACTTCATGCACTGTCAGATGCAGATCCTTGGCTCGTGCCTGCCACTCGGGCGTCATAACTTGCCCCAGTTGATCGACCATCATTTTAATGACATCCTTCGCCGCAGTGGAACGAGGAAATCGGTAGGTGTCCGGATAGAGATACCCCTCCAGGCTGTCGGCTGAAATTCCCAAGGTCTTCATGAAGGACTTGTCTTTAGCCAGCCGGACGAACTCAGCCCGATCGGTGATCTGGTGCTGCGAGAGCACATCGGCAATCTGCCCCATCGCGTAGCCTTCTGGAATCGTCACGGAGTGAAGCACCACCCGGCCCGCAAGAAGTTTCGCCAGAATATCCGCCGGAGGCATGGCCGCATTCAGTTCATATTCGCCCGGATGGATTTTCCGATCCGCTTCGTACGCTTTTCCCAGCAACACAAACACAGAACGGCTCTTGATCAGTCGTTCGCGTTCGAGCAACCTCGCGACTTGCTGAAAGGTCGCGCCTTCTGAAATAAATACAATTTTAGAGGGAGGATGGTCGGACTCGGAAAGGACCGGGGCTTCAGCCCACTGAATCATCTGATACCCGGCCAGGCCGCCAAGCACGGCGACGAGAGCGAGCACAATCAGGATCAGGCGCAGTGTCATAGGATTGATCGCTCTCGGGAACGTACATCCACTCTTCTACCGTATCTCCCTCAGCACTGCCAGAGATAGGACGAGTCGTTGCGGGAGCCTGAGCCTCCAGATAACTCTGTAGCAGGATCGCGGCGGCCACGCGATCCACGACCCCTTTGCGCTTCTTCCGGCTGACATCGGCGGCGATCAGCATTTCTTCCGCCGCCTTCGTCGTCATCCGTTCGTCCCAGGTAACGATTGGAACCGGAAGCGCCTCGCCCAAGCGGGCCAAAAATTCATGGACGGCTTGGACAGCCGGTCCTTCTTCGCCGTTGAGCCGCAACGGCAATCCAAGCAACACCTGCCCCACTTCATGGGTCCGCACCAGATCATGGATATGAACGATGTCCCGATCCAGCGTGCGCCGCTCGTAGGTTTCCAGCGGCTGCGCAGTCCACCCCAGTTCATCGCTGAGGGCAACGCCGATCCGCTTGGTACCATAATCCAGTGCAAGAATTCGGCTTGGCATAAGTTTACCGCTGGAGGGTGCTTTCGACTAGACCAAAGACCTTTTCAAGCGCGGCATCCAACCGGGCCGGATCCTTGCCGCCGGCCTGCGCCATCTCCGGACGCCCGCCGCCTGTCCCCCCGACCTCGGCGGCCAGGACCTTGATGAGATCTCCGGCTTTGAGTTTGCCGATGAGATCCTTTGTCACGACCACCAAGAGAGAGACTTTCCCGTCTTCGGTCGCGGCGCCGAGCGCGACGACTCCGCTCTTCAGCTTATCCCGCAACTGATCAGCCAACGCCCGCATGCCATTCACGTCCAACCCATCGGTCCGCTGCACATGCACCGGCACACCGGCAATCGTCTTGGCACTCGACGCGACCGCCGACCCGCTGGCCATCTTGAGCTTCAGCTCTTCCAACTCACGTTCCCTATCCTTAAGTTGCGTTAGGACCTTTCGAGTTTTGTTCACCAGCTCAGACTGGCCGACCTTCAGAAGATCGGACAACTCACGAACCTCCGCTTCGAGTTTCTTCATGAGTGCACAGGCGCCGCTGCCGGTTTGTGCTTCGATGCGCCGCACCCCAGCCGCCACGCCCGTCTCTGACACGATGCGAAAGAGCCCGATCTCGCCTGTGTGCCGACAGTGGGTGCCTCCGCACAATTCCTTGCTGAAGGACTCAACCGTGACCACTCGCACCTGCTCGCCGTATTTATCACCAAAGAACGCCAGCGCGCCTTTCGCCACGGCATCCTGAATGCTCATCACTTCGGTCTGGACCCTTTCGTTCTTCCGAATCTCGTCATTGACCGTGGCTTCGATTTCGTCAATGTCGCGCGTAGACAAGGGCCTGAAGTGCGCGAAGTCGAACCGCAGCCGGTTCGGCCCGACCAACGAGCCATACTGTTTGACATGCGGCCCCAGTATATCGCGCAACGCGGCATGAACGAGATGGGTCGCCGTATGGTTCCGCGCCGCATCCTGTCTTGTCGTGGCGTTGACGGTCATCCGCAATTGCTCGCCCTCACGAATGCGTCCCTTACTCACCACACCTTTATGCAAAATCAGCGTCGGCGCCGGTCTGGTGGTTTCTTTGATGTCAACCCGTCCGTCAGCGCCGACCAATACCCCTTGATCACCGACCTGGCCGCCGCCTTCGGCATAACAGGGAGTCACATCGAGCACCACTTCGACTTCATCACCCTCGACCGCTTCCTTCACCATCCGCTCGCCCTTGAGAATTGCCTGAAGGACACTATCGGTCTCCAGCCGGTCATAGCCGACAAACTTCGTCGCGCCGACCCGCCCGGCTAACTCAGCGACAGCCGGCCTCGTCGTATCCTGTTCAAATCCACCGGTCTTCCGCGCACGGGTCCGCTGTTCCTCAATCGCCTGATCAAAACCCTTCTCATCGAGCGTCATGTTCTGCTCGCGGCAAGCTTCACCGATGAGGTCCATCGGAAATCCATACGTGTCGTACAGCTTGAACACCTCCGCGCCTGTCAGCACGTTCTGTCCAGCCGCGCGCGCCTTGGCAATCATGTCGTTGAGAATCGGCAACCCCTGATCGAGCGTGGCAATGAATCGGTCCTCTTCACCCCGCGTCGCCTCGGCAATCGTGCCGGCTGCATTTTTCACTTCCGAATAGACCCCTGCCATCTGCTCCACCACCGTCGCGCTCAACTCGTGCAGGAACGGCTCAGTAATGCCCAAGAGCCTTCCGTGGCGCGCAGCACGACGGAGAATCCGGCGTAGCACATAGCCACGCCCTTCGTTTGACGGCAGTACACCATCGGTCATCAAGAACGAAATGGCGCGAAGGTGATCGGCGATGACGCGCATCGAGCGATCCGAGGTCTCTTTTCCCCCATATTGCATTCCGGCACGTTTCGCGATCACGCTGAGCAATGGCGTAAACAAATCGCTGTCATAGTTGCTGTAGACACCTTGCGCGACGGCCGTCAGTCGTTCGAGTCCCATGCCGGTGTCGATGCTCGGCTTTGGAAGCGGATTGAGCGTGCCCTTGACATCCCGGTTGTACTGCATGAAGACGAGATTCCAGATCTCGATGACGCGATCGCCTTCGCCGTTCGGCGTATCGTCGCCTGGAACGGATGGGCCTTGATCGAAATGGATCTCGGAGCAAGGCCCACAGGGGCCCGTATCCGCCATTTGCCAGAAGTTATCCTTTTCGCCGCACCGTACGATGCGCGAGGGCGACACGCCCATCTTCTTCCAGAGCTGATCGGCTTCGTCGTCTTCACGAAAGACCGTGACCCACATCCGGTCTTTGGCCAGCCCCACGGTGTGGGTCAGGAACTCCCACCCAAACTTGATGGCGTCTTCTTTAAAGTAATCGCCGAACGAAAAGTTCCCGAGCATCTCGAAAAACGTATGGTGCCGCCTGGTGTAGCCGACGTTTTCAAGATCGTTGTGCTTGCCACCGGCCCGCAGACACTTCTGAACCGAAACAGCCCGCGTATAGGCCCGCGTTTCCTCACCGAGGAACACCCGCTTGAACTGGTTCATCCCGGCATTGGTAAACAGCAGGGTCGGATCGGCCTGGGGAATCAAGGCCGAACTCGGCACCGCCTGGTGCCCCTGTTGCTCAAAATACCGGATGAATGCTTGCCGGAGTTCTTGCGCGCTATTCGTCATGCCTCAGATCCTCACGCTCAATGCGAGCCCCTCTCATACGGTCGATCGTCTCCTCCTCGAAACCCCACTGACGCAGGAGGCGAAGGGCTTGCGCCAGCGTCAACCGTATCCCCCGTCGCTGCCTTGCCTTCAGCGCTCGACGCGCCAAGACCTCTTCATCAACCCCGCGTAAGGCCTCGCCAATCGCTCCATCGGCCACAGCATCCGCGATCCCTTTGGCCTGTAATTCCGCCTTGAGCCGCTCTCGCCCCATCGGCTGGCGAGCCAGCCGGCTTTCCACCCACCGCTCGGCATAGGCACGATCGTTGAGATACCGGAGATCGGACAATCGGACAATCGTCTGCTTGGCCTGGGCGGGCGAAGCTCCCTTGTCTCGAAGAAACTGCTCGACCTGAGCGACCGTGCGATCCCAGCGAGCGAGATAGCGCACCGCCAGGTTCATCCATTGGTCTGGCGATGACGGGGCTGTCCGTCTGCGTGCACCCACTCGCGTATGGCCTACTTGTGCGCCCGCTTCTCGTCGGTCTTAGCAGGCGGTTTCTCGTCTTTTGCCTCAGCCTTTTTCTCGTTTCGCGCAGGCACCCCTGCCAACTCGCGGAGCTTCGCCTCAACCTCTTGCGCCGCGGCGGGATTATTCTTGAGAAAGTCTCGCGCTGCCTCGCGGCCCTGTCCGATCCGTTCACCTTTATAGGAGTACCAGGCGCCGGACTTATCGATCAGCTTCTTCTCGACGCCCAGATCGACCAATTCGCCGGTCTTGGAAATGCCTTCTGCAAACATGATGTCGAACTCCGCCTGCCTGAACGGCGGCGCCATCTTGTTCTTCACCACTTTCACCCGCACGCGGCTCCCGGTCACGTCCTGCCCTTCCTTGATCGACTCGATGCGCCGGATATCCAGCCGCACCGACGAATAGAACTTGAGCGCATTGCCGCCGGTCGTCGTTTCCGGGTTGCCGAACATCACACCGATCTTCATTCGAATCTGGTTAATGAAGATCAGCGTCGTCTGCGATTTGGAGATCGCCGCGGTGAGCTTGCGCAGCGCCTGCGACATGAGCCGGGCTTGCAAACCCATATGGGCATCGCCCATTTCGCCTTCGATTTCAGCCCGTGGGGTCAGCGCGGCTACCGAGTCCACCACAATCAGGTCGATCGCCCCGCTACGCACCAATGTTTCGGCAATTTCGAGCGCCTGTTCGCCCGTATCCGGTTGCGACACCAAGAGGTCGTCCGCTTGCACGCCCAGCTTTTTTGCATAAGTCAGATCCAGCGCATGTTCCGCATCGATAAACGCCGCGACCCCGCCGGTCTTCTGCACTTCGGCAATGCAATGGAGCGTCAGCGTCGTCTTACCCGAAGCTTCCGGACCAAAAATCTCAATCACCCGACCGCGCGGCAAGCCCCCGACCCCGAGGGCAATATCAAGTCCCATCGACCCGGTCGAAATCGCCGGAACATCGGCCGGCCGATCAGCTGACCCGAGTTTCATAATGGCCCCTTTTCCGTACTGCTTCTCAATCTGGGATAGGGCCAAATCCAACGCGCGTTTCTTGTCGTCTTTCTCTGACATCAGTGCACTCCTCTGCTCAAA
>JAHFES010000036.1:19796-22432 GCA_023248355.1 Nitrospiraceae bacterium
CAGCTGACCCGAGTTTCATAATGGCCCCTTTTCCGTACTGCTTCTCAATCTGGGATAGGGCCAAATCCAACGCGCGTTTCTTGTCGTCTTTCTCTGACATCAGTGCACTCCTCTGCTCAAACATGAACGTCTTGTGTATCCCATGAAGCGTCTCTCGTCTGAGAAGGTCATGGGCAAGAGGCGCGCGGCACGAGAAGGACCAATCTTCTTCGATCCTCTCGCCCCTAGCCACTCGCCTCGCGCCTAGCTTGCGAGATACGAACGACGCTTCACAAGCAACGAAGTAGCGAAGGATTATACCGAAGCGGGAGGGGGAAACCTAGCCCAACTTCAGACCGGGGAAGCGTGATTCGCAGATCAAGGATGAGAGGTCAAGAATATCGGCATATCCAAGAGAGTGGCACTGTCTATGGGTGGATAAGCGTTGGACTTTGAAGTAGACTTGCTCACCATCGGACTGCTGAGGTTGCCTTGCTATATGCTGCAAAGGTGCCTGCAAGATGGCTGTCCTCCTACATAAAGAATCTGGTGTCCCAAACAGATGCTTGACTTTCTCTACTCCTGAGCTGGCCAAAGAGTTTAAAAAACACTTGAGAAGAAGTATGAGACAGCTGCTAAGAGACTAGGCCAGGATCAGAAAGCTACCTTGGACATGCTGCCGGAAATGAGACTTGGATTTGCAATAGATACTAGTGGCAAGAATGACAACAAAGAACTCAACATCGTATGGAAGAACCAATCTACCCAGGAACTTGTTGACCTGAAAAAGATCAAGGCATTGTATTCAATCCCGAAAGATTTCCCTCTTGGAAGACAGACCAGACGGAGCACGGCGTCTCTTTTGAAGAAGCCGGCAACGCATTCTTTGATCCCGCAGGTGTTGATGGTGCGGATGTCGAGCATTCGACCACAGAGACGCGCCGGTTCCGACTGGCACAATCAGCGGCTGGCAACATTCTGGTCATCACCTACACGCTCAAGAGCCACGGCCATGAAAAAGCCACGCTCCTTCGCATCGGCTGGCAGATCAAACGCACGACCGGCTCCCATCGGGTTCTGCAACGGACGGGCTGACCGGATGTAGTCTTCGCCTTTCACGACCGCGACGAAATCGGCCCGCGCATGCTGGCCCGCCTGTCGAAAGTGACCGGCCTCACACCAGATGATTTGTAATTCCCGGCACGCGAAGCCTTGCTTTCCTCCCCTTCCCGTTTGCATTTCGACCGCCGGCTTCTTAGAATCCTGCCATCATTGAGATGGCTTTACGAGGAGAACCTATGCTCATGCCTGACATCGTTTCACGAATGCGTCACACCGCACCTGTCCCTTCCCTGCTCACCGGCCCCCTGCTTGTCCTGATGCTCATGTGTCTCCTCCCCGCCCAGCTCGACGCGGCGCCAGGAGGCAAAACGGAGATCTTGCCCCTGGAGAAATCCGCACCGGCGGCTGTCGTGATCGAGACGGCCGGAAGTGAAGCGGAACTGCGGCGCCAAATGCGAGCCAAGAACGGAGTGACCGAACTCCACACCGGCTCTGTCCGTTTCTCGCAAGCGCCGACAGGGAGCTTTGGCTTCATTGCCCCGAAACTCCTGGGCTTAGCCCTGGTGACGCAGAGTCCTGATCTCGGGTTGGAACGGGTCGCTCCCGCCGCCAATGCGTACGAGATCCATAAGCTCGCCGACGGGAGCGGGATGCTGGTGGGATTCATGGGGAGCGACCTCATGCCCCAGGTGGCGCCCAGCCAGCGGCCGAAGAATATCCGGATCGCACTCTATTCCAATCCCTCGGACAAGGCCCCGCACATCGTTGCGATTCCTTTGGTCAAATTGATGGTCGATCGGGTACCGGTCCGACTGGATCCCAAGAAGGCCGACGGTCCCGTCATGCTCGATATGGATTTGCAGGGCACCGCGAACCGCAAGTCGTCGCAGATGGGGCAATAGCGCATCTCGGACATCTTGTCTGATCGGCACTGCCTAGATAACAAAGATTGGAGCGAACAGCAGGAAGTCGGCCATGCGGGCTGCCGCGAGTAGCCCGCATGCTTTGTTGGCCAGTTACCGTAGGCGAATGATCCGCCCTTCGACTCGGATGTCTCCGAGAAACTTCTGAAAGTTCTTCTCAAACAGTTCCGTCGTGAGCGCTTGCGCATCGTCCGGCTCAAACCAGAACACTTGGTCCTTTCCCGCCCCCAACAGGCGCTCGCGAACCACGCTTAGGTCCTAGCAGGATGCTGGAAAAGTCCGCCTGCGGCGTTCTCAACACCCGTGAAGTGTGATGAGTGATGGGTGATGCGAAGGAAAAACAGCACTCGCTGCGGCCTGGCCCGCGGAACGGCGCGTCTCGGGAATTCGATTGCAAGCTATCGAAAGGTGGGTGGGTGAAAAGTATCCGCCGGGGTTGGGCGGGTGAGACTATTGGCCTTTTTGACCATCCTACTGGGATATCCCTCTCTCATCCCATCTGTTCAGTTCCTCGATTTCCTGGAGGCTCAACATAGTTTTTCCGCACCCTGTTAGGTGAGGTTCTGACCCAGAGATGAGAAGCTGTCCAGACCGGAGCGCAGATTGTAGGCCACCTGATACTCCGGTCCAACTCGCCGCAGCAAGACAGCTCCCGCGCGGCTCAGCCGGTCG
>JAHFES010000113.1:0-2464 GCA_023248355.1 Nitrospiraceae bacterium
GGTGTGAAAGTTGTTCCGCTTCCGCACTCGCGAGGCGGTCTTCCTCTTGGCGAAGGGGGCTGGAAAGCCGAATCAAGGGGACGGAGGTTTGGATCGCGCAGGCGCCGTGAACCACCCCATCGATGTCGGAGGGGATGCCCATTGATCGACAGGCCAGCGGGCGAAAGGCATAGAGACTGCAACTTCCGTCTTGTTCTAAGGCGGGGCAGGGCAATTCGCTATAGCGCTCCACGAGGGTGTCGACGTCCTGGTCGGTCCAGTGATCAATAAAATGATTGTGGGCCAGTTGCGGGGCTGATGCCGAAATCAGGCTGATCTGCTGGGAGGCCGTCTGCTCGATGGCTCGGCGTCGATCGTGAGGAAGCGAACGGAGACCCCGCTGGATTTCCTGCTGGTCGAGAATGGTGACGGGGAAGAGGCCCACACAGCAGCGGGAACAGCCTCGACGGCAAGGGAGGTCGCCGACGAGGGCTGCCCTGGCGCGATCAAACCAGTGGGCGGTCTTGTCAAAGAGTGTGGAAGACGGCGGCAGGGGAGGATTGCACGACACGTCAGTCTTCGACAGCCACCGACATGTCCACGATCAGTTCACCCTTGGGTGAGTAGAAACCTTGCTGATCGATCTGGACGATTCCGTTGCAGTGCTCTTGGTAGAACTCGAGGATCCATCCATTGAAGTCATACCCCTCGTCAGTCACGTCTGTCTCAGTGAAGCGGGTGGTGAGAATGAATCGAGAGCGATTGACATATTCCTGAGCGAGCTGTGCTTCAATTTCATCGTGAGAGGTGAGTAATTCGCGGAACCGGGCTTGTTCCTGATCAAAGACGTCTTTATAGCTTCCACGATCGCGTACGCAGAACAGATGGATGGGCTTACGGTCTCGATGGTATCCCAACGACACTTGCACCCATGCCCATTCATCCAAGGCTGCCTCGTCGATGTTGGAGGGGACAATCGGGGTTTGGCCTCGCCCCTTCAAAAAATCAATCAACAGCCGGAGCGGGGGAGAGTTCTCTTTCTGACAAAACACGCGAGAATAGGTAAAGCTTTCAGCCTGTTCGGACGTGGTTGGTTGTGCGCTCGCAGGGAGAATCGGCAGCTCTTTGCCCATGATGATCCTTTCGAGTCGGTGCCATCCGGTGGAGTGTGAGGACGGGCTGAGCGACTCCGGCCCCTACTGTACCCTTCGTTTGTTTTAACTGCAAGAGGGTGGTGTAGGCTTTTCCCCACGCCAGGTGCGTGCTTTTCTCGTTGACAGCCTCGTAACGCTTGGCTACACTCTCGCGGGTTTGCGCCACTTGAGCATTTACGAACGTTCCACGACAAAGATTCTGAGTCCGGGCGTTTTCAAGACAGGCGAGTCAACGGCAGTATTGAATTATCATCCCTTACCCTCAAGGAGGTTCACGAATGGCAAAGTCAATGACCAAGTCACAGATTGCAGATCACCTGGCTGGGAAAGCTGGGATCACGAAGAAGGCGGCAGCCCAGTTTCTTGATGATCTGGCTGCGCTGGCTTATCGTGAAGCGAAGAACGTGTTCACCGTCCCCGGCCTTGGCAAGCTCAAGCTGGCCAATCGGAAGGCCCGCATGGGCCGCAATCCCCAGACCGGTGAAGAGATCAAGATCCCGGCCAAGCGGGTGCTCAAGTTTCGCGTCGCGAAGGTTGCGAAGGACGCAATCCTCGGCAAGAAGTAAGAGGATTCCAGTCCTGGCGCCGTCGCAGCGCCATGGTTATTGTTCAGGCGTCATCCGCTGCGCGTGACGACAAGACAAGGGCCGGGGCCCCATAGGGGCCCCGGCCCTTGTCTTTGGCAGGCTGTTGAGCAAGTCTGCCAACACTGCCAGAAGGTTGAGGCTCAGGTTCAGGCTGAGTGTAAACGAGTCTGATTGATTTTCTCGACCTCAACCTCAGCCCGTTTCAGGAATGTGAGGGGCCGAGTCCGCTGCCACCCATTCCGTCGTGTCCGACGAGACGAAGGGCGTCCCCATCCTGGACCAGGGAGTCCTCGCTGGCGATTTTCTTATTGATCGTTACGAGAACCTTCTTTTCTCGCAACAGCTGGAGGAGATGGCGGAGTTGAACCCCTTGCCGCTGAATCAGCTGCCGCACTGACATCGGCGCGGCAATCTCGCAGGCAAGATCTCGCTCGCCATCGGACGTCTGCAATTGTCCTGTCAACACGATGGTGACCATGCCTGTGGTGCTCCCTACCTGCTGGCTGTCGGAGACGAGATGGGCCTCGCCGCGGTGATTGACTCAGTCCAAGTCTCTAACGATAATGGCGGCGACATGCAATCGCTTGATATCCAGAATCCCGGCATGCCTGATTTGCAGTTCGTCCTCTTCGTGTCGGCGCTCTGCACGGCCGATCTGAACACGATGAACGTCTCGGAAGACCTGCGCCGGACGATGTTCGATCGGTGCTGGGCACTCACCCATACGGAGGCTCCGCCGGCCAA
>JAHFES010000113.1:2564-7009 GCA_023248355.1 Nitrospiraceae bacterium
GGCCAAGCCGCTGATCGATCGATTGGCGCAATTGTACCCTGCCGATCCGGAGATCGTCGACCCCCGGCAGCAACCTCCTACAGGGCAGGTCTAGAGTTGCGCTGTCCATCTCAGAGAGGAGCCTCGTGCGCGTAACGCCGATTTCGATACCGGGGGTATTCGTCATTGAGCCGGACGTCTACCGTGATCCGCGCGGGGTATTTTTCGAAACCTATCATCAGCGGCGATACGATGAAGCCGGGATCCCTGGCCCGTTTGTGCAGGATAATTACTCGTGGTCCGTTCGCGGCACGTTGCGCGGGCTGCACTATCAAGAGCCGCATGCACAGGGGAAATTGGTCATGGTCGTGGAGGGGGCTGTCTATGATGTCGTGGTGGATATTCGCAAGGGCTCGCCGAGCTTTGGGCAGTGGTATGGCGCCGAGCTCTCGGCTGAGAATCGACGGCAGCTCTATATCCCGCCTGGCTGTGCGCACGGTTTCTGCGTCACCAGCGAACACGCCGCCTTTCTCTACAAGTGTACCGATTTCTATTCACCCAAGGAGGAGCGCGGCATTCTGTGGAACGATCCGGCGCTGGGGATCTCCTGGCCGGTGACAACGCCGGTCCTCTCTGCGAAAGACCAAGCGTATCGACCGTTGGCGCAGATGGATGGGGAACTGCCGTCGTATCGACCAATCCAGCCGTAGGAACCCGTTGATTGGACGAGGACGGCTATGTTATCCCTGAGGCGTGCGCGTAGCAGACTTGAGTACGGGCCGATTGATCTATAGAGGAGGATTGCAATGGGAAAGAGCTTAAAAGGGACGAAAAGCCACGATAATTTGAAGAATGCGTTTGCGGGGGAATCGCAAGCGAACCGCCGCTATCTCTATTTCGCGCGGCGTGCGGATATCGAGGGCTATCCCGATGTGGGCGGCTTGTTCCGCGACACGTCTGAAGCCGAGACCGGCCACGCGTTTGGCCACTTGGACTTCTTGAAGGAAGTCGGCGATCCGGCGACGGGCGTGCCCATCGGCAACACGGATGCGAACCTCAAGTCCGCGATCGAGGGGGAAACCTACGAGTACACGCAAATGTATCCAGGGATGGCCAAGACGGCGCGCGACGAGGGCTTTGCGGAGCTGGCCGAGTGGTTCGAGACCTTGGCAAAAGCCGAGCGCTCGCATGCCAATCGCTTCCAGAAGGGCCTCGACAGTCTGAAGCTGGTCTAAACGACTTAGAGCAGTCAGCTTTCAGCGGTTAGTTTTCAGCAAGGCTGGAGGGAATCCGTTGCTGATGGCTGACCGCTGATTGCTTTCCTCGGGACACAGTATGAAGGGCCTGAGCCTCATCAATGCGGTCGATCCGAAGCTGCTCGACCAAGAAACGCTACGGATCTATGAGATCTGTGACGGCTGCCGTCGCTGTTTCAATCTGTGCCCTTCGTTCAACACGCTGCTCGATCGCATCGATGTCTACGAGGGCGCTGTCGCCAAGTTGACGCGCGCCGATCACCACCAGGTGGCCGATGAGTGCTACTACTGCAAGCTCTGTTTCAATCACTGTCCCTATACGCCGCCGCATCAGTATGCACTCGACTTTCCCCATCTGATGATTCTGTGGAAGAAGCGACTGGCCGCAGAGCGAGGCGTGCGCTGGCGTGACTGGCTCCTGATCAAAACGGATCTCATCGGGACGCTGGGAAGCCGTACCGCTCCGCTGACGAACTGGCTGTTGAACAATCGATTGGTTCGTCTTCTCATCGAGAAGGTTGTGGGGGTCCACCAAGAACGACAGGTCCTGCATTTTTCCGGGGAGACGTTTCCCCGGTGGTTCGCCCGTCGTGCGAAGCCGGCAGGTCCATCCATCCGCAAAGTCGCGCTCTTTTCCAGTTGCCTGGTGAATTATCAGGCGACGGACATCGGCAAGGCGACGGTGCAGGTGCTGGAGAAAAATGGGGTGCAGATCGTCGTGCCGGAGCAACGTTGTTGCGGCATGCCGCAGTTTGATATTGGAGATACCAAAGCCATTCAGCAGGCTGCGACCGCGAATGTGGCCTCACTGCATCCGTGGGTCGAGCAGGGGTATGATGTGGTCGTGCCGACCGCGAGTTGCAGCTTGATGCTGAAACGGGAGTATCCTGAACTGAACCGTGACGAGAAGACCAAGCACGTAGCCGAGCGGACGTTCGACATCTGCGAATATCTCATGAAGCTGAAGAAAGACGGTCAGTTGGCGACCGATTTTACGCAGAAGCCAGGCCTGGTCGCCTATCAGATTCCCTGTCACCTCCGCGATCAAAACATCGGCTTCAAGTCGAAAGAACTTATGGAATGTGCCGGCGCGCAGGTCGAGGTGATTGAGAAATGTTCCGGGCACGATGGAGCATGGTCGGCCAAGACAGAGTTCTTTTCATTGTCCATGAAGATCGCCGGCAAGGCGGTGCGCGCCGTCGAACAGACTCCAGCGGATCTTGTGGCGTCAGATTGCCCGTTGGCCGGGCTGCAGCTCGATCAAGCCGGAGCCTCGACCCATGTGGGCGGCAAGGCGACGCTCCATCCCATACAGATCGTCCGTGACGCCTATGGGTTGCCGTCATTAAAGCCGTGATGAGTGATGCGTGATGGGTGATGAGTGGCGGACGGCAAGACAACAGGTGAGGCAGAGCACGTGAAGGGCATGACGCTTGACGACGTGATCCCGTACGCGGACTACGAACGGCAACGGGAGGAGTTTCGCTCCCGTATTATTGCGCTCAAGCAGCGCCGCAGGATTTCCATTGGCCCGCTGATCACGTTGGTGTTTGAAAATCGAGACACGTTGCGATTTCAAATCCAGGAAATGATCCGTGTCGAGCGCATCTTCGATCCGGCTAAGGTTCAAGAAGAGTTAGATGTGTACAATGCGTTGCTGCCGTCACAGGACGAACTGAGCGCCACGCTCTTGATTGAGATCACCGATGAGGCCAAGATGAAAGAATGGCTCGACCAGTTCATGGGCTTGGATCATGGGGAGAAAGTGGCGATTGTGGCGGGGAACGAGCGGGCCTTTGGTGAGTTCGAGGGTGGCCATAGTCATGAAACGAAAATCAGCGCGGTGCATTTCGTGCGGTTCCGTCCGGCGGCGGCGATGACAGCGGCGTTTGCCGATCTTCGCCAACCGGTCACGATCACTGTGCATCATGGCGGCTACCGTGCAGAGGCCCCCGTCCCCGGCAGCCTGCGCGAAGAGTGGCTCAAGGACCTCGGTTAACCATGCCGCCTGTCTTGCTGACCAAACGCATCGAGTTTGCCGCTGCCCATCGCTACATCAAGCCGGAGTGGGATGAGGCGAAGAACCGTGCGGTCTTTGGGCCCTGCTACAACCCGCCCGCGCACGGTCACAATTACATGCTCGAAGTCACCGTCTCCGGCGAGGTCGATCCCAAGACCGGCATGGTCATCAACCTGTTCGATCTGAAGCGGGTGCTGCTCGCCGTGATCGAAGAATTCGACCATAAGAACCTCAATCTCGACATGTCCTATTTCAAGGACCAGATCCCCACGTCGGAAAACCTCGCACGGGTGCTCTGGACGAAGCTGAACGCACAGCAGGACATCGGCACGTTGCACACGATTCGTCTGTGCGAAGACGAAGATCTTTATGCCGAGGTCACGGCGGCAGACGGGCTGGACTTCGCCAGCGTCACCAGGCGCTATTCCTTCACGGCCGTGCGAGATGGCAATCAAGGCCGCGAGTGGGATTGCTTCGTCACGGTCCACGGCAGGATTGATCCGGTGACCGGGATGGTGACGGATATTGGTGCGCTGGATCGGCTGGTACAGGATCAGGTGGTGAAGGCCTTCGACCGTCAGGATCTGTGCCGTGTTATTGGAGGGGAGCACATCACCGGCGAGCAACTTGTAGAACGGATTTGGAAGTCGCTCGTTTCCGGTATTTCATTGGGGACACTCGCCAACGTTCACTTAGTCCAGTCTCGTGATCTCTCATTCGAGTACGCAGGTTGATCAGTCAATGTCCGCCCATCGGAGCGCTCCATGAATAGACGAGTTGCCGGCGCAGTGCTACTGGTCTTTTTCTCGTGGGTAGCGGTGGCCTGGTCTGCCGGAGACGAGGAGGCGATCGAGTCGACTATCAGAGAAGCCGCAAAAGCGACCGCGACCTTCTCGGAAACCAGGGACAAGCAGGCGGTCTTAAAACTCTACGCCAAGGACTATTGGGGCGTTCAGGATGGCGTGGCGGAGACAAGAGACGCCATTGAGAAATGGCTCTCCGACTATCACGAAGAACTCACCCAGGGGAGCACGCTTCGTTTCATCAGCGTGGTGTCGAATCTCAAAGCGGGCCTCGCGGGGTCCATGGCCTGGGCCACCTACGACTATGTCTTTCAAGCGATCAGAAACGGCGAACTCGAAGGCCAGGACGCCGGCAAATGTACCAGCCTCTTGCGCAAAGAATCCTCC
>JAHFES010000114.1 GCA_023248355.1 Nitrospiraceae bacterium
CCAACATCGCGACCGTCAGGCGTTGTGCGGCTTGCTCAAGGTCGGCCATGCGCGCGCGGATGGCACGCGGGTCGGTGCCGTCCTTCGCGGCAGCCAACGTCGACAGGGCCGCTCGCATAGCCGTGACGTCTTCTTGGGAGATAAGATGGCCGTCTTCTCCCAGGGACTTCTCTGTTATCGTGATCAGGGCGCTGGCATCCAGCCTCGCCTCGATCAACTTGCGGGCGTTGACGTCCTCTGCCGCAAACTTGAATGAATCCTCGATCATCCGCTCCACTTCATTGTCCGACAAACCATAGGACGGCTTCACTTCGATGGACTGGCTCTGTCCGGTTCGCATGTCGCCGGCTTTCACGTTCAAGATGCCATTCGCGTCGATCAGGAACGTGACTTCGATGCGCGGGACACCGGCTGGCAGTGGCGGGACTTTCAATCTGAAGCGCGCCAAGCTGCGATTGTCTTTGGCCAGCTCGCGCTCGCCCTGCAGGATGTGAATATCCACGCCAGTCTGGCCATCGACATAGGTGGTGAACATTTCCTTGGCGCTGGCGGGGATCGTGGTATTCCGGCGGATCAAGCTGCTCATCACGCCCCCCATCGTTTCGATGCCAAGCGAGAGGGGTGTGACGTCGAGCAGCAGCATGTCAGTCGTCCCGCCGCTCAGAATGTCGGCCTGCACGGCTGCGCCGAGTGCGACGACTTCGTCTGGATTGATTTCGCAGTGGGGTGTCTTGGCGAACAATGCCTGCACACGTTGCCGAACGAGCGGCATACGTGTCGACCCGCCGACGAGCACAACTTCATCAATGTCATTCGGCGTGAGCCCCGCGTCCTTCAGTGCGAGCCGGCAGGGCGCCAGTGTCCGTTCGATGAGTCCCATGGTGAGGGACTCAAGTTGATCTCGCGTGAGTTCTCTCGTGAATTGGCCCTTGCCGTCCGGGAGATCGATCGTTGTTTGTGTCTTGAGCTCGTTGGACAGCCGGATTTTCGTTTGCTCAGCCTCAAGCCTGACAGCTTGCATGTGGTCGGGGTAGGCGTTGAGGTCGAGACCATACTGTTCATGGATGTCTTTCACGAAGGTGTCAGCGATCAGACGATCGAAATCGTCACCACCAAGATGTGTGTCGCCGTTGGTCGCCAGGACTTCGAAGATGCCGTTCTTCAGCTTGAGGATCGAGATGTCGAAGGTGCCGCCGCCCAGGTCGTACACGGCGATGGTGCCCTGGGTTTTTTCTTGCAGGCCGTAGGCGAGCGAGGCGGCCGTCGGCTCGTTGATGATCCGCAGGACTTCAAGGCCGGCGATCATCCCCGCATCTTTGGTCGCTTGTCGCTGGCTATCGTTGAAGTAGGCAGGGACTGTGATGACGGCTTTCGTGATGCTCTCGCCGAGATGCGCTTCGGCCCGTTGCTTCAGCTCTTTCAAGATCATGGCCGAGATCTGCGGCGGTGAGTAGGTTTTCTCCCCGAGCTTGATGCGGATCACGCCGCCTTGCTCGGTGAGCGAGTAGGGGAAGTAGGCCAGCTCGCCCTGCACGTCTGCGAGGCCCTTCCCCATGAACCGCTTCACGGAGTAGACCGTCCGTTCTGAGTTGCGAGTCAGGTGCTCCTTCGCGGGGTCGCCGACGATCAACCCGTTGTCTGTCATGGCGACAACGGAAGGGACCATGGCGCGACCGGTACGACCGGGAATGACGCAGGGTTTCCCGTCTTTCATGAAGGCCACGAGCGAGTTCGTGGTGCCGAGGTCGATGCCGACAATGCGTGCCATGATGATTATCCGATGGTCGCGACGAGGTCGTTGACGATGTTCTTCACGTAGGTCCGGTTTGAGAGGATGTCTCGCATTCGCTTGAGGATACGCTCGCGCTCGCTTCTGGTGTGATCGGTCGCTGCACCGCGATCTTGAAGCGCGTCCCATCCTGAGAAGAGCAGTTGCAGCTGCGTGTCCATGTCTTGTTGCCGCTGTTCGAGCGCGGTCCGTTTCGTTTGGAGCTGTGCGCGCAGCGTCTGTCCTGCCTCTGAGGGGCGATCCGTTTCTCGATACGCATCGAGGGTTTCTTGTAGTTCGATAATTTCCTCGAAGAGGTCAGCCGGCGGAGTGGTTCTGATGTCCTTGACCGACCCTGCCTCAAGATCCAACAGGTATTCAGCCCGCTGAATCGGATCGCGAAGCGTCCGGTAGGCGCTGTTCAGCGTTGCGGCATTGCCCAGGCTGATGGTCTGTTCCATCTCGCTCTTGTTCTGATAGAAGTCCGGATGAAAGGCGCGGCTGAGCTCGTAGAATTTGGATTCCAGCTTGTTCGGGTCGATGGTGAGCCGGCGAGGGAGTCCGAAACAGGTGAAATAATCCGTCTCTTTCGAGACCGGCTGGACTTTGACGCAACGGTCGCAGAAATATTCTCCGGACACCTCAGATTGACAGTGCCAGCACATGCTCCGCGCCATCTGGAGTTCGCGAGGGTTTGTGCTGTGGGTGTGGTGATGGTCCATACTGCTACCTGCCCTGACAAGACAGGCATGGCAACGGGCCATGCCTGCGCCAAAACTGTTGCCTGGCTGTCGCCGATGATTATGCCGAGAACGACTCTCCGCATCCGCACGTCTTATTGGCGTTCGGATTGACGAACTTGAAGTTACCGCCCATCAGGTCTTTCTGGAAATCCAGCTGCGTGCCTTGAAGATAAATCGCGCTTTTGGCATCGACGATCACCTTGACCCCGTCGAAGTCGTAGACCTGATCGTACGGACCGATCTTCTCGTCGAAGTTGATCGTGTAGCTGAGACCTGAGCAGCCACCGCCCTTCACGCCGAGACGGAGCCCGCCTTCCGTGATACCCTGGACGTTGATGAGGCGCTTCACTTCTTTGAGCGCAGCCTCGCTGAGTGTGATCGCCGGAGTCTGAGTCTCTGCGTTGGTCTGGTCCATCGGGCGCTCCCTTCGTTTGTGCTACTTGACGTCAGCCTTCTTCTGATAATCAGCCAATGCGGCCTTAATGGCATCTTCCGCCAACACAGAACAGTGGATCTTCACCGGCGGGAGATTCAATTCCTGCACGATGTCCGTGTTCTTGATCTTCTGGGCTTCTTCGATCGTCTTGCCCTTCAGCCACTCAGTGGCAAGGCTGGAGCTGGCAATGGCCGAGCCGCAGCCGAAGGTCTTGAACTTGGCATCCACAATCGTATCGTTCTGAACCTTGATCTGAAGCTTCATGACGTCGCCGCACTCGGGGGCGCCGACCATACCAGTGCCGACCCCGTCCTCATCCTTCTTAAAGCTTCCCATGTTACGGGGGTTGTTGAAATGATCAACCACTTTGTCGCTGTAGGCCATGGTCACCTCCGAAATTTATAATTTACAATTGTAAATTTTCAATTGATGTCAATGCGCGGCCCACTGAACGGATTTCAAGTCGACGCCTTCCTTTGCCATTTCGTAGAGCGGGGACATTTCTCGCAACTTCGTGACAACTTCAATAACCTTCTTGATCGTGTAGTCAATCTCCTCGTCCGTATTGAACCGGCCGAGGCCGAAGCGGATCGACGAGTGCGCGAGGTCGGTGCCGACTCCCAGTGCGCGAAGCACATAGGAGGGCTCCAACGTGGCCGAGGTGCAGGCCGAGCCGGAAGAGAGGGCAATGTCCTTCATGCCCATCAGCAGGGACTCACCCTCGACGTACGCGAACGAGATGTTGAGGTTCCCGGGCAATCGATTGGTAGGATGGCCGTTCAGATAGCTTTCTTCCAATGCTGCCATGATTGCGGCTTGGAGCCGATCGCGCATCGTGGTGAGGCGCGCCGCGTCCGCGGCCATTTCCTGCTCACAGAGTTCGCAGGCTTTACCAAACCCGACGATCAACGGCACCGGCAGAGTCCCAGAGCGCATACCGCGTTCGTGTCCACCGCCGTCCAATTGCGCCGTGATTCTGACTCGCGGATTCTTCTTCCGTACATAGAGAGCGCCGACCCCCTTAGGGCCGTAAATCTTGTGTGACGTGAACGACATCAGATCGATTCCCATGTCCTGCACATCGACCGGAATCTTGCCGACACCCTGTGTCGCGTCGCAATGGAACAGGATGCCCTTCTCCTTGGCGATCTTGCCGATCTCCTTCACGGGATTGATCGTGCCGATTTCGTTATTGGCCAACATGATGGAAATCAGGACCGTCTTATCCGTGATGGCGTTCCGTATGTCCTCGGGAGTCACCATTCCGTATTTATCAACCGGCAGATAGGTGACCGTTGCCAGGCCCTTGGCTTCAAGCGACTTCGCAGTGTCGAGCACCGCACGGTGTTCGGTGGAGGAGGTGATGATGTGGTTGCCCTTCTCCTTATACATCTCCAGGACGCCCTTGATCGCCAGATTGTCGGACTCGGTCGCCCCGCTGGTGAAGACGATTTCCTTCGCATCGGCCTTGATCAGCTTCGCGATCTGTTTGCGGGCATTCTCAACCGCTTCTTCTGCGGCCCAGCCGAAGGCATGGTTGCGACTGGCCGCATTGCCGAACTTTTCGACAAAATAGGGGAGCATGGCCTCCAGCACCCGTGTATCCATCGGCGTGGTGGAATGGTTGTCCAAGAAAATAGGAAGCTTCATCGTTCGACTCCTTGTGCCGTGGAAGACTGAATCATAATGAGGGGCGTGCCGCCCATCATGTCTTGTAGGGTCATATTGTTCAGGAGCTGATAAACACTGTCTTGCACCTTGAGCAGCGGTGTGCGGATATTACAGTGCTCTCGCTGCATGCAGAACTCTCCGTCCTTTTCATGGGAACAATCGGTAATGCCTAATGGCCCTTCAATGCTTTCGAGAATCTGCGCGATGGTGATCTGGCGGGCTCTTCGGGCCAAGACATATCCGCCCTTCGGTCCATTGTGACTCTCGATCAGCGCATTCTTCGCAAGGGTCTGGAGCACCTTAGCCAGCAGTTCAAGAGGGATATTATATTCCTCGGCAATCTCCTTCGTATTCACCACACGGCCTGGTGCCCCATCGCCAACCTGAACCGCCGCGATATGCTGCAGTGCCATGAGCGCATAGTCAGCTTTTTTTGAGAACTTCAACATAGCTATTGCCGATCGATGGGATCGGAGACTATAATGATCTCCGATCAATAAGGTCGGACTAAGAATAGCATGCAAGTTTCTGGACTGTCAACACAGGATTTGAGTCGCAATCAGGACGAGAAAGGAACGGGCACATGGGCGGGACGAACCCTTACATTGAGAAAACAGAGTACGAACTCCCGACGACCTCATATACCATCACCTACATTGAACCGGACGGGACTGTGACGAAGGTTGCTGTGGACCCCGCCAAGATTCCCTACGGCCCAACGGGGCTGCCTGGGAGCATCCTCGATGTTGCCATAGCCAACGGGGTGGGTTTAGAGCATGTGTGCGGAGGGGTCTGTGCCTGTTCGACTTGCCATGTGATCGTGAAGCAGGGGCTGGAAAGCTGCAATGAAGGCACTGATGATGAATTCGATCAGCTTGATGAAGCGCCAATGACGACGTTGCATTCACGTCTTGGCTGCCAGTGTGTGCCCAATGGGACCAAGGATATTGTGATTGAGATTCCAGCCGTAAACAAGAACCTGGTCAGAGAAGGACACTGAGCGAAACCGGTCATTGGTCAATCGCAAGTGAGAACAGACAGTGCGCCTTTCTTCCCAGTGACCGCTGACCATTGACTCTTCTCAGTCGTAGGTTTCAACCTGTACCTCTTTTCTCTCGTACCCGGCTTCCACAAAAAATGCGCGCAGTGGCCGCACAAAGTCTTTCGTGCCGCACAGCATCGGGAGGACGTGCGGCGTCCCCTCGATCAGCGGTTGCACCATGGTCATTGTCAATCTGACCGCTGCTTCGTCACCTGTGGCGACAAGCGGGAGATAGCGAAACGAAGCCTGTGTGACCGCGAGGGAGAGCAATTCGTTGTGGTACAGCAATTCATGCTCAGCGGGGGCGACCGCGATCAGGAGTATCGGCGATGTGTCACGATGCGCATACAAGGCCTTCAGCATGCATCGGATCGGGACGAGCCCCGTGTATCGTGCAATGAACAGCACTTCCCGATCGAGCGGCTGAGGCAGCACGAAGTTGCCATACGGGCCAGACAGGAGCAGTTCATCCCCGGCCTTGAGTTGATACAGATAGCTGGATCCCAAGCCTTCAGGGACACGATCAAATACCAAGGTCAGCTCGCCGGATGTTGTGCTGAGAGCTGCCATCGAATAGGCACGATTGAGTGGAGGCTTCGTGCCAACGGGCAGCTTCAGCGAAACCCATTGGCCGGGTTGGAAAGAGAGCTTCTGTGCCTTGGGAAGGACAACCAGCTGGCGAACGCGGGGCGTCAGGTCAATGACTGAGAGAACTGTGGCCGACTGCATGAGTTCCGCCATGACGAGCCCCCGCTGATTTCTTATCAGAAGGCCGGTCGAGATGAAAGGGCCATGAGGCAACCGATTCTGTACAACACTTTTCCGTGCATGCTATAGATACCGTCCTTTGAACGCATGCATTAGGATCCAGTATGACACAAGTTCGTGTGCGCTTTGCTCCTAGTCCAACAGGTTTTCTCCACATCGGCGGTGTCCGTACCGCACTATTTAACTGGCTCTTTGCCCGGCAGCAGAAGGGCGTCTTTATCCTCCGTATTGAGGACACAGACCAGAGCCGCTCGACCGATGAATCGATCCAGGCCATCATCGAAGGGATGAAATGGGTTGGGTTGGATTGGGACGAAGGCCCCTTTCGCCAGACTGAGCGTATAGATCTGTATCGCAGTCACGCCATGCAGCTGCTTGAAAAGGGCCAGGCCTATTGGTGCCTGTGTCAAGCAGAGGAATTGGAAGCCCGGCGGAAGGAGGCGGAGGCACAAGGGCTGTCGCCTCGCTACGATGGCCGCTGTCGCAGTCTTGGAATAACCAACCCCTCAGGCGACGCCGCGCTTCGGTTCAAAGCGCCCCAAGAGGGCCAGACAGTGGTCGATGATCTGATCAAAGG
>JAHFES010000037.1 GCA_023248355.1 Nitrospiraceae bacterium
CATACCCGACTCCCTGCACATCCAGCGTGAGGAGCGTCGGCGCCTTGAAAGCCAACCGCCCCGTCAGAAAGGCGATCATCTCGTCTCGCTACTCGGGTGATATCCAAGAGTCAGACTGGGCGGCGCTCATCCCGCAGCTGCGGCGGCCACCTTCTCCATCACTTCGTCGGAGATATCGAAATTGGCATGGACCTTCTGAACGTCATCGTGCTCATCCATCACTTCCATCAGCTTGAGCATCTGTTCAGCATGTTTTTCATCCAGGCGAATCGTGTTCTGAGGAATGTACGTGACTTCGGCAAGGACCGTTTCGATTTTGGCATCCACCAGCGCCTTTTTCACGGCTTCAAAATCGTGAGGACTCGTGAGAACCTCAAAGCTCTTGTCGCCGACTTTGACATCTTCTGCACCGGCCTCGAGGGCTAAGGAGAGAAGCGTATCCTCGTCCACCTTACCCTTTTCAATCGTCAGGAGCCCCTTCTTCTGGAACTGCCACGCGACGGCACCAGCCTCAGCCATGTTTCCATGGTTTTTCGTGAAGAGATTGCGAATCTCCGCCACAGTTCGATTCCGGTTATCACTCGTAATCTCCAACAGCACCGCGGTGCCGCCAGGCCCATACCCTTCCAATGAATACTCTTCATAGGTGACGCCAGGAAGTTCTCCGCTCCCCCGCTGAATCGCCTTCTTCATCGTATCGCCGGCCAGGTTCGCTTCCTTGGCCTTCGCCATAGCAAGACGAAGCCGAGGGTTCGCATCGGGATCCCCACCAGTGCGAGCAGCAATGGTGAGCTCCCTGATGATTTTCGTAAAAATCTTGCCGCGCTTCGCGTCTTGCGCCGATTTATGGCGCTTGATGGTCGCCCAGTGGCTATGTCCACCCATGTGTTCCTCCTCTATGCCAACCCGACTCTCATGGCTGACTAGAGATACTTGGTACACCCTGCTGACTGTGACGGTGTAGACGTAGCATAGGCTTCGGAAAAGTGTCAATTGCGCGCAACCTGTGGGAACAACCGATGAGGGAGGGGAGAACGGATAATTGAAAGGCCCATCCGGATAGCCGGATGGGCCTTAAAGACCCCAGTTGCATGTCGTCGCAAGCTACATGAACTTCATGAACTTGTCCTTGGCATCATCCATCACCTGGGCGGTGATCGTCGCCAGCCCACGTTCCTTGGCAACACGCTCGACTTCCTTGCGCGCCATCGGCCGGATAAAGTCAGGAATGTTTTCCAGACGCTGCTCGGCTTCGCGCGACCAGGTCATGCCGCTCGACGAGTCATTTTTGGAGTCATCCATGACTTGAAGCGTAATGGTCTTAATGCCCTGCTTGCGCGCGTAGGCCTCCACACTGCCTTGGACCATGGGCTTTACGAATGACGGAAGCCGATCAAGCTTTTCCTTTGCATCAGCGGTCCAGGTGAAATCGGTTGAGGCCGGCGCGGTTCCGTTCCCCGGCTTGCCACCCGTCGTCAATCCCATTTCCGCGACCATGGCGGAGAAGGGGCAACCCCCACTCGTCTTTTCACCAGCCTTGGCTGGTGAAGCCGGTGCCGCAGCGACCGGCTGCCCTCCTTGAATCTTTTCGTTGAGATAGGCCCCCATCTGGCCGGAGCCGGCCAACGCCTCGTCCTTGAGGGTCCCTCTGGTCATTTCGAACGGTTCTGCTGCAACTGTCCGTCCACCCAACTGCACCCCTAACGAACTGACCATCTGGGTCTCCCCGGGGTTGGTGACCATGGAGAACTTCGCATTACACGATGGACAGCCAAAGAACACGCCGAGCGAGCCTTCACCGGGCTTCTCAACCTTCTCAAAGTTCATATAGGTTTCACAGTTGAGGCAAACGAATTTCATAATCACTCCTCTCGCATCAGCACGGTCGTCAGAGCTTCTCCGCTAATACCTTCTTGTAGTCCAGCAACGTTCTGATACGGCCGGCAATTTCCTGATACCGTTGAATCGTGGGATAGGTCTCGTCGAGCAATGGTGCACCCTTGTCAAACGTGCGGGCTAATTTTCGATCAAACGGAATCCTTCCGAGGAGTGGAAGGTCGAGCGCCTCGCACATCGCCTGGGTGTTGCCTTCAAACAGCTCATTGACTTCGCCGCAGGACGGACACCGGTACTCGCTCATGTTCTCGACGATGCCCAAGACCTTAATGCCCATATCACGCGCATAGGTAACGGATTTCTGAACCACATCAGAAGCGACTTCGGAAGGCGTCGTCACCACGATCGCACCGGCCAGGTCAGGAATGAAACCGGCGATCACGGGAGGCTTGTCGGCTGCAGCACCGGGAGGCAAATCAGCGAGTAAATAATCCAGCTCGCCCCAGATCACGTCGGCCAGGAACTCCCTAATGACATTCATCTCCATGAGGCCGAGCCAGACGGGGCTGACATCCATCGGCCCTTTCCAACGGACCGGCGAGACATCGTCAAGGAAGAAATCCATCGACGCGACCTTCACACCGAGCGGTCCGGTCGGAGGAACTGCGCCCTCGGGCGTCATCGTCAATGATTGCCCGTGCAGTCCAAGCATGCGCGGGACACAGGGTCCGTTGAGGTCAACATCGAGCAGCCCCACTTTAGCGCCCTGACGAGCCAAGGCCAAGGCGAGATTGACGGTGGTCATGCTTTTACCGACACCGCCCTTCCCACTCATGACGGCCAACTTGTACTTGATACCGGCCATGCGAGCATGGACTTGCTTGGTCTGCTCAGTAATCTGCTGAACAACCTTGGCGTCGTCCGAATACTTGAGTTTCCCGAGGATGGTTTTCAGATCATTTCCAGGTGTCATATCTCTACCGTTGTGACGAGCTGAAATTGTAAGGAAGGTACGGTAGCACAGGGATTTCCGATGAGTCAAACCACCCACAAGGAGGGAGTACGGTGTCGTGAGGAACCCGCCCGAGTGTTATTTCCCCATGGTAGGACCAGCTCGTACTAGATGGAATACTGGAACGTGGGCTTCGCTCCGATTGCCTGCGCGAGCACTCCCCGCCGCTTGAGTTCCTCCATGATCCGTCTGGTCGCCGCATCAAAATCCGTCGGACCACTCAGCACCACATCAGTATTGGGCGGAGGCTCCTCATCGGCCTTGCTCATATGGACGGCAATAACGGGAGCTGGATTGACAAGCGTCCGGATGGCTTGCACGGCCTCTCTGTAGGCCAACCCAAAGGGGTTCGTGGTCGAGACCACAATCAACCCCGTATCGATCAGTAGGCGGGCGACCTCGCCATAGCGCCGCGCCATTTCCGTCGTCTGTCCACGCTCCTCTTCGCTAAGGTCGGCATCGAGACCACGCCGCAGATTTTCGCCATCCAACAAGTAGGCGTGGCGTCCATCGGCCACGAGGCGCCCCTCAAGCTTCCTCGCCAGGAACGACTTGCCGGTATGCCGCCCGCCCGTAAAGAGGACCACTGCCGCCCGATGGCCATATTGCTGCGCACGATCTTCGACACCGACCTCGCCTTTCACCCAGGCAAAGTCGCGACGCCGAGCTTCCTCGCGAAGGAACTCCTGATCGTCATGCACCAGTTCGGTGATAATCCCGCCGCCCGCAATATCATACTCATCCACCAGCACAAAGCGACCCGTCGCTTCAAAGGAAGCCGAGAGGTCGAACGCTACCGGCGCTTTCGCGCGTACCGTTAGTTCCGCCACCTGGTTCCTATTCACCGCGCTGCTGCCTTGCTGCTGGGCAAGATCCATCGTGTCGATGATACGATGGATCGATGCGACCTCACAATCCACTTCTTTGGTCGCCACACGGAGTAGATACTTCCGACCCTTCTCCAGTGGCCGCTTCCCCAACCAGAACACATTGGCTCGAAAGGCCGTCGAGACAAGCGGGAGCTGCTCCTGATGCGAAGCAATCTCGCCACGCTCCACAAAGATCTGTTCGTCGAGCGTAATCCCGATCGACTGTCCTGCCCGACCCTCTGTGGGCTGCGGCTCGATGTTGAACGCTTCAACAGACTTAATATTGGCCCGTTTGTTTGAAGGCGAAAACACCAGATGGTCGCCGACCTTCAATCGCCCCGCCGTGATGCGACCCGTGACGATCCGCCGCGCATCGAACTTATAAATATCTTGCACCGACAGCCGAAGCGGCTGCTCCGACCGTGCCGCTTCCTTCTTAAAGACACTCAGAGTATCCAAGACCGTCGGGCCTGTGTACCAGGGCATCTTTTCGCTGCGATTGGCGATATTGTCCCCGAGTTTGGCGCTGACCGGAATGAATTGCGCCGGCACGGCTTTGAACTGACTCAAGAATTCTCGATATTCCTTCTCGATCCCGGCAAAGACGTCCTGCCGGTAGCCAACGAGATCCATCTTGTTGACCACAACTGCAAACTGCCGAACGCCGAGCAGCGAGAGCAGATATCCGTGCTTCTTCGACTGCTCTTTGACGCCTTCCAGCGCATCGATCAGCAGCAATGCCGCTTCAGCACGCGCCGCGCCGGAGATCATGTTCTTGAGAAACTCCTTGTGCCCCGGCGCATCAATGATGATGTACTGGCGCCCTTTCCAGGCGAAGAAGGTCCGTGCCGTATCGATCGTGATCCCTTGTTCTTGTTCTTCCAGGAAGGCGTCAAAGAGGAAGGCGTACTCAAACTCTTTCCCCTGCTGCCGGCAGATCGCCTGCACCTTCTCCAACTTGCCGTCGGGCAACGAGCCGGTGTCCGCATAGAGCCGCCCCAGCAATGTGGACTTGCCGTGATCGACATGCCCCACGATGACGATATTGAGATTCTCGGATGGTTTCTGAGTTGGATTGTCCATAATCGCCTTGTTTTATTGAGGATGATCAAAAAGGTCATCCAACAAGGCCCGAGGCGAATCGAAACCGGAGGCGTACCCTCTGGGGTACGTTGAGGATTTCGATGAGCCGAGAACGAAGTTGGGGGCCTTTTTCATCATCCTCGTTACATGTAGCCGTCTTTTCGCAGCAACTCCATCCCTCGGCCTTCGTCTTGCGCGCGCCCAGACCTCTCCGCCACGGTCGTATGCCGAAGTTCGTGGATGATGTCGTCCACGTTCTTGGCCGTCGACTTGATGGGGGTCGTGCAGGGAGCACAGCCGAGGCTGCGATAACGAGTGCCGTCACCCCTGTCCAGATACAGGTCAATGAAGGGAATGTTCTCGTATTTGATGTATTCCCAGATGTTGATTTCGGTCCAATCCAGGAGCGGATGGATCCGGATGTGCGTGCCGGGGGGAAAGGTCGTCTTGTATTGATCCCAGAGTTCAGGTGGTTGATCGCGAAAATCCCAATCGCCGTGTTTATCACGGGGAGAGAAGTATCGCTCTTTCGCTCTGGTGCCCTCCTCATCCGCCCGAACGCCCAGGATGACCCCCGTATATCCCTTCTGCTCCAGCAACTGCTTGAGCCCGTTGGTCTTGAGGGCGGTACAGCAGACGACGCGGCCCATTGAAGGGTTCATACCGGCGGCTAGCGCTTCCTTGTTTTGACCGATCACCAAATCCAGCCGCCATTCACGAGCCAACCGATCGCGGTACTCAATCATCGCCGGAATCTTGTAGCTAGTATCGACATGTAGGAGAGGAAACGGCACATGCCCGAAGAAGGCCTTGCGGGCGAGCCACAGCAGTACGGTCGAATCCTTGCCCATCGACCAGAGCATGGCGAGATTATCGAAATGTTTGTACGCTTCCCGGAGAATATAGACGCTTTGATCTTCCAACTGCCGAAGATGTTTCACGATCTGCGATCCTTTCGCTTCTCACCGCTTCTCTGCCGATGCCGCCGCCACTGGCGTCTGCACCAGTTCATCCAGCTTGCGTGCTGCCGCCCCTCCGTCAATGGCCGCCCGCGCTGCGGGGAGGCAGACAGTAAGAGATGCCCCCTTGCCAGCTGCATAGAGCAACATCGCCGCATTCATGAGCACCCAATCTTTTGGCCCGCCCTGCACCTGGTTCTGAAGAATGCGCCGGAGCAGGTCCGCTTCTTTCTCTTGTTGGCCAGGCGGAAACCCTGCCATCTCCCGTGGTGCAGCAACCGCCAATCCAAAGTCCTTTGAAGTCACCCCGAGTGGAGTAATACGCTCATCTCGCAGTTCGAGCACTCTCGTGACGGCCGACGCGGACAATTCCGGATCGCCCTCGACGCCGCGAACCACCAGCCCCCGTGGACACCCGAGCATACGCAGGGCTTCCACGGTTTTTTCGAAATGCGGCGGGTGCGACAATCCAACCACCTGAGCTGCGGCTCTGGCCGGATTCAGGAGCCGGGCGATCGGATGAAAGACATTCCTGACACCCAATTCTTTACGCATCTCCAGAAACCGGTAGACCGGTGGATGATAGAGTCCAATGTCCAGGTAGGCGAATCCCTTCTTGTTCAGATCCTCGGTCACTATCTTGCGTTCAGAATCAATGGGAATCCCCAACGCCTTCAGCACCCCGGCACTGCCGGGTCGCCCAGGCACACCATCGTACCCATGCATAAGAACTGCGGCTCCGGCTGAGACTGCGACAATCGACGCGGCAATGAGCGCATGAAATGTGTCCTGTTTGCCGGCATAACTCGGCACATCGACAAGAGCTAGTTCTCTTGAGACTGCGAGCGGCAGCACATATTGACGAGCTGCGGCCGTAAATGCAGCCAATTCGGTCACCGATTCCATTTTGAACCGCATGGCTATCAGAAAGGCGCCCACTTGCGCCGGTGTCGCCTCGCCTTCAATCAAGGCCTTCATGGCCTGCTTACATTCTTCCCAGGTCAAGTCCTTGGAGAGCTTAGGCCCCTTCGCGATTTTGGCGATGAAGTCTTGAATCGGCATGTTAGGACTTGTGTAACCCACATTCGGTTTTTGCGAAGTTTTTCCAGCGACCCGCCCGTGGATCGTCACCCGGCGCGACGGGAGCCGTGCAGTGGGTGCAGCCGATGCTGGGATAGTGTTGATCGTGTAGCGGATTGTAGGGCACTTCATAGACACGAATGTAGGTCCAAACATCGGCCCAGCTCCAGCGCGCCAACGGATTGACCTTCACCAGCTCAAACTTCTGATCCCACTCGATCAGCCCTGCATTCGCCCGCGAGGGCGCCTGATCCCGCCTGATCCCCGTGATCCACGCATCGAAGCCTTTGAGCACGCGCGTGAGGGGTTCGACTTTGCGTAACCGGCAACAGCGATCAGGCTCTTTGGCCCACAACGCATCCCCATACTGTTCGGCTTGACGTTCGGGAGTGAGCAGCGACTTCACTTGCAGCACCTGCGCGGGCTTCAAGTCGTATTGCTGGATCATGCGATCCCGCGTCGCATAGGTTTCAGGAAACAAAAAATCCGTGTCGAGATAGAACAGCGGCACGGAGGGATTGATGCGATGCACCATATCTACGAGCACGACATCCTCCGCTCCGAAACTGCAGGCCACGACGATCTTCGGCGCATGCCGCTCAAGCACTGCAGCCAACACATCCTGTGGCTGTTTTGACTCGAACGAGTCACCCCACGCCTTGAGTCCCGCGATCACTTCTGACCCTCCATTCATTGTCATAGTCGATCCACGGCTTTCCTAGTCTTCAACTTTCTCGACCAACACTCGGTAGTGCGTTGCTTCCGGCTCAAGCGCCTCTTGCAGCAAGACTTTATGGCCGTCGTTCTTAAGGCTCATGGGGACATTCTTGATTGGCTCACCTGCATCGAGCCACACTTCCAACTGCTCACCCGCATCCATCATCTCGAGTTTGAGCTTGGTCTTCACATAGTTCATGGGACAGGCCACACCCCGCAAATCGTACACTGGCGCTCCGGTAGACATAGGGGCGGCTGGAGCGGGCGCTGGCTTGGACGATGGTGCCACAGTCTGGGTTGCTGCCGGAGACCCGGTTGTAGGCGCAAGCTTCAGATCTTTGCCCATCTGTTCCGTCGCAATACGGCAGGCATCGACAAAACCTTTTGCAAACGCCATTTTCTCCTGGGCGGACTGGGCCGTCGTTTCTTTTGGCCCCAAATTGCCGACCTGCGTACCGAGATCGCGATAGATGGAAGGCACAATCCCTTTGTGTGACAACCGGCGCTCGAACTCTTGAAAAATTTCCGCATCGGTTGCTGGATCGAGACCCTCGGTGACTAACAACGCTTTGGCAGCCGCAAGCACTGCACGATAGGACTTGTTCACAGAGACGGAGTACTGATGATTATCCACCAACATTTTCGTTTGGTAGAGCTCCTGCTCGGCTTCGAGGATGCCGTTTTCGATCATCTCAAGCGCGCCGCCAGCGCACTCGCCCGGTCCGAGATCTTCGAGGATGAATTCTTCTTCCCCTTCCCAGTCGTAATAGAAGGTGGGGTCATCCTGATAGGCAGGAACGATCGTGTACGGAATCAATTCATCTTTAAGCTTGAGCTTTCCGACTCGCGCGATGAATGCAGGCAAGCCTTCATCAGGCTGGCGATCGCGCCGATAGACATCAATGAGGTGGGTCAACGCAGCCGGCACTGCCTTCGCCGGTATCTTCACGGTCATTTGACCGATCCTCGGGGTGCCGTTCACGGACCCTCCAAGATGCAACTCATAGTGAGGGGCCACATGGTCGCCCAGTCGCTTGCCGACTCCGTGCAGCCCGATCGTTGAGATGTGGTGCTGCGCGCAGGAATTGTGGCAGCCACTGATCTTCACATTGACATCGTGCAGATCTTCGGGGACGCGGCCGGCCGGAAAGACTTCGGCCAACGCCCGGGCCAGACCCTTTGACGAGGTGATCCCAAGACCGCAGGTATCAGTCCCGGGGCAAGCAATGATGTCTTCAACGAGTTCAGCCCCGGGGTCCGCTAAGCCCCGCGAGGCCAGATCGCCATAGAGCGCCTCAATTTGAGTTTCGGGAATCCACCGGATCACGACGTTCTGGTTGATCGTGGTGCGGATATTCCCATTGGAATACCGATCGGCGAGATCGGCCACAAAAACTATCTGCTCCGATGTAATGTCCCCCATAAAGAGCTTGATTGCTGCGGCGACGTAGCCATCCTGCTTCTGTTTGACGACGTTCGTTCGCCTCCACATTTCGAAGGGCGTCTCATGGCCGATCCGACTCGGACTTCCATTGCCATTGCCTGCACCAATGGCTGATCCATTGCGAGTCGGCATGATCAGTGGCCTTGGATCATCCTGATGCTGGAGAAGTGTGATCGCCTCATGCTTGGGAAGGTCGTGACCCATGGAGATATAGGCTGCTTCCCAACGGCGCTTGAATTCGTCAAACCCCAGCTTCTCGATGATAAATTTCATCCTGGCTTTATTGCGATTCTTCCTGTTTCCCAATGTATCGAACACTTTGATGACGGCTTCGATGCTGGGGATGAGTTCTTCGATCGGCGTGAACTCGCGCAGCACCTGTGCAATCCTGGGCGCAGATCCGAGGCCACCGCCGGCCACCATTCGAAATCCAATCGTCCCATCGACACGCTTCGCGGCCAAGAGCCCGACGTCGTGAATCGGCGTGAGCGCACAGTCGGTCTTGCATCCTGAGAATGCAATTTTGAACTTCCTGGGCAAACTTTGATTGAGTGGGTTGCGCAGGAGGTGGTACGCCACTGTCTTCGCGTAGGGTGTCACGTCGAACACTTCTCCTTGACAGACGCCCGCGAGATGGCAGGCCGTCACATTGCGCACCGTGTTCGCACAGGCTTCTCTAGTAGTGAGGCCAACTTCGGCCAAGCCGCGCATAATGGTCGGAACTTCCTTGAGTTCGACGAAATGCAGCTGAATGTCCTGACGGGTCGTGACATGACCCACGCCGGTTGCGTAGCGGTCGGCAAGTTCCGCGACTCGGCGAAGCTGGTTGGCCGACATTCCGCCAAAGGGAATCTTGATCCGCACCATCTGCACGCCGGCCTGCCGCTGCCCATAGATGCCGTACTGAAGACGGAAAGGCTTAAAGAGATCGTTGGGTACATCTCCAGCAAGGGTGCGCATGGCTTCAGCTTCGAATGTGTCGATCTCCTCGCAAATGGCCGGAGGAATAGGATTCGTGGTGATCTCTGGAACCGACAGATTGGGTTGTGCGCTCATAACCGGATCTCCTAACTCTGTGCAATGGCCTACTTGGAGCTGGATTCGCTACCGGTCGCAGTATCTTCTATATGTGATACATGGGATTGTGCTGCTCTTCGATAGCTCGTTGGCGTCCAGCCAATTGCTCGATGGTAATGCCCCCGAGAACTTCTCGCTCGGCCTGTTCGACTTGCTCCCATATGTTTCCAAGCAAGAGCTCTTGTTTTGTCAAACGCTTCTCAAGGACGGAGCGGCCCTGGAATACGCGATGAAAAACTGGTCCATCTAAGGCCTCCAGGATATCAGCGACGGAGAGCACAGATGGCTCTTTCATCAGCATGTATCCCCCTTGCGCGCCACGGAGGCTATCAACCAGACCCGCCTTCTTCATCGCATTGAGTACCTGCTCCAAAAACCGGACTGGAATGGCTTGCCGTCTTGCGATGGCTCGCGCTTGAACCGGGACTTCTTTAGTATTCATGGCAAGATCAACAGCCGCCATAATTCCATAGGTTACACGCTGAGATACCTTCATTCCTTATTATTCCGGTAGGAATTCTGAATCAATGTATACCGCCTGATTAAATGACCTGTCAAGTCCGACACGGAGGAGATATTTAGACAGGCCCATTTGCGATGGTCATCTTGTTGCTGCTAAGGAGCTGGAGTGAAGTGGCACGCTCCTGAATAGTGAGATCATGAGACTCCATACTTAACTACTCGGGCGCGAGAGAAATGACACCTCCGTATTGCGCGTACTCAAATCTTAGTATTCGCGCGGCAATGGCCAATTGATCGAGTCGACGCTTTCAAACTCTGACATCCCAAAATCCAATTGACATCGTATGCGCCCTGGGCAATAATCCGGCCCTCTTCTTCGCGTGGTGTCTTCATGCCAGTGCCTTCATCCGTATTCACCATTCTTCTGCTCACTGCAGATACTGATATCCAGGCTCAGTTCAAGCAAGTCTTCAAGGACGCTTCTGTGACTGTTGCCCGAGACACAGGGGCTCTTCATAAAGATTCTCCTGGGCATCCCTTTGATGCAGTCGTCATTGAGTCTCGAACTGGACAAGACGGGGTTGTTGCCCTTCCGAACCATATCGACTCTTCTCGCACCTTGGTCATTACAGGTTCGCGAGCGGTTCTTCGACGAACTGCGAAAATGATGCAACTCATGAATCAGCAGAGTAGTCATCTGTATCAGGGCAAAGCCCGCGATGCCTCCCTTGAGGGCTACCTAGAGATGAAGATGGGCGACTTCGTAAAGGGAATGAGAAATGGGTCGGCGAGAAATCTCCACCCGATTCTCATTTCTGCTGTGGAGCGCCCCTTGATCACTTCAGCGCTTCGTGAAACGCAGGGAAATCAGATCCAGGCAGCTCAACTCTTGGGGCTTAACCGGAATACATTGCGGAAAAAGATTGTCGATTTACACATTCCCTTGAAGCGAACGAGAGCAAAAGCAACTCGTACCGCGTAGGGCTCCAGCATCTCTGTTTCAAAGTAGTCAACCTGGGCTTACTTCTTCATTATTCACCAAGGAGGGGGCTAGATGACAAAGGAAGAACTCATCGCGAAAATGGCCGCATCAGCCGGCATCACAAAAGTCGCCGCCGGTACTGCCCTTCAGGCGTTTACAGGAGCAGTGACGTCCTCACTGAAGAAAGGACAGCGCGTTTCCCTCGTCAACTTTGGAACCTTTACCATTTCGAAACGCAAGGCACGAATGGGAAGGAATCCGAGGACTGGGGAGTCGCTCCGAATTCCAGCTGCTAAAGTCCCCAAGTTCTCTGCTGGAAAAGAGTTTCGCTCAGCGGTCAAGTAACTGCTGTTTGTCCAACGAGTTTCTAGAAAGAGAGGGAGGCAGCCTTTCACCTGCTGGAAGGCTACTTCCTTCTCTTTTGCTTTTCTTGACAGTGTGGGCGGGGCTATATTAGCATGCGCCTCCGGACGATAGGCGCGTAGCTCAGGGGGAGAGCGCTACCCTGACACGGTAGAGGTCGACGGTTCAAGACCGTCCGCGCCTACCACACAGCTGAGGGCACTCGTATGCCTCTCGGAGGCTGGGTGCCTTTGTTGTTTTTTGTGCCTGATTTGCTTCGTATACGCTATGAAGGTTGCACTAAAAGATCGCCCCAGTGTTGATGTCCAGGCCGGTCAGACGGTAGAAGCTGCCCTGTCCGCTCTTGGGGTTTCCATGAGTGCAGATATTTTCGCAGCGAAAGTGAATGGGCAAGTCGTGGATCTTTCAAGGCATTTGTCCGAAGACGCGACTCTAGAGCCCCTCCGATTTGACAGCGCAGAAGGCCGTGACGTGTACCGACACAGTAGTACCCACATCATGGCTCAGGCGGTGAAGGAACTTTTTCCATCCGCGCAGTTGACGATCGGTCCAGCGTTGGAAGATAGCTTCTTCTACGATTTCTCGTTTGAACGGACTTTCACACCGGAAGATCTAGAAAAGATTGAAGCTCGGGCCAGTGACATTATCAAGCGTAATCTTACGATCACCAGAAGGGAATTCACCAAGCAAGAAGCCATCGACTTCTTTAAGTCACGTGGTGAAGCCTACAAGATAGAGTTGATTCAAGGCTTCCCTGATGGAGAGCCGATTTCTGCCTACATGCAAGGTGACTTCGTCGACCTCTGCCGGGGCCCACATCTGCCAGCCACCGGCTATGTCGGTGTATTCAAGCTTCTCAACACGGCAGGAGCCTATTGGCGGGGCGATGAACGCAACCCCATGTTGCAACGGATCTATGGAACATCCTTTCCGACAAAAGCTGAATTGGATGCCCACCTCGCCCGCCTGGAGGAGATCAAACGTCGCGATCATAGGAAAGTAGGAAAAGAACTAGACCTGATTTCCATTCAAGACGAGATTGGTCCAGGCTTAGTCCTCTGGCATCCAAAAGGCGCGACCATCCGTCTGTTGATTGAAAACTTCTGGCGGGAGCAGCACATAAAAGACGGATATGAACTTGTCTATTCTCCACACGTGGCTCGCCTCGATCTGTGGAAAACCAGCGGACATGTCGACTACTACCGTGACAATATGTTTGCTGCCATGAAGCTTGAGGGCAGTGAATACCAGCTCAAGCCGATGAACTGTCCCTACCACATCATGATCTATAAATCCCACCTTCGCAGCTATCGCGACCTACCCATTCGCTATGGTGAGTTGGGAACGGTCTATCGCTATGAGCGGACCGGCGTACTCCATGGCTTGCTGCGCGTGCGGGGATTTACCCAGGATGACGCCCATCTGTTCTGCCGACCAGACCAGATCGAGACAGAAGTCAGCCGTGTTCTGGACTTTACGTTCTTCATTCTGCAATCGTTCGGCTTTGCGGAGTTCGAAGTGTTTCTCTCCACAAGACCAAAAGAATCGGTGGGAGCTGACGAACACTGGGCGCTTGCCACTAGCGCCTTGGAAGCCGCCTTGAAGAGTCGCAACATCTCCTTTCATCTGGACCCGGGAGGTGGCGCATTCTATGGCCCAAAGATTGACATTAAGATCAAGGACGCGCTGGGCCGTTCCTGGCAATGCTCCACGGTCCAGGTTGATTTCAACAACCCGGAGCGGTTCGAGTTGAGCTATATTGGTGAGGACGGGAAGGCCCATCAGCCCATCATGATCCATCGCGCCTTGATGGGATCGATCGAACGATTCTTTGGGATTCTGATCGAGCACTACGGTGGCGCATTCCCGACTTGGCTCGCACCGGTACAAGCAACCGTCATGTCAATTACAGATAATCAGCGAGATTATGTATCTGCGGTTGTCGCGCAATTGAAAGCAGCCGGATTTCGCGCCGAGGCAGATCTCCGAAATGAAAAGATCGGGTTCAAGATCCGCGAAGCGGAAAAAGCCAAGGTCCCCTTCATGCTGGTAGCGGGGGACCGCGAAGTGCAAGGCGGAACCGTATCGGTCAGAGGCCGAAGCGGCTCGAATCTCGGCAGTATGACAGTAGCTGGGGTGCTGGATCTCTTGCGTACTGAAATCACGCGCCCGCAGCGAGAATTACAACACACACACTAAGAGGTGGCCTATCGTTCCCAAACTGCGCGTGAATCGTGAGATCCGTGTCCGAGAAGTTCGGGTGATTGGTCCGGAAGGTGAACAACTCGGTATTCTTCCAACACCTGACGCCTTTCGTCAGGCACAGGAGGGCGGCTATGACTTAGTCGAAGTGGCTCCCACCGCGGTGCCGCCGGTCTGCCGGATCATGGACTATGGCAAATACAAGTTCGAGCTCAGCAAGAAGGATCATCAAAATCGGCGTCATCAGAAGTCCACGCAGGTCAAGGAGATCAAGCTACGCCCAAGGACAGACAAGCATGATCTGGAGATCAAAGTCCGACAAATGAAGACGTTCCTGGAGGAAGGCAACAAGACCAAGGTGACCCTCACCTATCGGGGACGCGAAATGGCCAACCAAGAGATGGGGCGAGTCATGATGAATTCCGTCATCGCGCAACTGACCGACACCGGCACTATCGAGTATGCCCCGCGCATGGAAGGACGGAGCTTGATCATGATCGTGGCTCCGAAGAATTGACGCATTCGACGCGGTGATTGACTAAACCAAAGGAAGATACCCCGATGAAGATTAAAATGAAAACACACAAAGGCGCCAGCAAGCGCTTTGCAAAAACCGGAAGCGGGAAGCTTGTCCGTCGCAAGGCGGGCAAGCGACACCTGCTGAGCCATAAAGGGCGTGACCACAAGCGCCGCTTGAGCGGCACCGAAGTCGTAGACGCCACAGCCACCTTGTCATTGAATCGGCTGCTCCCGTATAAATAGAACCGAGCCAAGAGGATCTTTCAGAACGCAAAAGGAGTATTGAATCATGCCTCGCGCCAAAGGTGGACCGAAAACTAGACATCGAAGAAACAAGCGGCTGAAGCTCGCCAAGGGCCAGTATGGGGCCAAAAGCCGACTGTTCCGTTCGGCAACAGAGAGCGTGGACAAAGGTCAGACGTATGCGTATACCGGCCGGAAAAACAGAAAGCGGGATTTCCGCCAACTGTGGATCGCTCGTATCAGCGCGGCTGTTCGAAGCCACGGATTGACCTATAGCAGATTCGTGAACGCCCTCAAGAACGCTAATGTGCTGTTGGATCGAAAGGTCCTGTCAGACATGGCGATCAAGGACGGCACAGGGTTTGAGAAGCTCATCGGCCTCGCCAGACAGCACCTGGCCCCGGCGACTGCCTAGCGCCGACGACTCTTCTACGATTTCTCCTGCTTTCGCTGGATAGGACTGGAGAGCGACGGACTGTCGCTCTCCTTCTTATTTCGACGCTGCGAGTTGGGTGAGATTCACGTCAAACGCGACGATCGGAACTCCGATCTGCCACCGCTCAAGCACTTCAGGATGCAGTTCCCCGATAACACCAAACGGCATTCCTTCCGAAACAATCCTTCCAACCCGGCCTTCCAGAAACGAGGGATGCGCCAGTGGTTCGAGCGTATAGGACCGATCGAGGTGGTAGAACAACACGTCCAGGCATGAATGGATTTCAGAAAAGTGTGCGGTGGCATGAGCCAGTACTGCGCCCAGCACGGTCTCAGTGCGTGAACCAAGCTCGTGCAACGGGTCAGGGATCGCGACCTCGCCGGCCTCGAACAAGCGATGTGGATAGAAGGCTCGGCTTGAAGCTGCTTCGACCCGCAGCAATGACGGAAGCATCCATTGCCGTAGACACGAGAAGGTCACAGCCATCGCATTGTCCACTTCGACCATCCGCCCCCATTCAGTTCCGTCAAGCCGCATCGCGTTGCGATAGTTTTCAGGCGAACCCAGAATGTTGGAAATAATTTCTTGGAAGCCGAGTCCCACCATCAGCTCTCGCGCTCGATCGGACAGCTGCTCGATCCTTGACAATCCGCCCACAGTGAATTGGGCCGGCATGACCGGAAGGAACTCATTGTATCCACGACTGATCGCAACATCTTCGACCACATCCATCGCGTGCAACAGATCCTGCCGATAGGGAGGCAGCTTAGCCTTCACCTTGTTCTTGCCCACGGACACAGCGTAGCCGTAGACCTCCAGTGCCTTCTTCACCTCGTGAGCGCCAAGTGACTGACCAAGAGCCTGTTCAATGGTCTTCACCATGATCGTGCGCGGCTTGCTGAGATCTTGTGGCGTGACGACTGATTTTCCTAACACCGTCTTGTACGGATACCGAGTCTCGATTGGTGCGATTCTCGCCCCGCGGTCAGCCAGATTCGCAGCGAAAATATTGAGCGTCAGGACAACCATCGGCAGATCAGTACCCGTGACCTCGACGAACAGATCTTCATCGCCGACCTGTACTTCCCCGACTTCTCGGCTGTTGATGATCGGCGGGAATGACAGCGCTTGGCCCTTGGCATCATGGAGGAGGGGAACCCGCTCATGCCCTTCAAGAATGTGACCATGCTCCAGTCCTTTTGGATGAACCATCAAGATTTCCGAGAGGGTCATCACGGTCTCCATACCCAAGGGGGTGAACTTGGCTTGGTCTGGCTTCACTAGATCGTAGGTCACCGGAAACTGAATCTTTGCCAACTGATAGAGCCCGATAGAGACCGTCCTCCGCTTGCGCCCAAAAATATCTGCGAGTTTCTCCTGTGTTTGAATCAGCTGGGCAAGGCCTTCTTCGGTCACTCGATATCCCCGCGCCGTACAGGCTGCGACATAGGGACGGACTCGGTCAAGTCCCGGAGCAACTATCAGATACTGGGTCGCCCGAGGCTTCTGCCTGAGGAAAGAGTAACGCTTAAGTTTGCCCTGTTGCTTAATGCGGATCTGCCGCGCAATGCCTTCGCAACACCAGAGGTCAGGCCGGTTACTATCTTGCAGTTCAATGCGCAGTTCGCCCGTCTCAGAATTGTGCCCCTTGAGCTCACCCTTTACCAGCATGAGCCACTCTTCAAGTTGCTCCACCGACACCGCAGGCTTGCGGCGCCCGTCTCCCGCCAGGAGTGACTCGAAGTCATCTTTGAAGATCGAAATGGTCGGCATAGGTCAGCGTGTGCGGATTAGAAGATTCCCTTTGTCGTCCGAATCAGCTCCAGATTATCCGTGAACAATTCACGAATATCATGGATGCCCAGCGCCACCATGGCCATCCGATCGAGTCCCAACCCCCAGGCGATCACCGGCACCGTCACACCGAGTGGCAACGTGACTTCCGGTCGAAGGAGGCCCGCCCCGCCAAGCTCCATCCAGCCCAAGCGCGGATGGCGGACATGGAGCTCGACCGATGGTTCGGTAAATGGAAAGTACGCAGGCAAAAACTTTACCTCTTTGGCCTGGGCCACTTCGCGAGCGAACAAGTTCAAGAGCCCCAACAACGTCCGGAAGTTAATGTCTTCGCCGAGCACAATCCCTTCCACTTGGAAAAAATCCGTCGCATGTGTCGCATCGACCTGGTCATACCGAAAACAGCGGGCGATCGAAAAATACTTTCCTGGGACCGCGGGAGCCGCAGCGAGCGTCCTGGCCGAGACGGCAGTCCCTTGGCTTCGCAATACCAAGCGCTTGGCCCGTTGTGTGTCGAACTTATAGCCCCACCCGGTTGAACCGGTAGTTCCCCCATTCTCATGGGCCTTGGTCACTTTGGATAAGAAGGGTTCATCAAGGCTCGTTGCATGCGTCGGCTCTTTAACAAAATACACATCGTGGATGTCGCGTGCAGGATGGAACTGCGGCATGAAGAGCGCGTCCATGTTCCAGAACTCGGTTTCGACGAGCGATCCCCGCATCTCTTGGAATCCCATGCTCACCAGCTTGGTCTTCACGGTATCCAAGAATTCACGGTAGGGATGCTTCTTTCCGGTTCCGATTCGAGGGGCGCGCAAGCTGATGGTGTACTTTCTGAAGCGCTTGTTTCGCCAACTGCCGTCCTTGAGCAGTTCCGGGCTCAGCTGCGAGACTTCCTCCGTCACTCCCTGCTTGGCCAAATGATCTGCCGCCGTGACACCCATGGGAGGCAGCGCAAAACATCGCGCCACACGATCGTCCACACGGAAGGGTTCTTTCGCATTCCCCCGCTTCACGGCATGGTCTTGAATGAGCTGCCGATGAGCCTCAGGAAAACTGTCCAGCTCATGAGAGCCATTGTGCAATTGCTGAAGCAGGGTGCGCATCGCCTCGGCGGATGGGCTGGGCCGTCCCGTCGATTCAATGCAGCCGCCTTGGACGATCAAGAGCACGCCTTCCTTTTTCAATCGACCGACGGCCTTGCTGACATCAGAGGGATCGAGACCTTCAGTCGTCTGAAGATCCGGAATGGTGAGTCGCTTTCCCGTGCTCGCCACTTCGCGTGCAGCGGCAAGGACGCGCTCAATAGGCGCGGTCTTCTCGAAATACGCCTCGCCAATATTCGTGAGTGACACCACCGGGGTCACAGCCTCAGATTCAACAGAGAGGAGACTCTTGGCAAGCAACCACTCGATCGCCATGCTGAGCTGAGACGGCTCGAGTTCCGTCGCCGTCGCAAGTTGCTCCGTGGCGAGCGTCACCCCATCCGGGCTTGCCCCAAACGCTGTGAGCACCTTGATTTCAAGGGGATGCAGACTGTCGATGATTGCGGAGATATCCACCCTGCGTTGCCTATCGGTGAGCCGATGCCTGCGGCACCGACGTCGCGGCTGTTGTCCCGGCAGCTCGCATGGCCGCGATCGTTCCCGCGTAGTCTCGGTTTGAAAAGATGGCGGATCCCGCCACCAGCACCGTAGCTCCAGCCGCAATAATCTGTGGCGCATTGTCGATTTTGACCCCGCCATCGACTTCGAGTAAGGCGGAGCTCTTGATCCGGTCTAATATCACGCGAGTGGCGGCGATCTTGTTCAGCACCGAGGGAATAAATTTCTGCCCACCAAAACCAGGATTGACCGACATGATCAGGACCAGATCTACATCAGTAAGAATTTCTTGTAGCAAACTGATCGACGTAGCCGGATTGAGCGTCACGCCGGCTTTGACCCCATGCTCCTTGATCAACTGGATCGTACGATGCAGATGGGGACAGGCTTCTACATGCACCGTCAGGTAGTCGGCCCCAGCGGCAGCAAATTCCGGGATGAAGGCATCAGCATTGGTGATCATGAGATGAACGTCGAGGGGAAGCTTCGTGACCTTCTTCAAAGCCTCCACAATCGGTGGACCCACCGTGAGGTTCGGCACGAAATGCCCGTCCATCACGTCAATGTGAAGGAAATCTGCGCCCGCCCGTTCGACCGCCGCCACTTCGTCAGCTAGTCGAGCAAAGTCCGCGGATAGAATTGAGGGAGCGATTAAGATCGGCTGCCCCATCAAGAGACCTTTCGCAGGCGGGCAGCATAAAAACCGTCCATCCCACATTCATTGCCCATGGTCGAGAGTGCGCCGTGAACGGTCACAAAGGGGAGGGCGGTTGAAGGAAGCCACGGCGCCACAGATTCGCGTATCCACTCCGTATGGACGTGGCAGAACTGAGTGACCACGTCTTCAGTTTCTTCTGGTTCCGTCGAGCACGTACTATAGACCAGCACCCCACCAGGCCGCAAGACAGAGGATACCGCTTCGAGGATTTCCTTCTGAAGATTGTGATGCCGGGGAAACATCGCGGTGTGTTTTCTCCACTTCGCTTCGGGATGTCGGCGTAAGACACCGAGACCGCTGCACGGTGCATCGAGAAGAATACGATCCACCAAACCATCCCACACTGCTGGACCCTCGATCGATTTCTCGCCGCTCTTGCTGAGGCTACGCAGAACCTCCGCCGGCTTCCGCGCATCTCCAACAACTGCAGTGACGATGGTAATCCCCAGGCGTCGGCAATTCTCTTGTAGGAGCTTCAACCTGTCCTTCTGCCGATCAATAGCAAGAATCTGTCCACGGTTGTCCATTAGCTCGGCGAGATGCGTAGCCTTGCCCCCCGGCGCAGCGCAGGCATCGAGCACTCGGTGGCCTGGCTTCGGATCGAGGAGAGGAGGAATGAGTTGGGCGGCTTCATCTTCGACGTAGAAATCCCCTTTTTGAAACCCAGGAAGTGATGTGACCAACTGCCCTTTTTCGATCGTGACCCCGACTGGGCTAATAGAAGTGGGCCGGGCTGCGATGCCCTGCTTTTGCAACTGGGCCAGAAAAGCTTCCCTTGTCACTCGACGATGATTCACACGCAACGTCACGGAGGGAACACAGCTGATCGTCTGACAGGCAGCCTCGGCCTGCTCAAATCCCAGTCGATCTATCCATCGTTGGCATAGCCACAGAGGGACGGAATGACGAATGGACAAGGTCTTGGCCGGATGGGCGAGAGGATCAGGAAGGGACGGTTCAGGTAGACGGATGAGATTGCGCAACACCGCATTGACAAAGCCGCTCCAGTCGCGACCGAGTTTCTTTGTGTACGATTTCGTGAGCGCGACCGTTTCGTGAACTGCCGCTGATGGGGGAATACGGTCTAGATACAGGAGTTGGTAGGCTCCGAGGCGCAACAGCATTTGGAGGACGACGGGATGACGTGGGAGCGGCTTCTTAAGTAGCAGCTCCAATCGCCAATCAAGCGTTTCTTGCCGCCGCAACACTCCATAGACCAGCTCCATCGCGAGAGCCCGGTCTCGCGGGTCTGACACTCTGGCTTCGCACGCCAGGTTCAGCACTTCGTCAACCGTATCTTCTGCTGTCTGACAAGAAAGCAGCGCGGAGAGGGCCACGACTCTCGCTGGAGAAACGCCGCTAGTGCTGACGTGATGTGCTTGAATCGATGACATAGTGCGCGTAGGAGTAGAGATTGTAAAATAAGCGGACGCTGGCTTCTTTATGCCGGCGGATCAGACAAGTGGTCGCCCATCCCCAGTCGCACCCCCACAGTAACCCGATGACCGGCGAGAAACTGCGCGACAGTCATCCGTTTCGAATTGGCGGTTTGAATCTCGATGAGCTCCAACACCCCCTCGCCTGTGGCAATGTGCATAGAGTGTTTGGTGACATCGACGATGGTTCCAGGCTGTTCTTTGGTTTGAGCGGGCTGAGCAGAAGCACACCAAATATTCCAACGATCTTGCCCGAGAAACGTATAGGCTCCCGGCCACGGTGACAGCCCCCGGATACAATTGGCAATCGATTGAGCACTACTAGTCCAATCGATCACACCATCCTCTTTTTTCAATAGCGGGGCCATCGTGGCCTGCGAGTTGTCCTGCGCGTGAGGTGTCAGCGCACCAGCCTTAAGCTGTCTGATGGTTTCGACGAGAAGCCGCCCGCCGAGTTCCGCTAGACGAGGTGCCAATGAGCCTGCTGTATCCTGAGGCTCGATCACGATCCGCTCTTGAAGCAGCATGGGGCCTGTATCCATGCCTTCATCCATCAGCATCGTCGTGATGCCGGTTTCGGTTTCTCCATTGATTACCGCCCATTGAACGGGTGCTGCGCCTCGGTATTTCGGCAAGATCGATCCGTGAACATTCACACAGCCCCTCGGCGGAAGACTCAGAATGGGCGCATGCAGGATCCGACCAAAGGCCGTGACTGCAATCAAGTCAGGCTTCCATGCAGCGAGAGCGTTGAGAAAGTCCGGTGTCCTGATCTTGATGGGCTGCAGAAGAGGGAGCCCTGCGCGTTGGGCGATCACTTTGACCGGTGGGGGCACAAGAGCATGACCGCGCCCCTTCGGACGATCGGGCTGGGTCACAACCCCAACGATCTCGTCCTCTGACTTGAGCAACGCTTCGAGAGAAGGCACGGCAAATTCTGGTGTGCCCATGAAAACAATTCGCATGCTATCGCTTTAGCACCGTGGTCACATGAATGCAACGGTGGCGGAAGTTGGCTTGACTTGCCGTTCCACGCTTTGTTAGCATCCGACTGCGGGGTGGAGCAGCCTGGTAGCTCGTTGGGCTCATAACCCAAAGGTCAGAGGTTCAAATCCTCTCCCCGCAACCA
>JAHFES010000038.1 GCA_023248355.1 Nitrospiraceae bacterium
CTTTCTTGCGCATCCATTGCTGCACTTCGGCGAATTCCGGCGAGGCATAGAGCATGAGCCAGTCGCGCTAGCTATACGGGAAACAGGCGTCAGCAATTTTCGAGTGGGTGTCGGTCGGAAGAGCTCAAGAGACAAGGCAATGTTTGGAGCCAGCATGTCAAATGCAGCGGGCAACCTTGATCTGGACACCGGGCCGCAGGCAGGCACGGAGTCACCCAGCCATGAGGCTAAGTTCCTCAATACGCGAATGGGCTGGGGCGAGCTTTTTGATTGTCACGTAGAGAAGAGGCTGATCCTGTTCCGCCTGTTCCTTGCCGATTCTCGCGCTCCACTTATTGAACTCTTCGTCCCCTTCGAGCAGCAGGATGACCTGAGCATTCTCCGGTATCTTGTCGATAAATTCAGGATGCTCTCTGAGGTATCGATCGAACTCCATCCCAAGGAGGCTGTTTCGCTTTTCATATGTATTCATGGAAACTGGCCCTCCAAGAATCGTGCTTTATACGTTTCCCAATTCAGGTCGATATCTTCGTCAGCCAAAGTCAGGGTCTCGTCATAAGGGAGCTGCAGCTGCTCTTTTTCCTGCTTGCCGTCTACATTGTAGCGGTCTATATGGGAAAAGTCATGAGCGCAATCATAACGGATCACAGGACGCCAAATTCCATTGACCGCTACCTCAAGCTGGACCATGAATCCGATCACCGCACCCTTGTCAGTCTTATGATAGTGCCTCTTGCGCGCCCCTTCCCCCAACGCTCTGACATAGGTCTTTTCACCCACAGTTGTCCCAGCTCCTCAGCCGATAAGACTCTCGCTTACACCGGCCACTTCTCCTCGTTCCATGCCATTTCCCAGAACATCCACTCGTACCGTGAGCTGATGACGAAGGAGTCTTCCATCCGTCGCTTCTCTTCTTTGCCCGCCGTCTTGGCCCACAGATCTACTTTCTGCCGCATCCACCGTTGCACCTCGGCAAATTCCGGCGAGGCGTAGAGCATGAGCCAGTCACGGTAGGGGTGGTTCTTGGGCGGCGGGCCTTTCTTCAAGAGATGCTGGCCGACGACGCAATAGATCCAGGCGCAGGGGAGGGCGACGACAGTGATCTCCGCAGCCGATCCGCTGTGGGCCACTGACAGCATATGTCTGGTATAGGCGTAGTTCGTCGGCGCCATCGGCACGCTGGTCATCTGTTGTGCGGTCATCTTCCAGCGCTTCCCGTAATTTTCGTGCAGGCTGCGCTCAACGGTGATGGTTTCTTCAGCCAGCTTCGCGAAACGGAGAGCGCTGTCGGAGTCCGGCGCCTTCACCGCCCCAGCCGCGAAGACGCGAGAGAGGTCGCCGAGAAATCTGGCGTCTTGCAGAATGTAGTATTTGAACTTCCGTTCGGGCAGCGTGCCGTTCCCTAGCGCGACGACAAAGGGATGGACGAGTTGGGCGTCCCAGCTTGATTTAGCAAGCTGTCTTAAGCGATTCGAGAACGACATGTGAGTCCTCTCTATATAGAACGTCGTTCGTGAAGCGTATCTCGCCAGATAAGAATTTAGACAGAACCATCGTCGTGCGCTTCACGTTTCACGAGCGACGCATCACGCGTCTTAGTTGTGCGGAGGCCACGGTCTCGGTAGTCGGTTGATGCCGTCCAGCGCGGCGACTTTATAACATTCTGCGAGCGTTGGATAGTTGAAGACCGTGTCGATGAAGTAATCGATTTTCCCATGGTAGGCCATGACGGCTTGCCCAATATGGATTAATTCGGTCACGCCCTCGCCAATGGCATGGATGCCCAAGACTTCCCTGGTCTGTTGGTGAAACAGGAGTTTCAACATGCCCATTTCATCGCCGATGAGCTGTCCCCGCGCGATTTCTCGATACCGAGCGATACCAACTCCAAACGGGATACTGGCTTTTGTCAGTTCTTCTTCATTGCGGCCCACCATCGAAATTTCAGGGATGGAGTAAATCCCATAGGGGAGGAGGTCGGTATCCGTGCGGTCCGGTTGGCCAAAGGCATGGCAGGCGGCGTGCCGCCCCTGCTGCATCGAGGTTGAGGCCAGGGCGGGAAACCCGATGATGTCGCCGGCGGCATAGATATGGGGAACCGCGGTCTGGAAGTGCTCGTTGACCACGAGGCGACCGCGGGCATCTGGCGTGATCCCGACCCGGTCGAGGTGCAGCTCCTTGGTCGCGCCGACGCGGCCAATCGCGTACATCAACGTGGTCGCGGCGATCGGCTTGGCCTGTTGCAGGCAGACATGCACGTGTCCGTCTGCTTCCTTCTTGATCGCCAGGACTTCTTCCTCGTGATACAGCGTGACACCGATCGCTTTCATCTGTTGCTGGAGCGCGTTGATGATCTCTGCATCGACGAATTCCAACAGCCGAGGCCGCTTGTCGATCAGGATGACCGAGATGCCCATCGTGGCAAGGATCGAGGCATATTCGGTCCCAATGACCCCGCCTCCGACAATGACGATAGAATCAGGAATGCGCTTCAGCGTGAGGAGGCCGTCGGTATCGATGATCGTCTCGCCGTCAAAGGGAATGTCGGATGGGCGAGACGGCTCGGTTCCCGCGGCGATGAGGATGAAGTCGGCTGTATGTTCGATTGAACCGGCGCCCTGTTGAATGCGCAGGCGATGCGGATCAAGGAAGCTGGCCGAGCCGGAGATCATATCGACCCGGTTTCTGGCCATCTGATTCTGGACGATCTGAATTTCGTTCTTGATGATATGGTTGGCGCGATACGCCAGGTCTTCGATGGTGATGGTTTGTTTGAGCCGGTAGCCCGCTCCGTAGAGATTGCGCTGGCGAAAGCCGGAGAGATACAGCACGGCTTCACGGAGAGACTTGCTCGGGATCGTGCCCGTGTTGATGCAGACGCCGCCGACGACTTCTTTCCGCTCGATCAGGCCGACCTTCTTGCCGAGCTTGGCAGCCTGGACGGCGGCTTTTTGCCCGGCCGGGCCGGTTCCAATGACGAGAAGGTCGTAATGCGCCATCTAGCTAGCCGTAATCAGCGATCTGGCGAACTGAAACGCTTTTTCCATGTCCGGGAGTTGCGCCAGTTCCGGCGTGATCTGAAGATAGCGAATGACGTTCTGCTTATCCACGACCATGATGGTTCGCGCGAGAATGTGGAGGTCTTTCAGAAAGAGACCGTAGGCCTTGCCGAAGTCGGCTTCACGATAGTCAGAGAGAAACGTCACGTTGTGAATCTTCGCCTCGTCAGCAAAGCGTTTTTGGGCGAACGGCGTATCGATGCTGACGGTGATCAACTCGACCATCTTGTCCAACCCTTTATTCTTCTCGCTGAGAAAATGGGTTTGTTGCTCGCAGACTTTGGTGTCCAACGAGGGCACCACGCTGATGATCCGGACTTTGCCCTTGCCCTTGGTGTCTACGATGTTCACAAGCGACAGGTCGGTCTGGGCCAGCTTCACATCGCGCAACTGGTCGCCGACTGTGATGCCTGTACCGGCGAGCATCAGGGGACTGCCTTTGAAGAGGATGGTGTGGCCTTCGCCGGCGATGGCCGTTCCGTCCGCCACCGGGAGGTTCTTGTACAGGAAGCCGGAATCGTGCGCGGACCCCATACAGCCTGAGAGACTCAGAGATCCAAGCACCGAGAGAGTGATGAGCAGGCGCGATACGGTCACGGTCATAGCGATCCTCCGTCAAATCGAGAAAGTGCGTTCATGAAAGTCTAAAAAACTCTACCATAGCGTCATTGCTGATGGCAGGCTGCTCCCATTGCGGAATATGCCCGGCTTTGGGTATTCGCACGAGCCGTGAGCCCTTGATCGTTCGCTGCAACGCCTCACCGACTGCAATCGGGAACACCCGGTCTTCCTCGCCCCAGAGGATCAGCGTCGGGTGCGTGATCTCGCCGAGGCGCCTGGCGAAGCCTGATTCCCAAAGAGGAAGATTGTCTCGAACCGTCATGATCGGTGCAACAAGGCCAGGCTGCTGCCGGTTCCGGTTGGATCGCTCGATGACGGCCGGTGTCAGGAGGGCAGGGTCATACACGATTTCTTTGAGGATGGACTCGATCATCAATCCACCAAATAGCCAGTTGCCGAATGAGACGAGCCACGAGGGTGCGCTGGTTTCCAGGGCTCGTCTGATCGAGGGGCTGGCGAGTTTGTTCATCACCCCGTCGGGTAAGCCGTCGATCAGGATGAGTTTGGCCACGCGGGTTGGATGGGTGAGCGCCATGCCGATCGCGAGGCCCGCTCCCATTGAATTGCCGACCAGCGTGGCGCGTGGAAGGTTCAATGCGTCCATGAATCCCACAAAGAAGTCGAGCATTTGATCCGGTGTGTATGCCATGTCCGGCTTATCGGAGAGGCCCGATCCGAGCAGGTCAAGCGTGATGACGCGCACATGCTTGGAGAGAGTGGTTTGTTGATGTTCCCATTGCCACATGGATCCGCCGAATCCATGGATCAAGACGACCGGTTCGCCCTGTCCGATAGCGAGATAGGCGATCTTCTGGCCGTGCACGAGCGCCGTGTGAATGGGAATGCGTTCGATCGCATCAAACTGGGGAGGAATGGGAGGCGGCGAGGAACAGGCAGCCATCATCACACACAACAGGCTCGTGGTGAGAAGCGACGGAATTGGGCCGGCGGACCGTCGGCAGGAGGGGCATTGAGGAATCGGACTACTCCAGCTGGATGACCGTTTCATCCGTTTTCACATTTTCTCCTTCGGCGGCCAGGATCGCCGTGACTTTTCCGTCGATGGGAGCCGGCACGCGGCTTTCCATCTTCATCGCTTCGATGATCAACAAGGGATCTCCGCTTTTGACCCTGTCATCCTTGGCGACCAGGATCTTGACCACTCGGCCAGGCATCGGCGGCGCGACATCGCCTGGCTTCGAAGGTTTCGGACGTTTCCGTTTCGCGCCAGCTCCGGTTTCCGGAGCTTCCGGCACACCGGCCAGGACTTCCTGGATCGGCTCCAGCGAAACCTCTTCGAGCTTGTCGTTGACCCGGATGTAGTAGGGCTTTCGCCCATCGGTCTTGCGGCCTGAGCCGGACACTTTCACGTGATAGGTCTCGCCGTGGACCGTCACGTTGAATTCCACCGGAGCCAAATGAAGTTCGCCGGCCACGGACGGTCCCTTCGGCGAGGTGGCTTCGAGGGGTTCCGGAACCAAATCGCCCTTCTCGCGGGCCTCAAAGAAATCTCGCGCAATTGCGGGAAACAGCACGAAGGACAGTTGATCTTCCAGGGTCTCGGCCGAGGCGGGGAGATCCTTCTTGATCGCGTCGAACTCCGGCTCCAACCGATCGGCCGGTCTTGTCTTGATCGGCTCCTCGTTTCCAATCGCCCGCGCCATGACATCGTGATCGACTTGTCCGGGGGCACGGCCATAGAGCCCCAGGAAATAGTTTTTCGTTTCGGTCGTGATGACTTTGTAGCGCTCTCCGGTCAGGACATTGAGTGTCGCTTGCGTGCCGACGATTTGGCTGGTCGGTGTCACGAGCGGAGGATAGCCCATCTCTTTTCTCACGCGCGGCACTTCGTCGAGCACTTCCTTCATCCGATCGAGCGCGTTCTGCTCCGTCAACTGCGCTGCGAGGTTCGAGAGCATGCCGCCGGGAATCTGCGACGTCAGAATTTCCGCGTCGACGCCGGTGAAGTCGCTTTCGAACTGGCGGTACTTCCGACGGACCGTGCGGAAGTGCTCAGTGATCGGCAGGAAGGATGCGAGGTCCAGTCCCGTGTCGTACGGGGTATTCCGCAGCGAGGCGACGACGGTTTCAGTCGCCGGGTGTGACGTCCCACCGGATAACGGCGACATGGCCGTGTCGAGCATATCGAGCCCGCCGAGGATGGCCATGAGCGACGACATCGAGGCCATGCCGGAGGTGTAATGCGAATGGAGATGGATGGGGACCTTCACGGCAGCCTTCAGCCGACGCACGAGGTGATAGGCATCGAGCGGCGCCAACAATCCGGCCATATCCTTGATACAGAGGGTGTCGGTCCCCAGATCTTCGAGCTGTTTGGCCATGTCGACGAAGCGATCAATGCTGTGCACGGGGCTGACGGTGTAGCTGATGGCGGCCTCGGCATGTTTGCCGCAGGCTTTGACCTCGCGCACGGCCCGATCGAGATTGCGTACGTCGTTGAGCGCATCGAAGATGCGGAAGACGTCGATGCCGTTGGTGGCCGATCGTTCGATGAATCGCTCCAGCACGTCGTCGGCGTAATGGCGGTAGCCGACGAGGTTCTGCCCGCGGAGCAGCATCTGCAGCTTGGTGTTGGGCATGGCGGCGCGCAAGGCACGGAGCCGCTCCCACGGATCTTCTTTCAAGAATCGCAGGCAGGTATCGAACGTCGCGCCGCCCCAGACTTCAAGCGACCAATAGCCGACGGCGTCGAGCTTCTGCGCAATGGGCAGCATGTCTTCTGTCCGCATCCGAGTGGCGAGCAGCGATTGATGGCCATCGCGGAGTGCAACGTCGGTAATCAGGAGTGGCTTGCCGGCAGCGGGCTGGATCGTGAAATCCTGTTGGCGCGGCTGCTGTCCTTTTGACGTCTTGATGGCCGGTGCAGACGGACGTTTTTTTGCGGCTTGTTTTTTCGCTGAAGATCGTTTTGTCGCCATGGTGTCTAGCTTATCTCTTTGGGATTGGTGCGGAGGCTGTCTGATTACAGCCCTTCATAGGCCGCGATCGCGGCGGAGAGTGCCAGAACCAGGTCTTCCGGCTGCTCGAATTCGTGATAGTTGTACAAGTCGGGATGGGTGTCTAAATAGGAGGTATCGAAGCGCCCGGCCAGAAAATCCTGATCCTGCATGATCGTCTCCATGAAGGGGATCGTCGTTTTCACCCCACGGAGCACATATTCTTCGAGCGACCGTCTCATGCGGCTCACGGTTTCTTCCCAGGTCCGGCCCCGGACGGTCAGTTTGGCGAGGAGGGCGTCGTAGTACGGAAGCACCGTATAGTCTTTGTAGACGGCGCCGTCGATGCGCACGCCGATGCCGCCGGGTGATAGATAGGCCGTGATGGTCCCGGTACAGGGCATGAAATTGTTCTTGGGGTCTTCCGCATTGATCCGGCATTGAATCGCGTAGCCCTGCAGGGTGACGTCTTTCTGCTGAATGTCGAGGGGCTTGCCTGCCGCGATCGAGATCTGATTCCGCACGATGTCGATGGCCGTAATCTGCTCGGTCACCGTATGCTCAACCTGGATGCGCGGATTCATCTCGATAAAGTAAAAATGGCCTTCCTGATCAAGCAGAAACTCGACGGTGCCCGCGTTGTCGTAATTCACGGCCCGCGCAATCGTGATGGCTGCTTCGCCCATCTCTGCCCGCAGCTTCGGGGTGAGGATCAGGGAGGGGGCGATCTCGATGAGTTTCTGGTGCCGACGCTGGATCGAACAATCGCGTTCGCCTAGGTGGATGATATTGCCGTGGCGGTCGCCCAGAATCTGGAATTCGATATGGTGAGGCCGTTCGATATATTTCTCGATGAAGACGCTGCCGTCGCCGAAGGAGGCCTGGGCTTCCCGCGAGGCCCCTTCCATGCTCTCTCGTAGTTCGGCATCGGACCGCACGACCCGCAGCCCGCGCCCGCCGCCACCGGCACTGGCCTTGATGATGACCGGATAGCCGGCCTTTTTTGCGAAGGCGAGGGCCTCTTTGACCTCGGTGACGCTGCCGTCCGTACCGGGAACGATCGGGACCCCGACTTCCCTGGCCAATTCGCGGGCTTTCACCTTGCTGCCCATCAAGGAGATGGCAAGGGGAGACGGGCCGATGAAGGTGATGCCGGATTCCCGGCAGAGTTCGGCAAACTGGGCGTTTTCCGAGAGAAATCCGTAGCCAGGATGGATAGCATCGGCGCCGATCCGCTTGGCGAGCTCGACGATCTGATGACTGTCTAAGAAGCCCTTGACCGGTCCTGGACCGACCATGTAGGCCTCGTCGGCTTTTTTGACGTAGATCCCGGTCGAATCAGCCTCGGAATAGATGGCGGCGGTGGCAATATTGAGTTCGCGGCAAGCGCGGATAATCCGCATGGCGATTTCGCCGCGATTGGCGACCAGGATTTTCTTAAACATGTCCCTTTGGCTTCCTGCAATTCCCACTCGTCGCTCCGTGCTGAGCAGCGAAAATGAGCGCGTAAGCTAGCATAAGATCAAGAGGTCTGTCGAGGGAGGGCGCGTCAAAAGAGGGCTGGAAATGGGCCCGGGAATGGGCCTTGGAATGCAGGGCTGCTTCCCGGGCTCTGGGTCTTACTTGGCGTGAATCAACAAGGGCTTCGACTGGGCGCTGCCGCCGCCGGCCACGATGATCAGAAAGGACATCCCGGCTTTGGCTTCCGGTACTGTTGCCTCGATGGTGGAGTCATTCACGAACTTGTAGTCCACGTTGGCTTTCGGCGATGCACTAAACGTAATTGTATGAAAACACTCTTTCGTGCCGAAATTCTCGCCTGAGATCACGACCTTGTCGCCGGGCTTCACATCGTCCGGTTCGACCTTTGCGATTCGAGGCCGTTTACTGCGATCGCAGATCGGGTCCCGTTCAACCTTGTCCGAGTCGAAGCCTTTGATTGATTCCATGTTGTAGAGGGTAAAGCCGGCGCCCTCTACGACCGAGCCTTCTTCAGCCTGGAGCGAGGTCTGGTAGGAAACGGCAAGAATCGTGGAGAGGGAGAGCATGAATGCGAAGAATTGCCATGGGCGCATAATAACCTCCTTGATGAAAGGCTACTTACTCGGCATCGGAATATAGGTTTCCGCGATAATGGCCTGACCTGGAGCCGAGAGGGCAAATTGCGCAAAGGCATCGACCAACGGGTGAGGCTCTTTTTTCGACAGCATCAGCAGAGGGCGACGCAAGCTATAGCGTCCGTCCCTGACCGTCGGGGCTTCAGGTTCAATCTTATCCACCGGCAACAGCCGAACGGCGACTCCCGTCGAGACGACTGACAGGCCCGTGCTCAATGAGACATAGGTCACGGCTGAGAGCGGCGGAAGTGTCCCGACCACCGTCTTGACGACGCTCTCATCCCGGCTAATCACTTTGGCGGAATCAGGAATTTTCCCTATGATTCCCAGTTGGGTTTCGAATGCATCACGGATGTTTTGATTGCGTGGCCGATCGATGAGCAGAATCTTGGTCTCTGGCCCGCCCAGTTCAGACCACTCTTTCACTTTGCCGGAAAAAATGTCGGCGACCTGCTGCTTGGTCACCTCTTTTGTAAAATTGGACAGATGAACCAAAATGCCGATCCCATCCCATCCGATTTGCGTCGAGGCCAACGCCGGATCTTCGGCTCCGGTCATGGCGATGTGGGCTTGGCCCGTTTTAATCAGCTCCAGCGGCTTGGAATTATCGTCCCACATCACGTCAACGTAGGCGCGAGGATTCGCTTTCTCAAAGGCGCGAGCCAGCGTCTCCATGGTCGTCAACTCAGGCCCATTGCCCGCGATCACCAAGCTGCCTGCCACTTCCGCGTGTACAAACGCGGGGAGGGGCAACAGCGCACAAAGACTCACCAGCACCGATGCAAGGAACCGTCTCGCGGACATGGAACCTCCTGCCATTGAGAGAGGGAGACACGGTGTGACGGACGACGTGAGGGAGTGCGACTGGTCCATCGCTTACGATCCAGAGCCTGATCCTATCCCCGTGATGGGGTCCGAGTCGGACGAGATGTTGGGCGCCGGCACATTGCGCTTGGCGTTGAGCGGAGGCAGCTTGGCAAACTTGTCCATGCGCTCATTGTTCATCGCGCCGGCTTTGATCTCAGCAAATCCCGGTTTATGATCGCCGACGACCTTGGACGAAAATGAGGAGAGGAGTCGCGTCGCTTGCTGGGCATGGCAGAAGGGACATTCCGTGTCCTCGACTCTGGCGTGTACGGATTGGGTGGCTTCAAACTGCTTGGAGCATTGTTCGCAGCGATACTCGTAGAGGGGCATGGCCTTTTTCCCTTTCTTCCGGCTGGATCGTGGCCAGGTCCAGCTGTGTGACCAGAGGGGCAGGGAAAAGGGGGCTACGAGCGCCCTTGACCGGCCCGCGATGTTTCGCTTATTGTAGCACACTTGCGTAGTTGAACTGCCAGCGTAACAGGAGGCTTCGATGTCCGTGTTGATTCGACGGTACAAGGGCAACAATGGTGTGATGCAGGAAGAACGGATTGATGAGGAAGAACGCATTGAGCGCTACATGCGTCTTTTTGAGAAACCCGATATCAAGAAGTTGGAGACGGGCGTCAAAGTCTTCATCGAAAAGGATGAGTGGCAGCTCCTCCCGTAGCTTGTGTCGTCACTGCCGGCGTGGTTCCTTCCTGGGGGCACGAATCGTTGTCAGCGTAGGGATGTATGTTCCGAGCCGTCCGTCCTCTCATGAGGGCAGACGCCTTGGATGAGGGAGGGTAGGTCTGTCGTGACGTACTGGATTCACATAGCCCGGTCGATCGATCGCGTGACGCTGCACCGCGACCGGTGCTCCGAAGTGCCGTCTCATTCCACCTCCAGTGATTTCTGGGAGGGCGGGTGGTTCGACTATCCTGATAAGGAGCGGGCGCTCCGCGCGATGGAACAGGCTGGGACGAATGCGCAACGGCACTGTCCGCTCTGTAAGCCGTGATCAGTGATGGGTGATGTGTGACGAGTGAGTATGTCGGGTGTATGATCGACCCACAATCACCCGTCACTCACCACGGATCACCCATCACTTGATTCCATGCCGCGACTTGCACTGCTTCTCACCACCTTGATCTGGGGCGCGACGTTTCCGGCTACGAAAGCGGCACTCGACCAAATTCCTCCACTCTCATTCCTCTTTCTCCGGTTCTTCTTGGGCGCCGTGCTGGTTGGCGTCTGGTTCGTGGTCGTGCGGCATCGACTCCATCGTGAGCGTGCGGTGCTGTCTGCAAGCGCGATCGCCACGGTCTTTCTCTTTCTCGGCTATGTGCTCCAAACCGTGGGGCTGCGCTATACCAGCGCCTCCAATTCAGCGTTCCTCACGGCGCTCTATGTGATTTTTGTCCCGCTGATGCTGCGACGATTCGACGCTCGTGTGGTGCTCGCCACGGTGATTGCGACGGTTGGGCTCTGGTTGTTGGTCAAGCCCAGCGCGTCCATGAATGTGGGCGATCTCATGACGATTGGATGCGCCGTGGCCTTCGCGGGGCATATCGTCTGCCTTGAGCGATTTACCAGGAAGTTCGATGCGCCCTCATTGCTGGTGTGGCAGATGACGGCCATGACGCTGCTGTTTGTTCCCGCCGGGTTCTGGGAACAGGCTCCGGCAAGTGCCTTCGTGCCCACGGCGGTGTTGCTGATTGGATTGGGTGTGACCGGTGGGTTGGCCACTGGCGCCTTTGCGGTGCAGATGTGGGCCCAGCAGATCGTTCCAGCCCAACAAGTGGCGTTGGTCTTCGCGTCGGAGCCGGCCTACGCCGCCTGGCTGTCATGGTATTTTCTCGGCGAGACGCTGGATTCCCAAGGGTGGGTTGGAAGCGCGCTCATCTTAATAGCGGTGGTGCTTGGGGCCTTTGGGACATCCGTGCAACCGCCCGCTGGTGAGACGATCCAACCGGCCTAGCCGGAGCCGCAAGGAGTGACATGGCACAAAAGTTTGGCAATGGACGTTGGGTGCAGGAAGGGTTTCTCGACAATCGTGTCGAGGGAGTCGTTGTTGGACAAATCGTCTTTGCGGCCATCGGGCCGGTTGATCTCTATTTGAAAGGCAACTTCAAGACCGACATTGCAGGGCAGGTGATTCGGTTTCGCAATAGCCGGTTCGAGGATGATGATATGGCTGGGCAGGTGATCGGTGACATGGAGAATCCGCAGATTGGAACGGTCAATCTCATCTCATTCGATCCGCATCCGAATCTTGTGCCGCATCCGTACGTGGAATGGTTCTCGCTGAGGAAGAATCACTATCGGTTTGAACTCAATCCCGATGAAGCCTGGATCGTTCCGGAAGCGGAGAGGGATTCTGTTGATCAGGAGAGCAGGAGGATTCGCGAGGCCTTGGCCGATCAGGCGTCTGAGCGGCCAAGGCCTCGCGAAGATTCTGATTGGGTCTAGCAGGCTGCGGGCGTCTCTCGTTCCTCGTGAAGCATATCTCGAATCGGACCAGGCTTCAGCTCTTCTGCGAGAGACGAACGACGATCTCAAGCTATACCGCGATCGCGTCCTGCTTGCTTTTCCCCTCACGCACGTAGACCGGCACATCCTTGATATCCCACACCAGCCCCAGCCCTTCCATCAGCCTCAGGCCGTAGTAGGTCATGTCGACCTCCCACCAATAGAAACCTTGTCGGGTGGATGCGGGATAATAGTGGTGGTTGTTGTGCCACCCTTCTCCCATGGTAATCAGCGCAAGAACGAAATTGTTTCGGCTGGTGTCCCCTGTTTCGTACCGCTGAGAGCCGTAGACGTGTGAGAGGGAGTTGATCGTGCAGGTGCCGTGAATCAGCACGACTGTGGACACAAAGAACCCCCAAATCAGCATCTGTGGGCCGTTGGTTTCGAGGCTGGGAGCATAAGCCTCTAATAGCCGGCCTAATCCGAACATCCCGAATCCGGCGAGGGTGGGGGCGAGGCTATCGAATCGATCCAGGAACCGGAGTTCAGGGTATTTTGCAAAATCTTGGATGGCTTTCAGCCGTGGCGCAAAGTGCGTCTTGGATGTAAACCAGCCCATGTGGGACCAGAGAAATCCACCCTGCAGCGGCGAATGCACATCGTCCGGCGTGTCCGAGGCAATGTGGTGGTGTCGGTGATGGCCTGCCCACCAGAGCGGCCCGCGTTGCGCGCAAGAGCCTCCGAGGAGGGCGAAGGCAAACTGGACTGCACGGGAGGTCTTGAACGTCCGATGCGAGAAATACCGGTGGTACCAGCCCGTGATGGCAAACATGCGAACGAAATAAAATGCGGTCGCGACGGCGACAGCAGTCCAACTCCATCCCACCCAGATGATGCCTAGGCACATGACGTGAACCGCGATAAGCGGCATGCAACGGAGCCAGTCCATCTTCGGTGGGCCTTCCACCTTCAAGTGCTCGAGGCCTGCCCAGGAATCGAACCAGCGAAGCACGGTATACCAGAGGTCTTGGGCTTTGGTCGGGGATATGACACGCACGTCGGACATTCGAACACCTCCAAGTGATGGTCAGGGCTGCGCTAGGAAATAGTGCAAAGCGCCGTGGTTCCGATTAGGCTGAGTGCTCTCGCGGCGCTACTCATGATGCAGAGTGGGGAAGGCCGCAGATGCTGAATCACCGCAACGAGGCGCTGTGGTCCAGCCATGTAACAGGGTGGCATTATACACACAACCCTTCAGAAAGTGAAACCGGGCTCTCTTGGATGACCATTTCTTCCCCTTTACTTGTACCGGAATGGTCGGTCCTGTCTGTCTTTTGCCCGAGTTTGCGTAGAGGCGATTGGGTGTGTTTGCGTCAATTTGACAGGCCCGCCCGGGCGTCTCTAGAATGCGAAAATGATGAACGATCGTTTTCTGAAAGCCTGTCGGCGCGAACCAGTCGACTGTACCCCGGTGTGGTTCATGCGCCAGGCTGGCCGCTATATGGCCGAGTATCGGACGTTGCGCGCCAAACACTCGATGCTTGAACTGTGCAAGACCCCGGAACTCGCGGCGCAAGTCACCCTCCAACCGATTGATCGCTTTCCGCTGGATGCCGCCATCATTTTTGCCGACATCCTACTCCCGCTAGAACCCATGGGACTCAGTCTGGAGTTCGCGGAAGGGGAGGGGCCGGTTATCAATAATCCCGTCCGAGACCGTGCGGCGGTCGAACGGCTCAACGTCGTGGATGGCGATGAACTTGAGTATGTGGCAGAAGCCATTCGGCAGGCACGGCGCGCACTGAATGGGCGTGTTCCGCTCATCGGTTTTGCCGGGGCGCCATTTACACTGGCCAGCTATGCGATTGAGGGCGGAGGGTCGCGCAACTACCTGCACACCAAACAGATGATGTATGGAGATCCGACAGCGTGGCATCAGCTCATGGATAAGTTTGCGCGGGTCATCACAGGCTATCTCAGGCGACAGATCAAGGCTGGGGCTCAAGCGATTCAGCTATTCGATAGTTGGGTGGGGTGTCTCTCGGCTGGAGATTATGCCGAGTATGTCATGCCGCACGTGCAGCTGATATTCGAAGGACTGAAGCGCGAAGGTGTGCCGATGATTCATTTCGGCACGGGTACGACCGCGATTTTGAAACAGATGCGCGAAGCCGGCGGAGATGTCATCGGGATCGACTGGCGTGTGCATCTCGACGAAGCCTGGGCGATGGTCGGACACGATCGCGCGGTGCAAGGCAACCTGGATCCGCTCGTGCTGTTTGCGCCGCTGCATGAAATCGAACGGCGTGTCGAAGACATCTTGCGGCGCGCCGGCGGTCGCGTGGGCCACATCTTCAATCTCGGACATGGGATTCTCCCAACCACGCCGATCGATCACGTCGCGGCGACGATCGATATGGTGCACAAGCTGAGCCAACGCTAGGAGTGTGAAACGTCCCTCGTGAAGCGTATCTCGCCGCCCGGACGCTTCACGCTTCACGAACGACGAGGTACAGGTGTCAGTATCGCAACACCCCATTGCAGTTCTGCTGATGGCGATGGGTGGGCCGGATTGCTTGGAAAACGTCGAGCCATTTTTGCTCGATGTGCGTGGGGGTCGTCCGACACCGCCTGAATTGGTCGAAGAGATTCGCGAGCGGTATCGCGCCACCGGCGGAAAGTCGCCGGCTGTCGGCATCACGAAGGACGTCGCGAAGAAACTCGAACAGCGATTGAATAAACCCGGCGGTGATCGGTACAGGGTCTACGTCGGGTTGCGGCATTGGCACCCCTTTATCAAGGAAACCTACGCCGAGTTGCTTCACGCCGTTCCTGAGCACGTCATTGGCCTCTGTATGGCGCCGCAACGTTCCTCGCTGAGTACCGGGGCCTATCAGAAAAAAGTGGAAGAGGCGCGGTCCGCTCTTCAGAGCACCTGCCCGGTCAGTTATGTCGGCAGTTGGAACCGGCATCCTAAGCTCATTGCGGCCATTGTTGAGAACATCAAAGAGGGTCTCCTTAAATTTTCAGCCGATGTGCGGGCGACGGTGCCGGTACTTTTTACGGCGCATAGCTTGCCTGAGCGGATTGTCGCCATGAAGGATCCTTATCCGGAAGAAGTGCAAGGCACGGTCGAGGCCGTGATTGCGTTGCTGGGCCAGCAGCCGACGCGCTTTGCCTACCAGAGCCAGGGGCGATCGAGCGAGCCATGGCTGGGGCCGACCGTCGAGTCCGCGCTGGAGGCCTTGTCCCGCGAGGGGCATCGGCATGTGTTGGTCGCGCCCATTGGATTTATTTGCGACCACGTCGAGACGCTCTTCGATATTGATATTGAATTGAGGCAGCTGGCCACAAGCAAAGGCATGCAGCTTGAGCGCATGGCCATGCTCAACGACTCCTCCGCATTGGTCGAGACCTTGCTCGCCGTCTTGGCTGCGCACGAATCATCTCTCTGTATTCAGTCGTGAGCAATCCCCGCACAGTGGTCATCGTTGGTGGAGGCATCTCCGGCCTCGCGACCGCATTCGCCATCCAAGAGCAAGCGGCAGCGGCTGGTCTGTCCATCCGCTGCACGGTCCTCGAATCCGGATCGTCCTGGGGCGGGAAGATCGTCACCCATCGTGTCGGCGATCTCGTGGCTGAAGCCGGACCCGATTCGTTCCTGTCGCAGAAACCAGCCGGCCTCGAACTCTGCGCAAAACTGGGGCTCACCAACCAGCTGATCAACACGAATGAAACGGGCAAGAAAGCGTTTGTGCTGCATGGCGGACGGCTGCACGAACTGCCAGAGGGGCTCGTCTCATTCGTGCCGAAGCAGTTGGGACCATTTCTTCGCAGCGGCCTGCTCAGTTGGATAGGGCTGGCGCGCATGGGACTGGATGTCGTCGTGCCGCGTGGGTCATCCCAGGGAGACGAATCGCTGGCGTCCTTCTTTCGGCGTCGGTTTGGATCGCAGGCCTTTGATCGTGTGCTGGAGCCGCTCATGGCGGGGATCTACGCCGGTGATGCCGAGCAGATGAGTCTCAAAGCCACGTTTCCCCGGTTCCTCGAACTCGAACAGCAGTATGGCAGCATCATCCGCGGCATGATGGCGGCCAAGAAGAAGCAGCCACCGGCTCCGGCGAGCGGGTCACCGCGCACCATGTTCGTGAGTTTACGGAATGGGCTCGGCGATCTGGTGACGGCGTTGACGACGCGTCTGACGCAACAGGGCGTGGAGCTTCGTGTGGGCTGTCAGGTCGATGCCCTGAGGGTACGATCTCATCAACCGGGTCGTTGGAAGTACGACCTCATTCTCAACGATGGGTCAGCGCTCTCCACGGAGAGCGTTGTGCTTGCGACTCCCGCCTATGTGTCCGCCGAATTACTGCGTCCACTCACGCCGATTGCCGGCGGGTTGTTGGAGATGATCCCCTACGCGTCGACAGCCACGGTTGCCATGTCCTATCCGGCCAATGCCGTAGCGAGCGCAGTTGAAGGCTTTGGATTCATCGTGCCTCGGAAAGAGGGGCGCGATCTCATTGCCGCGACCTGGACCTCGCTCAAGTGGCCGCATCGAGCGCCGGCAGATCAGGTGTTGGTGCGCTGTTACCTCGGCGGTGTTGGGCGGGAAGCCATTCTTCAGCTGGATGATGACCAATTGGTGGCGAGAGTCCGCGCTGAGCTGTCGGCGCTCTGTGGGATCAAGGCAGAGCCCACGTATGTCGAAGTGAATCGTTGGTGGAAGGCGATGCCGCAATACACGCTTGGACATCTCGATCGGCTGACACAGCTCGACGCCGCATTGAGCCGGTATGGCGGATTAGTTCTCACTGGTGCGGGCTATCGGGGGGTGGGTATTCCTGATTGCATCCGTGATGGCGCGATCGCTGCTGGACAAGTTGTACGATATTTATCGGGGCAACGTACGTCCTTGTGAGTCTGCCCCCTTGTCATCCTTCGACGCATGATCCTATAGTACAACCCCTGACCCGAGATCCTGGGAGCTGATCCAACTATGCAATCGATGGATAGTAAGTTGACTATTTCCGATGTGAGCGGACCCTTTCGAGAGCCGCGTGAACCGATCTTCTCGTATGACTATTCCATTCAGCGAGCGAACTGGGCGACGCCGCACGGGGTTCGTGTGAAAGTGTCGATTCCGGATGAACTCGATGTGCTGCGTGAACGGTTGCTGGGCCCGGTCGCCGGTTCTCCCGGGCAGCAAATCGTGATCGGCAAGGTCCTTTCGCGCACGATCGCGGATTGGAAGGTTCAGATCGCAGAGGCGGAAGGGATGTTGGCAGAACGGCGCGATGTGATGCTCGCTCCATTTGTTGGGCCGCTCGTGCACCTGTTTCAGAAGCTTGAAGTGTTGTTTGAGCAGAACAAGAACACGGTACGCGAAGAAGTCAGAACGCGGGTTGGACTGTAATACGCACGACGGCGTCGTCGCACTGAGCCATCCCCCTCGGTTGCCTCCACATTTTCCTCATTATCCTGCTAGAAGATCGGGCGGAAGTGTTTGGAATGGACCCCGGACTCATCGGAAAAGCCGAGCGACCCCTGGTCCGGCTTGCCCGTGTCGTTCAAGTCGATCCGATAATGCCCGCGCACTTCTTCCATCGCCACTTCAAACGGAATGGCCTGCGGGTAGAGATTGCCAGGAGCGTGGGCGCCTCGCGCCAAGGTGCGGATGGTATCGGCCTCGGCGTACTGCTTGTCGGAAAAAATATAGATGTCTGCGATCGCATGGTCGCCGAGCTTGTGGCCTGGGGTGGTGGCGGGAATGTGATCGCTGAGACTGCCGGCGAGCCGTTCCTGCTGGAGTCGTTTCAGCAGGCCGATGACTTGACTGTCGGTTGCTTGGGGGGGCACGACAAGCCCGATGGTGTTCATCTCAGCGATGGTGGTCTGGACTTTGAAAATGACGGAAGCGGCTTCGGGATCCTCGACGACCGGGGCGGTGGGGCCTTCGGTGCCGGTCGCCTGTTTGTTTTTGGAACTCGGCACGATCAGCGCGACAAAGAGCCAGAGTCCCAAGAGGATGCCGAACACCACGAGTAACGGGTGGGCGCCGGCTCGTTTCCCTTCTTCGTACGGATCTTGATTCTCGCTCATGTAGAGGCATCCTTCTTCAGTGAGGCCTGGGCCTGTCCGCGTGCGTCATTCGGGCGTCCGCTCAGGCGCTGCTTGGCTTCGTCCCAGAGGGCATCCATCTCAGCGAGGGTCAGGTCTGTCAGCGCGCGACCCTGTTCCGTGGCCTGCGCTTCCACGAGATGAAAACGATCGATGAATCGATTGGTCGATCCGCGAAGGGCTTCCTCAGGGTTGACCTTGAGGAAGCGGGCGAGATTCACGAGCGAGAAGAGAATGTCGCCTAGCTCCGCCTCGATAGGCTCGCATCGAATGGGCTGGGAAGCATCGGATGCAGGATCAGACTGGCTCTGAGCCACCGCCTCGCGTAATTCGTCGATTTCTTCCGCCACCTTTCCAAAGACTTGTTCGAGCCCCGTTGCATTATGCGGCCAATCGAACCCGACTCGTGCCGCCCTGGCCTGTGTCTGGTAGGCGCGTAACAAGGCAGGCAACGTTTTCGGCACTCCTTCGAGCGCAGATTGTGCTCCTCCAGCGGCCTCTCGTTCAGCACGTTTGATTTGTTCCCATTGGCTCAGGACCTGCTCGCCGTTCGTCGGCTGTGTCGTCTGGCCTCCATTCCCAAAGACGTGTGGATGGCGGCGGATCAATTTCGTGGCGAGTATGTCGAGGACATCCTCCACGGTAAAGGTTCCTGCTTCAGCCGCAATCTGGCTGTGAAAGAGGACCTGCAAGAGGACATCGCCCAGTTCCTCACGGAGCTTCACGGGATCTTGCTGATCGATAGTCTCCAGGACTTCGTAGGTCTCTTCGAGGAGGTAGGGTTTCAAGGACTCATGCGTCTGCTTCCGATCCCAGGGACACCCGTTGGGTGCCCGGAGGGTCGCCATCAGTTCGACGAGTTTGGTAAATCGTTCAGACATGGGTGTCGTTTGGAGTCCGGCCGTCATTCGATCAGACTCGGATGTGCTGCAACTGTATACCGAGTGCGCCTACCGCTTCAACGTCGGGCGATCGCTTGCGAGCCGATAGGCCCTATGGTAGGGTACCGCCCACGGTGATGTGAGTGTATCGCAGGGGGAGAGATGGCAGACCAGGAGCAGGGATTTGTCGTTCGGGATCGGCGGGGGAGTGGAGGCTCGGATGACGCTCCGGCCTCGTCTTCGACCACGAAACAGGCGACGCCTGCGTCCGCTTCGCAGGCTGCTCCATCGCATGACGCCCCGGCGATGCCAGTGACGTTTTCTTCCTTTGTGATCTCGCTGGGGTCTTCGTCCCTGATGTTGATGGGGGAGCAGCTGGACCCTCATCAGGCACCGCTTTCGGTCAACCTGCCCCAAGCCAAGGAAATCATCGACCTCTTGTCGGTCTTGGAAGACAAGACGAAGGGCAATCTCACGCCTGAAGAGCAGACGGTCTTGCGCGACATGCTGTATGCGCTCCGCATGAAGTACGTCACGCTGGCCTCACTGAAGTAGCGTTGGCTGCATCCCGCCTTGTGGGTCCCTCAATAGGTTATCCGGGAGGACACGATCTGCCACTGGGCTTTGAGACTGCCCCGTAAGTTCGCTATAGTGGGTCACCACTTCCCTTGCAGGACCGTTGTGCACAGAGGCCGATTGAATGCCTGAGATGGATCATTCCAAGCGTGCATTGGGACTCTCTCCTACGGGAGCGAGCGATTCCCTGAGGCGTGCGGTTGCGAGCAAGCCCCGCTCATCCCATTCGGATCTGCCCACAGAGCCTGAGCGCAGGACTCCTCATTTGCGTCCGGTCTGGATTGTCCTGATCCTGCTCATCCCTTGCCTGGCGCTGACGGTGTACTACTCGCAGGTGGTCATGCCGGGCGGTGAGGAGACAGACTCCCTTCTCCCGACCACCAGCTATGCCTTTGTGCTGCTGCTGCTCAATCTCGACCTGATCGGGTTCGTCGTCCTGACGCTGTTGTTGTCACGCAATCTGATCAAGGCCTACTTCGAACGGCGGCATCGGCTCGTGGGGTCCGGATTTCGGACCAAGCTTATTGCCGCCTTTATCGGGTTTTCATTAATTCCCACCGTGCTGCTCGCTTTGGTGGCCAGCGGGCTTGTCAATAAAGCCGTCGATGTGTGGTTCAGTGAGCAAATTGAACAAGTCATGAAAGATTCATACGAGGTCGCGCGCATGCAGCATGCGGGGCATATTGCCCTCGCCGTGAACAGTGCGCGGGCCATCGGGCAGGAACTCTTTCGTGAGGACATGCTCATCCCTGAACAGCGCGATCTGCTTGTCGCGGCCATGGCTCGGAAGCGTATGGAATACGGCGTGGCCGGTATCGAGGTGTTTTCGAGCAAGATGGAGACGCTGACGAAAGCGCTCGATGCCGAGGTGCCGGCAGGAGTGTTGGATTTGCCGATCAGCCAGCTTATCTTGCAAGTGATTAACGGGAAGCAGGAGTTCACCTCGGTGCAAGAAGCGCAGACCGGCCGGCTTGTGCGTGCCGGCATTCCCGTGGCCTCCAGCGGTCGGCGGGGCGAACTGGATGGGGTGGTGGTCGTCGAAACCTACGTGCCGGAATCCTTGTTGACGAAGATGGAAGGAATCGGCCGCCAGTATGCGGAGTATAAGCAGATCAAGGCGATGAAAAATCCGATCAAAGCAGGGGCCTATCTTTTTGTCGCCGTGGTCACGGTGCTGATTCTGTTCAGCGCGACGTGGTTCGGGTTCTATGTGGCGCGGAGCATCACAGTCCCGATTCAGCGGCTGGCGGAAGCCACGGAAGCGGTCGCGCAGGGCGATCTGTCGGTGAAGATTGACGCGAAGGCCACGGATGAAATCGGCGTCTTGATCGACTCATTTAATCGGATGACCCAGGATCTCCAAGGGAGTAAGTCCAAACTTGAGGAGGCGAACCTCTCGCTCCGGAACACCAACACCGAACTCGATCGCCGCCGGGCCTATATCGAAACCGTCGTGGCTACGATCGCCGCCGGCCTGTTGTCGATCGATCGGAATGGGGTTATTACGACGTTCAATCCATCGGGTGAGCGCATTCTGGGGTTGGCGGCCGACCGGTTCCGCGGGCGGGCGGCCAATGAGGCGTTCAAAGAGTTCGGCCTCGATCTGTTCCAGACGGCCTATGACCGCATGTTGGCCGATGACCGAGACGACCTGGCGTTGGAAGGGCAGCTGGATGTGCAGGGCAAGCTTGTCACGATCGGGTTGAATGGGTCGCGGATGCGCGATGAGGCGAACAAGGATCTGGGGTTCGTGCTGGTCTTCGAGGATCTCACGGAGTTGATCAAGGCGCAGAAAGTGGCCGCGTGGCAAGAGGTGGCGCGGCGTGTGGCGCATGAGATCAAGAATCCGCTGACCCCGATTCAATTGTCGGCTCAGCGGTTGCGAAAGAAGTTCTTCGAGAAGGCGCCTGATCTTGACCAGGTGTTCGACGATGCGACCACTGTGATCATCAATGAGGTCGGCAGTCTCAAGCATATGCTCGATGAGTTTTCGAAGTTTGCACGGCTGCCGGCGCCGCACATGGCGCGCCAATCCTTGCACGATGTGATGCAGGAAGTGCTCACGCTGTATCGGGCGGCACAAAAAGACATTGACCTGATCGTGGACCTGGACGCGGATCTTCCGCCGATTAATTTCGATCGGGAGCAGCTTAAACGGGTCTTCGTGAATTTGTTCGATAACGCCATTCAGGCCATGAATCAAAAAGGGCGCTTGTGGGTGAGTACGAAGTATGACACGAAGCGCAAGCGGGCTGTGGTCACCGTGGCGGACGAAGGTCCCGGCATCGCGCCGGAAGATCAGGAACGG